>CBIHOS010000053.1:0-23825 GCA_966211945.1 uncultured bacterium
CCCTTGCCGATCGGCGTCATCAGGTCGAGGACGCGGGCCGACAGGTTGTCGCCGTTGGTCTCGAGCGTGATCCGCTCCTGCGGGTAGAGCGGCGTCAGGTTCTCGAAGAAGATCTTCTCGCGCGTCCGCTCGGGCGGCTCGAAGTTGACCGCTTCGACCTTGATCAGCGCGAAGTACCGCTCGCCCTCCTTGGGCGGCCGGATCTGGCCGCTCACCGTGTCGCCGGTGTGGAGGTCGAACTTGCGGATCTGCGACGGCGAGACGTACACGTCGTCGGGGCCGGCGAGGTAGTTGTAGTCCGGCGCGCGCAGGAAGCCGAAGCCGTCGGGCAGCACCTCGAGGACGCCTTCGGAGAACAGCATCCCGCTCTTCTCGGCGCGGCCGCGGAGGATCTCGAAGATCATCTCCTGCTTGCGCAGGCCGGTGGCGCCGGGAATGTCCAGGTCCTTGGCGACCTGGGTGAGCTGCTGCATGCTCATTTCCTTCAGCGTCGACAGGTTGAGCACCTCCTCCGGCTTGCCGTTGACCATCCGCGGCTCGGGCTCGGCGCCCTCGTCCTGGATGGGCAGTTGCTGGCGGCCCTGCGGATGACGGTTCTCGTGGCGACGGCCGTCGTGCTGGCCCCGGCCCTCGTTGCCGCGACCCTGCTGGCGGCCGCCCGGCTGGCGGTTGCCGTCACGTTGGCGGCCGTCGCGTCCGTCCTGGCGGCCCTCCCGGCCCTCCCGGCGCTCCTGGTGCTGACGCTGGCCGGGAGACGGCGGGGCGGGAGCCGCGGGGGCGGCGGCGGGGGCCTCGGTGGCCGAGGCCTCCGGCGGGGCCGGTGGCGGCGCGTCCTGGGCCGGGGTGGCGTCGGTCGACGCGGGTGTCGTCACGACCGCCGCGTCAGCAGGCTGACGATTCGGGTCCACAGGTTTTCCAGTCCTTCGCCGGTGTGTGCCGACACTGGCGTCACCGGAGCGTTCAGCGATGTTTCCCATGCGCGTAGATTGCGCACCCGTTCGGTGCGCGACAGCTTGTCGATCTTGGCGGCCACGACGTTGGTCACCAGGTCCTGCGTGGAGAGCCACGCCCAGGCCCGAAGGTCCTGGAGCAGCCCGGGATGACGCGCGTCGACGATCAACAGCGCGCCCGTGGGGCCGTACCCTGCGTCGTCTCCGGGAGCTGTCGCCCCCGGAGCAGGCCGGCCGAAGTACATCGACGTGAGCCCGGCGAACATCTCCGCCGAGGCATCACCCCCCCGCGCGTAGCCGTACCCTGGCAGGTCCACCAGGTACAGGTTGCGGAGGTTGCGGTGGCCGTATTCCACCGCGTACACGTTCAGTTCCCGCGTCTTGCCCGCCGCGGCGCTGGTCCGCGCCACCCGCGTGCCGGTCATGGCGTTGATCAACGTCGACTTGCCGACGTTGGAACGGCCGACGAGCGCCAACTGCGGCGAACGGTCGTGCGGCAGATCCGCGGCGCGCACGGCGCTGCGGATGAACTGCACCGGTAGAGCTTTCAAGGTGAGACGACCACAGGCGTGTGAAGGAGGCGGGCTCGGCCGGCCTGCTGTCCGCGGGGGGCGGACGCCGGTGCCACGGCGCGACCGCTGGGGGCCGCGCCGCGCACACCTCCATCAGTGCGTGATGGCGTCGTCACTCACCGCCGGCTTGCCGGCCGTCTCGGTGGTCGCCGGAATTCCCGGCGGCAGCGGTCCCTCGAGCGCGATCTTCAGCACCTCGTCCATGGCTTCGACCATGTACACGTTGAGCGTGTCGAGCACGTTCTTCGGGATGTCCGCCAGATCCTTCTCGTTGTCCTTCGGCAGGACGATGTTCTTCACGCCCGCGCGATGGGCCGCGAGCACCTTCTCCTTGACGCCGCCAATCGGCAGTACCTTGCCGCGCAGCGTGATCTCGCCGGTCATCGCCACGTCCTTGCGCACCGGCACCTTGGACAGCGCCGAGACCAGCGTGGTGGCGATGGTGATGCCGGCCGACGGCCCATCCTTCGGGATGGCGCCTTCGGGCACGTGCACGTGGACGTCCATCGCCTTGTAGAAGTCGGCGGGCAGGCCGTACTCGTCCACCCGCGACCGCACGAAGCTCATTGCCGCCTGGGCCGACTCCTGCATCACGTCGCCGAGCTTGCCGGTGAGCGTCAGCTTACCCTTGCCCGGCATCAGCGTCGCCTCGGTGACGAGGATCTCGCCGCCGACCTCGGTCCATGCCAGGCCGGTCGCCAGACCGATCTCGTTGGTCTCCTCGACCATCGTCGCGCGGTAGCGCGGCACGCCCAGGTGCTGCGTCACCTGCTCGGACGTGATCTCCTCGGAGTACGCACTGCCCTCGACGACGACCTTGCGGGCGACCTTGCGGCAGACCGACGAGATCTCGCGTTCGAGGTTGCGCACGCCGGCCTCGCGCGTGTAGCGCTGGATGATCGTGCGGAGCGAGTCCTCGGTGAAGACGATGTTCTTCTCCGACAGGCCGGCGTTCTCGACCGCCTTGGGCGCGAGGAACTTGCGCGCGATCTCGACCTTCTCCTGCTCGGTGTAGCCGGCGAGCTGCAGCACTTCCATGCGGTCGCGGAGCGCCTGCGGGATCGTGTGCAGCACGTTGGCCGTGCAGATGAACATCACGTTGGACAGGTCGTACTCGACGTCGAGATAGTGATCGAGG
This sequence comes from uncultured bacterium, assembly GCA_966211945.1. GTDB lineage: Bacteria > Acidobacteriota > Vicinamibacteria > Vicinamibacterales > Vicinamibacteraceae > Luteitalea. The sequence continues at coordinate 2,661 of CBIHOS010000053.1, forward strand.
AACGAGTTGTTCTGTTCCGGATCGAGCACCTCGAGCAGCGCCGCCGACGGATCGCCGCGGAAGTCCATCGACATCTTGTCGACTTCGTCGAGCAGGAAGACCGGGTTCATCGAACCGGCCTTCTTCATCATCTGGATCACCTGGCCGGGGAACGCGCCGATGTAGGTGCGCCGGTGGCCGCGGATCTCCGCCTCGTCGCGAACGCCGCCGAGTGACAGCCGCACGAACTTGCGGTTTGTCGCCTTGGCGATCGACTTGGCCAGCGAGGTCTTGCCGACGCCTGGAGGCCCGGCAAACGTCAGGATGGTGCTCTTGGGCTTCTTGACCAGGGTGCGCACCGCGAGGAACTCGAGGATGCGGTCCTTGATCTTCTCGAGGCCGTGGTGGTCCTGGTTGAGGATCTCCTCGGCGCGCTTGAGGTCGCGGCTCTCCTTGGTCTTCTTGTGCCAGGGCACCGCGATCAGCCAGTCGAGGTAGTTGCGCGAGACCGTTGCCTCGGCCGACATCGGCGGCATCGCCTCGAGGCGGCGCAGCTCCTGGATCGCCTTCTCCTCGACGTCCTTGGGCATCCGCGCGTCCTCGATCTTCTTCTTGAGGTCGTCGATCTCGTTGCCCTTGTCTTCCTTGCGGCCCAGTTCCTTCTGGATCGCCTTCATCTTCTCGTTGAGGTAGTACTCCTTCTGCGCCTTCTCCATCTGCTTCTTCACGCGAGACTGGATGCGGCGATCGACCTGGAGCTTGTCCACCTCGACTTCGAGCACCGACGCGATGCGGTTCAGGCGCTCGAGCGGCGAGACGATTTCGAGGAGGTTCTGCTTCTCCTCGATGCCGACCAGCATGTGGGCGGCGATGGTGTCGGCCAGCCGGGCCGGGTCGTCGACCCGGACGGCGGCGATCATCGCGTCGTAGTGCAGGTTGTTCGAGAGCTTGACGTACTGCTCGAACAGCGACACGACGCGGGTCATCGTCGCTTCGACTTCGCCGGCGGTCTCACGCTGACGCGCGATGACCTTGACGACGACGCGGAAGAAGCCCTTGTCTTCCTTCCACTCCACGGCGCGGCCGCGGTCGACCCCTTCGACCAGCACCTTGATGTTGCCGTCGGGCAGCTTCAGGCTCTGGACGATGTTGGCCACGCAGCCCATCGTGTAGATGTCGGCCGGCTGCGGGTCGTCGGTCGCCGCATCGTGCTGGGCGGCGAGGAAAATCCGCTTGTCCTTGCCGAGCGCGTGCTCCAGGGCCCGAATCGACGACGGCCGCCCGATGACGAACGGCATCATCATGTGCGGGAACACGACGACATCGCGCAGCGGGACGATCGGGAGTGTCTCGAAAACTTCCATGAATCAGTTGTCGGGAATGGGGGGTGAGTTGTCAAGGCGGCGGGGAAGGCGTCCTCCCCGTTCGGCCGGGTCGCCCCCGCCGCGGCGGGCGCGGCCGGAGCCGCAAGTCCGGGCCCGTGATCTTGAGACGCTCGCGGGCCGGATGCGGACGCCTATCCGGCTTTCTCCATCACCGTAATCGGCTTTTCCTTCGATTCCACGACCTCGCGGGTGATGACGCACTCGCGGATCTTCTTCTGGCCAGGCACCGTGTACATCACGTCGAGCATCAGCTCCTCGATGATCATCCGCAGGCCGCGGGCGCCGATCTTGCGGGCCAGCGCCAGCTCGGCGATCGCGTCGAGGGCGTCGTCGGTGAAGCGCAGCTTGACGTTCTCGTACTCGAGCAGCCTGATGTACTGCTTGGTGATCGCGTTGCGCGGCGTCGTCAGGATCTGGACGAGAGCCGGGCGGTCCAGCTCGTGCAAGGTCGCCACGACCGGCAGGCGGCCGACGAACTCCGGGATCAGCCCGTAGCGGATCAGGTCCTGCGGTTCGATCTTCTCGAGCGTCGTGCCGACGTCCTTGCTCTGGAAGTGGGTGACGTCGGCCTTGAAGCCGAGCGTCTTCTTGCCGACCCGCCGCTCGATGACCTTCTCCAGCCCGACGAACGCCCCGCCGCAGATGAACAGGATGTTGGTCGTGTCGACCTGGAAGAACTCCTGGTGCGGGTGCTTGCGGCCGCCCTGCGGCGGCACGTTGGCGACCGTACCCTCGAGGATCTTCAGGAGCGCCTGCTGGACGCCCTCGCCGCTCACGTCACGCGTGATCGACGGGTTCTCGTCCTTGCGGCAGATCTTGTCGACCTCGTCGATGTAGATGATCCCCTGCTGGGCCTTCTCGATGTCGCCACCGGCGGCCTGGAGCAGCTTCAGGATGATGTTCTCGACGTCCTCGCCGACGTAGCCGGCCTCGGTCAGCGTCGTCGCGTCGACGATGGTGAAGGGGACCGAGAGGAGCCGCGCGAGCGTCTGCGCGAGCAGCGTCTTGCCGGTGCCGGTCGGCCCGATCAGCAGGATGTTCGACTTCTGCAGCTCGACTTCGTTGCGGTTGCGCGACTGCTTGCTGATCTCGATCCGCTTGTAGTGGTTGTAGACGGCGACGGCGAGGCGCTTCTTCGTCTGCTCCTGGCCGATCACGTACTCGTCCAGGAACTTCTTGATCTCCTGCGGCGTCGGCAGCGACGAACGCGTCCCCTTGGCCTCGAACCGGTTGTCGTCCGCGATGATGTCGTTGCACACCTCGACACACTCGTCGCAGATGAACACCGTCGGTCCGGCAATCAGCTTCCGGACGTCGTTCTGATCCTTGTTGCAGAACGAGCACCGCAGCACTTCGTTCTCGCCGTTCTTCTTGACCATGGGATCGGACTCGTCTCGCGTCACCGGGCCGTCGCGCACTGCGACAGTACGGGCGCCACGCGGCAGCTAGCGCTTGCGGAGGACATCGTCGATGATACCGTACTCGCGCGCCTGCTCGGCCGACAGGATGTAGTCGCGCTCGGTATCGGCCTGGATCCGCTCGATCGGCTGACCGGTGTGGTCGGCCAGGATCTCGTTGAGCCGGTGCCGCATCCGCAGGATTTCCTTGGCGTGGATGTCGATGTCGGTGGCCTGGCCGCCGACCCCGCCCTGCACCCACGGCTGGTGGATGAGGATCCGCGAGTTGGGCAGCGCGACGCGCTTGCCCTTCGCCCCACCCGCCAGCAGCACCGCCCCGAACGACGCACACTGGCCGAGGCAGTAGGTCTGCACGTCGGGCCGGATGTACTGCATCGTGTCGTAGATGGCGAGCCCGGCCGTGATCGACCCGCCCGGGCTGTTGATGTAGAGCAGGATGTCCCGCTCCGGGTCCTCGGCCTCCAGGAACAGCAGCTGCGCAATCACCAGGCTCGCGACCGTGTCGTCGATCGGCGTGCCGATGAAGATGATGTTGTCCTTCAGCAGGCGCGAGAAGATGTCGTAGGCACGCTCGCCGCGGTTGGTCTGCTCGACCACCATCGGGACCAGCTGCATGCGCGGTTCGGTCATGGGATGCATCGGCCTCGTCACCCTCGGCGCAGAGGCCTCGGGCAGGTTCCCGGGCCCGGCAGGCCGGGCCGTCTACTCGTCATCGCGATGGGGCGCACACCAACAGGCGGGGGCGTGGATCACGCACCCGTGATCGTAGCACGCGACATCGCGTGCGCCACCGCCTTCTCGCGCAACAGCCCCGTGCGGATCTGCTCCAGCTGGTCCTGCTGTGCCAGTTGTGCCTTCACTTCGCCCAGCGTCTTGCCGGCCCGAGTCGCGTATCCCGTGATATCGGCATCCAACTCGTCCTCCGATACCTCGATGCTCTCGCGGCGGACGATCTCGTCCAGCACGAGCACGCTCTTGACCGTCGCCACGGCGGGATCCTGCTGCTGGGTCCGGAACTCCTCCCAGTTGATGGCCGCCTGCCGCGGATCCAGACCCTGATCCATGAGCCGGCGGGCGAACTCCTCGATCCGGCGGTCGACCTCACGGGCCACCATGCCCTCGGGCACCTCGCCGGTCATCCGGCCGGCCAGCTGTTCCAGCAATTGCTGGCGCATCCGCCGGGTTCGTTCCCTCTCCGCATCCTGCTCCAGATCCTCGCGAATCCGTCCCCGCAGATCGGCCAGGGTCGCAAACTCGCCGAGGTCCTTGGCGAACTCGTCGTCGAGCGTCGGCAGCACGCGGCGGCGGACGGCGCTCACATCGATCGCATACTCCACCCGGGCCCCGGCCATTTCCTCGACCTCGTAATCGGCCGGAAAGGTGACCTCGAAGGTCTTCGTGGTGCCGGCAGTGACGCCGAGCAGGCCCTCGTCGAACCCGGGAGGATTGCCGGCCGCACCGATTTCGGCCGAGACGCCCTCGTGCTTCTCGGCCTCCTCAGCCTCGATCTCGGCGCCCTGCGGCCCCGTCAGGCGCCGGCGGGACAGGTTCATGACCGCCGTGTCGCCCTGCTCGGCCGGCCGATCCTCCACCGGTTCCATGCGCGCCAGCCGATCGCGCAGCCGCGACAGCGCCTGGTCCACGTCCTCCTCGCTCACCGGCATCTCGGGCCGGGTGACGGTCAGCGTCGAGAGGTCGCCGGCATCCACGTGCGGCGCCGTTTCGATGGCGGCCGTGAAGGTCAACGGTTTGCCGTCCTCGAGCTGGAGGTCGCGCACCTTCGGCGTGTCGACAGGTTGGACGCCCTTGTCGCGCAGCGCGTCACCGACGACCCGCGGCACCAGGTCGTGCGCGACGTCGTGCAGGATCTCCTCGCGGAACCGCTTGCGCACCACCTGCACCGGCGCCTTGCCCGGCCGGAAGCCCGGCAGCCGCGCCGCGCGGGCATACCGCTGCGTGATGCGCGCGACCTCGGCCTCGACGATGTCCTGGGGCACCTCGACGGTGAGAGTCTTCTTGGTTTCGCTGACGTCGGTGAGTTCGACCTTCATGGGGCTCTGGGACTCGGGAATGGGATCAGGGGTGCGCGATCGCGGCGACGCGACCGACTCGCTGGGGCGATTGCGTGCCGAGACGAGGCTTGCGACGCGAGCGACGTCTGGGAATGCGAAAGGCGGGACTCGAACCCGCACAGCCTTCCGGCCACCGGATCCTAAGTCCGGCGCGTCTGCCAGTTCCGCCACTTTCGCGCGACGCCCGCGGAACACGCCACCCTACCACTGCCGGCCTGCTCCGTCAAATCCGCCGCTCGTGTAGCGTTGACCCTCCCTGTCGGCTGTCGAGACACTGCGCGGCTGCGGCGGCACGGACCCTCTCGTGGCAGCCAAGTGCCTGACCATCAGTCGCTTACGGCAACCCTCCGGCGCCACGCGCGGATGGCCTCCATCGTGAACCAGTCGTCTCTGGAACTGTGCAGGCCCGCCGGGCTTCGACGGGTCCAGACGGCCCGCCCCGGGTACATCGGCGGCGGGTGAGGAGAGGGCCATGACCAGCACCCTGTACACCACGATCGGCGCGATCGCGCTGGCAACCGCGCTGTCCGCCCAGAGCCCCACACCGGCAACCCAACCCGTCCGACCGCCCGACCGCCCGCCGGCGGGTGAACCGCCCCCGCGCCCGCTGCCAGCCCCCCAGCCCGATGACGACGAGCGCGTGCTCGGCGGTCTGAAGACGCCGGAGGACGGCGACGCCGAGGTCATCACGACGACCCTGCGCGGCTGTCTGGAACGGGCCGGCGCGAAGGGTTTCCGCCTGCGCGACATCGAGAACGACGACGCCACGGTCACCGAGGACGTGCGGCTCGAAGGCGCCGTCGAACAGTTGCGCGGCCTCGTGGGCCGGACCGTCGAGGTGCGCGGCACCTACGAACAGGGCACGCCGTCGACGACGTCGCCGTTCTTCAGCGTCGGCCGCGTCCGCGAGGTCAGCGGGACCTGTGAGAGCTCGCCGCGGGCGAAGCCCTGACGCGCATCGGTAGGCCGGTCCGGAGGTCAGGCCGCGTTGGGACAACGGGCCCCTACCACGCCTGACAACGGGCCCTCACCTTCAGTAGGGGCGCAGCGAATTTTCTTGCCCGCAGTGTACTCGCGCCAATCGGTGCCGATTTGTCCGGGTGGTACGATGACCCCGGTTTTGCGCTGACATGAGTACTTGGGACGAAGAGTTCCGCCAGCTCCAGGCGGAATTCCTGAGGGGTGGGCCCTCCCGGCTCGCCGACATCGACGAGACGCTGGACCGCCTCGATCGAGGCACTGCGGCGACACTCGCCGATCTGAAGCGTCACTTCCACAAGCTGGCCGGCGCGGGCGCGACGTATCAGCGTCCCCAGATCAGCTCGCTGGCGCGGGAGGCCGAGCGGCGCTGCGACGAGCTGCTGCGCGGCCACGGTCAGCCGACGTCCGACGACGTCGTGCGATGGCGCGAGGCGCGCGTGCGCCTGGCGCTGCTGTTCGACGACGGGCTGAACAGCGTCATCGCCGAACCGGCCGCCGGGCTGGCGCAGAGCTCGCCCGCCGAGGTGCCGCGCGACGAGATCGACGTGCTGCTGGTCGACGAGGACGTCGAGACGCGCCGGCTCCTCGCGTCGGTCCTCCAGCACGAGGGCATCCCGGTCCGCGAAGCCGGCACCTGTGCCGAAGCGCGCGCCCTCATCGACGCGCGCCCGCCCGATGGCCTCATGGTGGACGTCCGGCTGCCCGATGGCGCCGGCTACGACGTCGTGCAGTACGCGCGGCAGAAGGAAGACGGCGATCAGGCGGCGATCCTGATGCTCAGCGTCGCCGGCGACTTCCTCGACCTCGCCGAGGCGATCCACGCCGGCGCCGATGCCTGCTACACGAAGCCGGCCGAGATCGAACCGGCCTACCGCAAGCTGCTGCAGCTGCTCGAACGCAGCCAGGCCGAGATTCCGCGCATCCTCGTCGTCGAGGACGACGAATACCACGCGGCGTTCGCCCGGACCGTGCTCGAATCAGCCGGCTACCAGGTCAGCGTGTGCGGGTCGCCGCGCCAGTTCACCGGGCACATGGCGACGTTCCAGCCGGAACTGCTGCTGATGGACGTGAACCTGCCCGAGGTTTCCGGCTACGACCTGGCGCGGCTGGTGCGCCAGCACGAACAGCACGCCGCACTGCCGATCATCTTCCTCACGTCGGAAGCCGAGATGGAGTCGCGCATCCGGGCGGCCAAGGCCGGCGGCGACGAACACCTCACCAAGCCGGTGCACCCGGCGCTGCTGGCCTCGGCGGTGGCGGCGCGGCTGGAACGATCGCGGTTCCTCAAGAGCCTGCTGCACCGCGACGGGCTGACGCGGCTGCTGACCCACGCCTCGTTCATGGAGCAGGTCCAGCAGGTGATCGATCGGCGCCAGCGCGGCTCGACCACGCCTGCGTCGCTCGTGCTGCTCGACGTCGATCACTTCAAGAAGATCAACGACACCTACGGCCACCAGGCGGGCGACCGTGTGCTCGCGACGCTGGCCGCGTCGCTGCGCCAGCACCTGCGCCGCACCGACATCATCGGGCGGTACGGCGGCGAGGAGTTCGCCGTGCTGCTCGATCAGCTGCGGGCCGAGGATGCCCAGCGCCTGATCACGCGGCTGCTGGGCGAGTTCGCCGGGCTCGATCACGCCGCTGGCGAAGAGGAGCACTTCCGCGTCACCTTCAGCGCCGGCGTCGCGCCGTTTGCCGAAGGCATCCAGCGGCACGCGTGGATCGAGGCGGCCGATCAGGCGCTGTACGCGGCCAAGAAGGCCGGCCGCAACCAGGTCCTGATCAGCCACAGCACGCACGTGCGCCGGTAGGGCAGCGGTCGGCCTTCCCGAATTCCGTAGGCAGGGCCGGCTGCAGGTAGGGCCGGCTGTCCCAGCCCGGCCTGGCGTGAGGCCGCGTTGTGGACAACGGGCCCTACCTTCCGGCTACGACGTCTTCTTCACGACCTGCATCGCGGTGGCGATCATGCCGCCGATGTCGCTGGTCGTCGCCGGGATGATCATCGTGTTGTTGGTCTTGGCGAGGTTGCCGAACTGCGTGATGTACTGTTCGGCGACGCGCAGCTGCACGGCCTCGGTGCCGCCGGGCATCTGCATCGCGGAGGCGACTTCGCGAATGCCTTCGGCGGTGGCGCGGGCGACGGCCATGATCGCCGACGCCTGGCCCTCGGCCTCGTTGATCTGCTGCTGGCGCCGCGCCTCGGAGGCCTTGATGACCTCCTGCTTGGCGCCTTCGGCGGTGTTGACGGCCGCGTCGCGCTGGCCTTCGGAGGTCAGGATCACCGCGCGCTTCTCGCGCTCGGCCCGCATCTGCTTCTCCATCGCGGCGAGCACGTCGGAGGGCGGCGTGATGTTCTTGATCTCGTAGCGCAGCACCTTCACGCCCCACGGGTCGGTGGCCTTGTCGACCTCGCTGACCACCTGCGTGTTGATGTTGGTGCGCTCCTCGAACGTCTTGTCGAGGTCGATCTTGCCGACTTCGCTGCGCAGCGTCGTCTGGGCCAGCTGCGAGATGGCGAAGTAGTAGTCCTGGATGCCGTAGGAGGCGCGCTCCGGGTTCATCACCTTGAGGTAGAGCACGCCGTCGACGCCGACCTGCACGTTGTCGCGGGTGATGCAGACCTGCGCCGGGATGTCGATGGCGTTCTCCTTCAGCGAGTGCTTGTAGCGCACCACGTCGATGAAGGGCACCAGGATGTGGAAGCCGGCGTCGAGGGTGCCGGCGTAGCGCCCGAGGCGCTCGACCACGTAGGCACTCTGCTGAGGGACGACGATCGCCGTCTTGGCCACGATGACCAGGACGAGGATCGCGAAGATGACAAGGACAATCAGGCCTTCCACAGGTCAGAGCGCTCCTTCGCGGCGGATCGAAATGGTCAGGCCGTCCACCGACGTCACCAGGCAGCGCTCGCCCGGCGTGATCGGGTCCGACCCGAGGTTACGCGCCGTCCAGACCGTGCCGCGCAGCTGCGCGCGACCCAGGCCGCCGGCCGGGATGCCGTCCATGGCGACTGCGACCTCGCCGCGAAGGGAGTCGATGTCGCCGGTTCGGGGTGTCCTCGCTTCCATCAAACGCAGCAGAGGGGCCCGAAAGAACACCAGGCTCGCCACCGAGAGCAGCGAGAACAGCAGCCACTGCAGCCAGGCCGGCTCGCCCAGGCCCAGCGCCCCCAAGCCGCCGACCAGCAGGGCGCCGATGCCGAAGAACAGGAGGAAGAACCCGCCAGGGGTGGCGATTTCGAGTCCCGCGAGCAGCAGGCCCAGCACCACCCAGTACCACCAGACCATCCGGACGCTCCCTCGTTGAAGGTGACCTCGGCATTATAGGGGCCGCCTCACCGCTTGATCAGCAGATCGCAGCCGGTGACCTGCACGCCCCACGGGGCGGCGAGGGCCGCGGCCCGCTCGGTGATGCGGGCCGACAGCCACCGCGACGAGTCCCGCGCATCGTCGTAGGTCACCGTCGCGACTTCCTCGCGCAGCACGGTGCCGGCGGCCTGCGCGGTGGCGGCTTCGGCATCGGCGACCTGGGTCACCGCGGCGGCAGCGTCGACGATCCGCAGGCGGACCACGCCGTCCACGTCGAGAACCCGGTTGTCGAGCGTGACGCAGGTCGCGGTCGGGAGCGGCCGGGACACCTCGGCGAGCGACAGGCGCGCCCGCACCCGATCGACGAACGGCGCCAGCAGGTGCAGCCCGGGGCCGAGCGTCCGCGCCACGCGACCCAGGCGCTCGACGACGAAGGCGTGCTCGGCCGGAACCACCACGATGGCCCGCGCCAGGACGAGCGCGAGCAGCACGAACGCGACTCCGAGTCCGACCACGAGAGACATGACACTCCTTCCGTCGGCAGGCGCCGACCGCCGATGCGGCCGGCCGGTGGCGTGGCTAGGCGCAGTCGGTGAGCTTATGACACAATCTCGCGCGGTTTATGGCCGAGACAAGCGCAGGACCCTTTTGCGCAGAGGCGCGGGGCGCGGATGCCCCGCCGGCACCGCGGTGCCAGAACCCCGGCCGCCAGCTTACGAGAACCCATCCAATGCCTGTTGTGCGTCGCCTCTACACGAGTGCCCTGACCCTGGCGGCCGGCCTGTTGGCCGCCGCTCCCGTCGCTGCCCAGGAGCATCGCCCCGGCGGCGAGGCGAACCTGATTCTTCCCGATCTCAACTCCGCGCAGTTCCTCGGCGTGGGCGGTGAGACGCTGCTCTATCTCGGCCTGCTGGTGTGCGCGTTCGGGATGCTCTTCGGCCTCATGATCTACCGCGGCCTGAAGGCCATGCCGGTGCACCGCTCGATGCTCGAGGTCTCCGAGCTGATCTACGAGACGTGCCAGACCTACCTGCAGCAGCAGGGACGCTTCCTGCTGATCCTGTGGCTGTTCATCGGCGCCATCGTGGTGCTGTACTTCGGCCGGCTCGCGCACACGGTCGACCCGGTCACCGGCGCCGACGTCTACGGCTTCCCGCCACTGAAGGTCGCGGTCATCCTGCTGTTCTCCCTGATCGGCATGGCCGGTTCCTACGGCGTCGCCTGGTTCGGCATCCGGGTCAACACGTTCGCCAATTCGCGCACGGCGTTTGCCGCCCTCGAAGGCAAACCGTTCCCGTGCTACGCGATTCCGCTCAAGGCCGGGATGTCGATCGGCATGGCGCTGATCTCGGTCGAGCTGCTGTTGATGCTGATCATCCTGCTGTTCGTGCCGGCCGACTACGCCGGCCCGTGCTTCATCGGCTTCGCCATCGGCGAGTCGCTCGGCGCCGCGGCGCTCCGCATCGCCGGCGGCATCTTCACGAAGATTGCCGACATCGGCTCGGACCTGATGAAGATCGTCTTCAAGATCAAGGAAGACGACGCGCGCAACCCGGGCGTGATTGCCGACTGCGTCGGCGACAACGCCGGCGACTCGGTCGGGCCGAGCGCCGACGGCTTCGAGACCTACGGCGTGACCGGCGTGGCGCTGATCACGTTCATCATGCTGGCGGTGCGCGAGCCGCTGGTGCAGGTGCAGCTGCTGGTCTGGATCTTCATGATGCGCATCATCATGGTGATCGCCAGCGGGCTCTCGTACTACATCAACGAAGCCATGGCCAAGGCGCGCTACGGCACCGCCGCGCACATGAACTTCGAGCACCCGCTGACCAGCCTGGTGATGATCACGTCGGGCGTCTCGGTGGTGCTGACCTACATCACGTCGTACGTCCTGATCCCGACAATCGGCGGCGACCCGTCCCTGTGGTGGAAGCTCGCCAGCATCATCACCTGCGGCACGCTGGCCGGCGCGATCATCCCGGAGATCGTCAAGGTGTTCACCTCGGTGGACTCGCGCCACGTCCGTGAGGTCGTCAGCAGTTCCGAGGAGGGCGGCGCGTCGCTGAACATCCTGTCGGGCCTGGTGGCCGGCAACTTCTCGGCGTACTGGCTGGGCCTGGCGATCGTGTTCCTGATGGGCATCGGCTACTACATCGCCGAGATGGGCCTCGCCACCCTGATGGTGGCCCCGGCGGTGTTCGCCTTCGGCCTGGTCGCCTTCGGCTTCCTCGGCATGGGACCGGTGACCATCGCCGTCGACTCCTACGGCCCGGTGACCGACAACGCCCAGTCGGTCTTCGAGCTCTCGACGATCGAGGCGATCCCCGGCATCGCCGACGAGATCAAGCGCGACTACAAGTTCACGCCGAACTTCGAACTCGCCAAGCAGTTCCTCGAAGAGAACGACGGTGCCGGCAACACCTTCAAGGCGACCGCCAAGCCGGTGCTGATCGGCACGGCCGTGGTCGGCGCGGCGACGATGATCTTCTCGATCGTGATGGTGCTCACCGAGGGCCTGCGGCCGGAACTCGTCGCCAGGCTGTCGATCCTGCACCCGCCGTTCCTGCTCGGACTGATCACCGGCGGGTCGATCATCTACTGGTTCACCGGCGCGTCGATGCAGGCGGTGACGACCGGCGCCTATCGCGCCGTCGAGTTCATCAAGGCCAACATCCGCCTCGACGGCGTCGAGAAGGCCTCGGTCGAGGACAGCCGGAAGGTGGTGGCGATCTGCACGCAGTACGCGCAGAAGGGGATGTTCAACATCTTCCTCGGCGTGTTCTTCGGCACGCTGGCGTTCGCCTTCTACGAGCCGTTCTTCTTCATCGGCTACCTCGTGTCGATCGCGCTGTTCGGGCTCTACCAGGCGATCTTCATGGCCAACGCCGGCGGCGCCTGGGACAACGCCAAGAAGATCGTCGAGACCGAGCTGAAGGCCAAGGGCACGCCGCTGCACGACGCGACGGTCGTCGGCGACACCGTCGGCGACCCGTTCAAGGACACGTCGTCGGTCGCGATGAACCCGGTGATCAAGTTCACGACGCTGTTCGGCCTGCTCGCCGTGGAGCTCGCGGTGAGCATGAAGGGGGCCGACTACGCCCACACGCCGGTGACCCTCGCGATGACCATCGTGTTCTTCCTGGTCTCGGCGTGCTTCGTCTACCGTTCGTTCTACGGGATGCAGATCGCGAAGAAGGCGTAGCCGGCTGCAGGCTGTAGGCTGTAGGCGACATGGAGTCTGTCCGCTCGCAGTTCCCGGCGCTCGCTCGCGTGCATCACGGCCACCCGGTGGCCTACTTCGACGGGCCTGGCGGCACGCAGGTGCCCCAGGCCGTCGTCGATGCGGTCGGCGACTACCTCCTCCACCACAACGCCAACACGCACTGGGTCTATCCGACCAGCCGCGAGACCGACGCGCTGCTGCTCGACGCGCGGCGCGTGTATGCGGCGTTCTTCAACGCGCCCGGACCCGAGTGGGTCAGCTTCGGGCAGAACATGACGACGATCACGTTCCACGTCGCGCGGGCACTGGCCCGCCAGTGGAGCGCCGGCGACGAGATCGTCGTGACCGAACTCGATCATCACGGCAACGTCGATCCGTGGCGGGATGCGGCGGCCGAACGCGGCCTGGCCGTCCGGACGGTGCCGCTGGCGGCCGACGGCGTGTCGCTGGACATGGACGCCCTGGCCGGCGTGCTGTCGCCGCGGACGCGGCTGGTGGCGATTGGCGCCGCGTCGAACGCCGTCGGCACGATCACCGACGTCGCGGCGGCGGCGCGACTGGCCCATGCGGCCGGCGCCCTCGTGTACGTGGACGCCGTCCACTACGCGCCGCACGTGCTGGTGGACGTAGCGGCGATCGGCTGCGACCTGCTCGCCTGCTCGTCCTACAAGTTCTACGGCCCGCACCAGGGCATCCTCTGTGCCGACCCGTCGCTGGTGGCGTCGCTGCGGTTGCCGAAGCTTCGCCCGGCTCCAGCCACGCCGCCCGATTCGCTCGAGACCGGCACCCAGAGCCACGAGGGCATTGTCGGCGCCGCGGCGGCCGTGCGGTTCCTTGCCGGGGTGGCGGGAGCTGCGGGCGCCGATGACGCCGCCCTGCGGCCGGCGCTCGCAGCCAGTTACGATGCCCTCCACGCCGATGCGGTCACGCTGACGCAGCGGCTCTGGGACGGGCTCGGTGCGATTGCCGGGGTCACGCGCTACGGCCGTCCGCCCGGTGCGCCGCGTACACCCACCGTGGCCTTCGTCGTCGCCGGGCAGTCGAGCGACGACGTGGCGGCGCGGCTGGTCGAGCACGGGCTGTTCGCCTCGTCGGGCAATTTCTACGCGCAGACGCTCGTCGAACGGCTCGGGCACGGCGACAGCGGGCTGGTGCGGATCGGCTGTGCCTGCTACACCACGGCCAGCGAGATCGATCGGCTCGTCGAGGCCGTCGCGCGGGTGCGTTCGAGTCCGAATATCCGTTGAAGGCCGCGACGAATATCGGTTGAAATCCGTAGCCGCCCGACCTGTCGGGCGGTTCCGGTCCGGCCGGACAAGGGCTTCATGGCCTGCGGCCACCACGGGCCATGACGATGGTCGAGCAGCCTATAGCCTGTAGCCTGCAGCCCACCTGACGCTGTAGGCCATAGGCCATAGGCTGTAGGCCGCCCCTCGGGACGTCATGAGAGTCCGGCCGCTAATGCACGTGCGCGGCCGAACTGACGAGGGGGACGGCCGCCGGGTCCGGCAATGACACCACGGCGGCGCAGCGATCGAGAACCGCGCGCAGGTCGTCGAAGCGCAGGGGCTTGGGCAGGTAGTCGTCCATGCCGGCGTCCAGGCAGCGCTGCCGGTCGCCTTCCATCGCGTTGGCCGTGAGCGCGACGATCAGCGTGTGGCGCGGCATGCCGTCCTCACGCTGGCGGATCAGCGCGGTTGCCTGATAGCCGTCGCACTCGGGCATCTGGCAGTCCATCAGCACCACGTCGTAGGGCAGTCGTCCGAGCGCCTCGACCGCTTCGAGGCCATTGCCGACGGCGTCGACGCGATGTCCGAGCTTGTCGAGCATCCGCACCGCGACGCGCTGGTTGACGGCGTTGTCCTCGGCCAGCAGGATGCGCATGCGCCTGACCGGCGCGGCGGCCGGCGGACGCACCGGCAGTCCCAGCGGCGCGGCGGCGGTCGGCGCCGTCCCCGGAGCCGGGCTGCCGGCGAGCGCATCGCCGAGTGCCTGCAGCAGGTACCGCTTCTTCACCGGCTTGGTGACCAGGCCGCTGAAGCCGTGCGCCGTCGCCTCGTCGAGCCCGCCCGGCTGCACGACCGACGAGGCGAGCAGCAGCGGCAGGGTCCGCGTCGACGCGCGCCCCCGCATCAGCTGACCGAGCGTGAACCCGTCGATCCCGGGCATCTGCTGATCGAGGATGGCGACGTCGAACGGGTGTCCCTGCGCGTCGGCTTCGTCGAGCGCCACCATGGCGGCCTGCGGCGTCGTGACCGCGACCGTGTCGATGCCCCAGGCGGCGAGCAGGCTGCGCAGGACGTGCAGGCTGATCTCGTGGTCGTCGACGCAGAGCGCGCGCCGGCCGCGCAGCTGGGTCACCGCGGCGGCGTCGTGCGCCGGCGCGACGCGTTCGACCCGGACCGTGAACCAGAAGGTGCTGCCCTGGCCGGGCACGCTGCGCACGCCGACGCCGCCGCCCATCGCCTCGGCCAGCTGGCGGCTGATCGCCAGCCCCAGACCCGTTCCGCCATACTTACGGGTCGTCGAGGCGTCGGCCTGCGTGAACGGCTGGAACAGCCTCTGCTGCACGTGACCGGGGATGCCGACACCGGTGTCGATGACCTCGAGCCGGAGCATCGCGCGCGAGCCGATCGCCTCGTCCACCGTGACCCGCACGCTGACGGTGCCGTGCGCGGTGAACTTCACGGCGTTGCTGAGCAGGTTCAGCAACACCTGCCGGATGCGGCCCGGGTCGCCGTTGACGAGCGCCGGCACGTCCGGGGCGGCGAACCCGCCGAACTCCAGGCCCTTCTTGCGGGCCGGCTCGGCGACCAGATCGAGCGCATCCTCGAGGATCGTGCGGACGTCGAAGTCGACGGTCTCGAGCGCCAGCTTGCCGGCCTCGATCTTCGAGAAGTCGAGGATGTCGTTGATGATGGTCAGCAGGTGCTCCGCCGAGCCGCGCACCGCGTCGGCGAACTCGCGCTGCTCGGCGCTCAGCGACGTGTCGAGCAGCAGACCGGTCATCCCGATGATGCCGTTCATCGGCGTGCGGATCTCGTGGCTCATCGTGGCCAGGAAGCCGCTCTTGGCGGCCGTCGCGGCCAGGGCCGTGTCACGCGCCTGGGCGAGTTCGACCGCCTGCTTCTCGAGCTCGGCGAGGTAGCGGGCGCGGTCGGCTTCCGCCACCGTCTCGACGGTGTTGTTCTGGACGAACGACCACACCATCGGCACGCCGTCGGCATCGCGCATCAGCGTGCCGGTGAGCAGCACCGGCACCTCGGCGCCGCCGCGTGCGATCAGCGTCGTGCGGTACGGACCGTAGGTGCCGCGCGCCAGCAGTTCGTCGCGCTGCCGCTCCACGAGCGACCGATCCGTCAGCAGATCGGCCGGCGCCAGCGCCGCCAGATCGTCATGGGTGTATCCGAGCATGTCGAGCAGTGCCGGGTTGGCGTGCTCGACCGTCTTGTCGCCGCGCGACAGCATGAGGCCGAGGGGCGAGGTCAGGAACAGGCCGCGGAACTGCACCTCCGAGGCCATCAGCTGATCGCGCACCATCGCCAGGGCGCGGAACGACGCCTGCAGCGATCTGTTGCTCGCGGACAGGGCCTCGGCATGGGCGCGGCTGACCGCATAGACGCGCGCCGCCAGGCCGGCGACGCCGGCCAGCAGGAGTCCGAGCACGAGGACGAGGAGCGGCAGGCCGCCGCGCTGGTCGGCGAGCAGGCTCGCCGTCGGCACCACCGCGAGGTCGAGCGACACGCCGCCGGGCAGCGTGATCGTGGTGTGGGAGGCCAGCGTGCCGCCCAGCACGTCCTCGGCGGCCGGCTGCTGGTGCTGGTGAAGCACGCGCGTTCCCTGCATCATCCGCACGGCGTACGGCGACGCGTGCGTCACGTCGGGCAGCATCGCGCTGAGGCTGTACCAGGCGAGGAAGACCCGGGCCGGATCGTTGCGCCGGTGCGCGCCGAGCAGCATCGCGTAGCCCCGGTCGGACGCCCGCATCACGCACGGCCCGTCGGCGGCCACCGGCGCGCGCTGCTCCGTCGCGCGCTGCAGCACGGCACGGCACGCCGGTCCCAGCGGCAGCACCTGGCCTGCCGCCGATGCGGGGACCCTCCACAGGACGGTGCCGTCGACCTCCAGCAGGGTGATGGCGCCAATCGCGCCGCTGGCGCTCGCCACCGTGTCGCGGGCATCGGCGACCGAACCGGCGGTGGTGGCGATGGCGCCCGATTCGTAGCGCGTCCGCATCCGCTCGAGGCTCGCCTCGATCGTCGCGGCCAAACGGACGACGGTCTCGCCCAGACGGCGCGCCTCGGCCTCGCCCTGGCGGCGGACGCTGACGTTCTCCTGCGAGCTCAGCGCCTGGGCGAAGATCACCGCCGACGCCCCGATGAACACCGTGATCGCCATCGGCAGCCACCGCTGCCAGGTCGTCTCGTTGCGGTCCATCCGGTCGACGAGCACGCTGACCGACACGAGCAGGCAGCACACCGACAACTGCGGCGTCATCAACAGGTGGCGGAGCCAGCTGTCCTGCGCGCCGGCCGCGGCCCAGGTCACGAAACTGGTGGTGGCGAGAAAGGCGAGCAGCATGCTGCCGCCGGCCTGGACGACCGCGGCGCGGGCTGGATCGCGCGGCAGGGTCTGCGTGGTCGCGAGGCCGATGGCGCCGATCGCCAGGACGCTGAGCATCGCCTGCCGGGCCGGCGCGCCCGCCGCAAGTGTCGCCAGCATGCCGGCCGGATGCAGCAGCTGCGCGTCGGCGAACTGGGCGGCGAGGAATGCGCCCGCGCCGACGAGGACGCCGACCGCCAGCTGTCGCGACAGCCGCGGCCGGCCGCACGCGGCGGCAAGCAGGCTGCCGATCGCGGGGCCCGTGAGCAGGAGGGTGCTCAGGTGCAGCTTCAGGTTGAGCGGACCGGCCGGGACGCCGGCCAGGCGCGTCAACCAGGCCAGCAGGCCCAGAGCACACAGCACCAGCGCGGTGGACAGCAAGCCAACGCTCGTGCGTCGTGCCGACGAAGAGCGTGTGTCGGACATCGGCTGTGAGATCGGTGAGGCGGCCTCACCAGTTCCCTGAATCTCTAGAATCGGCTCGACGGGCCGCCAGCTTTACCGTAGCGACCGGTCAGGCGATGCGTTCGTCGGCGACGACGACGGTCCAGCGCGCGATCATGGCGGCCAGTTCGTCGACGCGAATCGGCTTGGTCAGGTAGTCGTCCATGCCGGCGGCGAGGCAGCGCTCGCGGTCGCCGTTCATGGCGTTGGCCGTCAGCGCGATGATGACGTGGCGGATGCCGCTCTCGGCGGCTCGAATGCGCGCGGTCGCCTCGTAGCCGTCGCACTCGGGCATCTGGCAGTCCATCAGCACGAGGTCGTAGGGCAGCCGCGCGATCGCGGTCACCGCCTCGTGGCCGTTGGCGGCGCAGTCGACCCGGTGTCCGAGCTTCTCGAGCATGCGCCCGGCGACGCGCTGGTTGACGGCGTTGTCCTCGGCCAGCAGGATGCGCAGGCGGCGGGACGGCGCGTTTGCCGCCGCCGCGGCACGGGGGCGCGCCACTTCGACCAGGCCGGTTGGCGCGAGCGCATCGCGCACGGCGGCGAGCAGGGCGTGGCGGCGGAGCGGTTTGGTGACCAGCGCGGTGAAGCCGCGCGCCAGCGCTTCCTGCAGCAGGCCAGGCGCGATCTGGCGGGAGGTGAGCAGCAGGGGCGGTATCGTGCCGCCGGCGGCGGTCAGCCGGGCCGGCAGCAGCATGCCGTCGTCGCGCGAGGCGCGGTCGACGAGCACGATCTGAAACGGTGCGCCCTGGTCGCGGCTCTCGACCAGCAGCCGCTGCGCCTGGTCGGCGCCGGACACGAACGCCACGCGGAAGCCGACCGGTTCGAGCAGGCCGGTGAGCACCTGCCGCTGCAGCTCGTTGTGTTCCACGCACAGCACGCGGGCGCCGGCCCAGCCGAGCGCCGCGGCCTCGGGGGCCTCGGGCGGCGCGATGCCGAGCCGCGCCGTGAACCAGAACATGCTGCCTTCGCCGGGACGACTGTGGACGCCGACCGTTCCGCCCATCGTCTCGACGATCTGCCGCGAGATGGCCAGCCCCAGTCCGGTGCCTCCGTACTTACGCGTCGTGGAGGCGTCGGCCTGCGTGAAGGGCTGGAAGAGGCGCGCCTGCGCGTCGTCGCCGAGGCCGATGCCGGTGTCGACCACCTCGACGCGGAGGGTCGTGCCGGCCGCGTCGCCGTCGACCCGCCGGATCCGGACGTACACGGAGCCCTCGGCGGTGAACTTCACGGCGTTGCCGAGGAAGTTGACCAGCACCTGCCGGATGCGGGCCGGATCGCCCACCGCCTGCGCCGGCACGTCGGCGTCCACGAGGATGCCCGTCTGGAGCGTCTTCTTGCGGGCCGTGTCGGCGACGAGTTCGAGCGCTTCTTCGGCGGCAGTCCGCAGGTCGAAGGGCACTGCCTCCAGCGACAGGCGCCCCGCCTCGCCCTTGGAGAAGTCGAGGATGTCGTTGATCAGCCCGAGCAGGTGTTCGGCCGATCCACGGACGGCGTCGGCGTACTCCTGCTGTTCGCGGGTCAGCGGCGTGTCGAGCAACAGTCCGGTCATGCCGATCACGCCGTTCATCGGCGTGCGGATCTCGTGACTCATCGTCGCGAGGAAGCTGCTCTTGGCCTGCGTGGCGGCGATGGCGACGTCGCGGGCCTCGGCCAGTTCACGCGCCTGCCGCTCGAGTTCGGCGGTGTGCTCCTCGCGCACCCGGTCGGCCGCGGCCACGACCGTGTTGTCCTGCAGGAACACCCACACCAGCGGCCGGCCGCTGTCGTCGGCGACGCGGACGCCGCTCACGACCACCGGCAGTTCGCGCCCGTCGAGCGTCTGCACGACCGTCGCAGACGGCCCGAACGAGCCGCGCGCTTCGAGATCGATCTGGTGCCGCGCCGAGAGATCGGCGTCGGCCAGGACCGCCCGCTGGCGCAGGATGGAGAGGTCCTCGCCGGTCAGGCCGAGGATGGTCCGGGCGGCCTGGTTGACGAGCTCGGCGTGGCTCGCCTGGTTCCAGAGCATCATGCCGATCGGCGAGGCGTCGAACAGCGCCTGGAACCGCGTCCGCATGACGTCCTCGCGCTGGCGCGCATCGTCGCGTTCGGCGAGCGTCCGTTGCAGGTCGTGGTTGGCAGCCCGGAGCGCCTGGCTCTGGCGGCGGCTGGTGCGCAGGCCCAGGCCGGCACAGGCGCCGAGCAGCAGGCCGATGGCGCCGGCGGCGAGCAGGCTGAAGGCGGGCACGCTGTCGCGGACGTGCACGAGTCCGAGCGCACCGGCAGCCCAGCCTGCGATCGTCAGGAGGCAGGATGCCGTGGCCAGCGCCAGCAGCGCGACCGTCACTCGTGGGGGTGGCGGATACGGAGTCGAAGGCATCGCTGGTTGGCGACGCCTGTGGCGCGCCGCGCGCCGGCGGATCCCGTCGTCGTGACGGGCGTGGCCGGCGCCGGCGGACGCTGCGGCCGGGCTACGACTGCTGCCGGAGCCCCCTGACCTTCATCGGCAGGCCGAACAAATCGATGAATCCCCGCGCTGCCGTCACGTCGTAGTCGGCCATCGCGAAGCTGGCCAGCCGGGTGTCGTACAGCGACTGTGGTGAAGTGGCGCTCACCGCGGTGGCCCGTCCCTTGTACAACTTCACGCGGACCCGCCCGGTGACGACCTGGTTGGCGTGGTCGACAAACGCCTGCAGCGACTCGCGCAGCGGGTGGAACCACTGGCCGTAGTAGACCAGCTCGCCGTACTTGAGGGCGATGCGCTGCTTCTCGTGGTACAGCTCGCGCTCGAGGCAGATCTGTTCGAGCGCCTTGTGCGCCTCGTAGAGGATGGTGCCGCCCGGCGTCTCGTACACGCCGCGGCTCTTCATGCCGACCAGGCGGTTCTCGACGAGCGTGACCTGGCCGACGCCGTGACGGCCGCCGATCTCGTTGAGCAGCGCGATCAGCGCGTGGCCCTTGCCCTGGAACTTGCGGCCGTTGACCGCCACCGGCGTGCCGGCGACGAAATCGACGGTCACGTACTCGGCCTTGTTGGGCGCCTTGGAGGCGGGCACGCTGATCGTGTAGACCCGCTCGTCGGGCTCGGCGGCCGGATCCTCGATCTCGGCGCCCTCGTGGCTGATGTGCCAGAGGTTGCGGTCCTGCGAGTAGATCTTCTTCTTGGTCTGGACGATCGGGATGCCGTGCTGCCTGGCGTAATCGATCGCCGTCTCGCGATCGGTGAGGCCGTCGGCGAGGAACTGCGGATCCTTCCACGGCGAGATGATCTGCAGCGCCGGGTTCAGCGCCTGGTAGGTGAGCTCGAAGCGGACCTGGTCGTTGCCCTTGCCGGTGGCGCCGTGCCCGACCGCGTCGGCGCCGACCTTCTGGGCGTAGAGCACCTGGTGCTTGGCGATCAACGGCCGCGCGATGCTGGTCCCGAGCAGGTAGTCCTGTTCGTAGGTGGCATGGGCGCGGAGCATCGGGAAGCAGTACTCCTCGGCGAACTCCTTGCGCAGGTCCTTCACGAGCACCGCGTCGGCGCCGCTCTTCTTCGCCTTCGCTTCGATCGCCTGCAGCTCGTCGCCCTGGCCGAGTTCGGCGGCAAACGCATACAGCTTGACCCCCGGATAGCGTGACTTCAGCCACGGCAGGATGACGGAGGTGTCGAGTCCACCCGAGTAGGCAAGGACGATCTTCTTCGGCGACGGAGCAGCACTCATGACCCACAA
The DNA here is from genome assembly GCA_966211945.1 of uncultured bacterium. Lineage (GTDB taxonomy): Bacteria > Acidobacteriota > Vicinamibacteria > Vicinamibacterales > Vicinamibacteraceae > Luteitalea. The sequence continues at coordinate 23,765 of CBIHOS010000053.1, forward strand.
GTATAGAGGCGGGACGACGGGTGGTGCCGCGCCGGTAGGGGCGCCTCCCCGAGGCGCCCCA
>CBIHOS010000054.1:0-23651 GCA_966211945.1 uncultured bacterium
GGGATCGTACCTGGCGGCTTCGCTGTCGGCCTTGGGCCTGGGGCACTGGGCCTTGGGGCTTGGGCCTTGGGCCTTCGCTACCCGATACCCGATACCCGATACCCGGTGTGGACCTTGCACATATCCAGGGCAGGAGCGTGCCAATGTCCGTTTCTGTCCTCACCGGAGATCAGCTCCGACACCTCGAGGTGTCCGAGCCAACCATTTCCCGTTCCCTGCGTCAGAAGAACAGGACACGGGGAGGCGAAGCCCCGGAGCCTGCTGCACAGCAGATGACGTCCACAGACGAGGAGCTCGTCACCCGCTCTGCGGGAGGCGACATGGAGAGCTTCAACCAGCTGGTCGTGCGCTGGGAACGGCCGATTTATGCCCTGGCCTACAGGGTGATCGGTCGTGAAGAAGAAGCGCGCGATCTCGTGCAGGAAGCCTTCCTGCGAGCCTATCGCTCGCTCGGCGGCTTCCGCGGCGACGCCAAGTTCTCCTCGTGGCTGTACCGGATCACGTTGAATCTCTGCCGCGACTGGATTCGCCGGCAGAAGCGTGCCCCGTTCGTCGACGCGCCCGAGGGCGTCGACGTGATCGAACTGGCCGGCGAGCAGGGGCCGGTGGAGTCGGTCGAAGATCTGGTGGCGCGCCGCGACCTCGGTGCCGCCGTGAACCGCGCGATGGTCGCGCTGAGTGAAGATCAGCGCAAAGCCATCGTCTTGAAGGAATACCAGGGGCTGACGTTCCAGGAGATCGCCGATCTGCTGGACTGCCCGTTGAGCACAGTGAAGACTCGGCTCTACCAGGGCCTCGTCGTGCTCCGGCGCGAGCTGGAGCGGCAGGGCATCACCGCCGACGCGGTGCTGCCGCATGCACGGCGGGCTGCTGGCGCGGAGTCGCGCCGACGCTGAACCATGACGTAAATGACTGACGCGACCCGCTGCCCTGATCCTGACGCCCTGCTCGTCCTGCTCTACGACGATGAGGGCAGCCCCGACGAGCGGGCAGCGCTCGCCGAACACGTGGCCACTTGCGGATCGTGTGCGCACGTGGTCGGCTCGCTCGATGCCACGCGCGGCATGCTGGGTGCCTGGCACGCTCCCCGGTTGCCGCTCGGGTTCGCTCTGGTTCGCGACCCCAGGCCATCGCCGGCCCGTCAGGTCCTGTGGCGCGGCGGGCTCGCGGCCGCGGCCGTCCTGGTCCTCGCCGCCGCCAGCTCCCTGGCCCGCGTCGAGGTGAAGTACGACGAGGCCGGCTTCTCCCTCAAGACAGGCGTGTCGCCGATTGCGCCATCGGTGGCGTCATCGGTAGCGCCGCCCGCAGTCCCGGCGGCCAGCCTCGCCGTCACCCCCGTCGCCATGCAGTCGGTCCCCGTTGCACCGGCGTCGGCGACGCCAGCAAGCGACGTCGTCGCCGCCGCGCCATGGCGGGCAGACCTCGAGCTGCTGAGCACCCAGTTGCGGAGCGAGTGGGCCCGACAGGCCGAGCAGATGCGCGCCGCTCGTCCACCGGCGGCGACGCTGACTGCGGCGGCCGCGCCGGCGCAAGCGGGGCCCGGCCGTTCGATGACGGACGAAGAGCTGATCCGGCGCGTGCAGGACCTGCTGGACCGGAGCGAAGTGCGTCAGCAGCAGAACCTCGCCTTGCGGGTGACCGAGCTCGGCCGGCAGTTCGCGGTGCAGCGCCAGGCCGACATCGTCCAGGTCGAGCAGACGCTGACGCGCATCGAGCAGCAGCGCACCGAACTCCTGCGCCGCGTCTCGGCGACACAGCCACGCCCCTGATCCGGGCGTCTTTACTCCCGTGCCTTCCGTGTCGTTTCCGTCTGACCGCCCCGGCGTGGGCCCGGTTCGTCCCGTCCGGCCGGTCGGGCGCCACGCGCACCTGCTCGCCCTCGCGCTGACCGCGGTCGCGGTGCCCGCCGCCGCCCAGCCCGTGCCACCGCCCGGCGGAGGTCAGGCCCGCGTGGACAACGCCCGCGGCGCCGCCCTCACCGCGCGCTATCACGTCCGGCAGATGGAGAACGTGCTCGAACGCGCCGTGCAGCACGCGGCCGACATGATGCGGCGGCGGCTGCAGACGGTGACGCCAGACGTGCTCGCCCTGGCCGGCGCGCCGCGCGCGCAGGGGTTCCGCATCGACGGCTACGGCCTGTTCTTCTCCGTCGAAGTGCCGCGGCTCAGCGAAAGCGTCAACTGGGCCCTTCGCGTGCTGAGCCAGGACAGCGACGAGCGGGTGCTGGCCTCGCTGCAGAAGGCGGCCAGCTCCGAGGAGGATCCGCTGGTGCGCGCCGACCTCGAGCGCGCGATGCGCACCATCCAACTGCAGCTGGCCGCGATCTCGCGCGTCTCCGGCGCACCGGCCACGCCGTCGCCGTCGCGCCGCACTGCCAGCACCAGCGCTGCGCCCCTCCCGGCGCCGCCGGCGGTACCGGCCGCACCCGTCGATCGCAGCGCGCCCGCCGGCAGCGCCGAGGCGGCCTCGTCGTCGGCGTCAGTCGCCGAGGCCGCTGCCAAGCCTGTTGCCGATCCTGCCGCCCCCGTCGCGTCCGACACCGCGGCAGCCACGCCAGCTCCGGCCACGCCGGTCCCGGCAGCGCCCTCCGTCGCCGCGATGTCTGCCGCGCCCGTCGTCGTGCCGGCGGAGGAGCCGGCGCCGGCCCCGATGGGAGACCCCAGCGTCGCCTACGAGGACGAGGTGAAGCAGGCGCTCGTCGACGCGATGCTGGACTACGCCGGATCGCTGCCGCTTCCGGCGGCCGAGTGGGTGACGGTGGCGGCGCGCGACGCCGGCTACGTGGCGTTCCCCGACGCCGTGTCCGACATGGTCACTGTCACCTTGAGCGTGCGCGTCTCGGACCTCCTCGAGTTCCGTGCCCAGCGGCTGACGCGTGAGCAGGCACGCACGCGTGTGATCCTGCGCGAGTTCTGATCGTGCCGGCACGCCACCTGTCCCCGCCTCGTCGCGCGCGTCCCGTGTCGCGCGGGCGGGGCGGTATTCTGGGCTAGAATCCGCGCATATGTCGCGTCTCCTTCGCCGTTCGCTCGTGATCGCGCTGGTCGTGGCCGGCGCCGCAGGTTGCGGCCGCTCCGCCACCGTGCCCGAAGCGATCGAGGTCTACGATCTGAAGACCGGCTACGACGATGGCGGGCGGGAAGCGGGGCAGAATCGCCTGCTGCCGACAGTGGCGTTCAAGGTGCGCAACAAGGCGACGCGGGCGGTGCACAGCGTGCAGTTCAACGCGGTGTTCCGCGTGATTGGCGACACCGAGGAACTGGGCGCGCAGCTGGTGCGCGGCATCGACTACTCCGGCCTGCCGCCCGGACAGTCGTCTGGCCCCTACGTCCTGCGATCGACCTTCGGCTACTCCGGCGAGCAGGCGCGCGTCGAGATGTTCCAGCACCAGAGTTTCCAGGACGTGCAGGTGGAGCTGTTCGCCAAGCAGGGCGGCGACCAGTGGGTCAAGCTCACCGAACAGGTCGTCGAGCGCCAGCTCCTCGCCATCGCGCCGGCCGCGGCGGCCAAGTGAGCGCGCCGCCGCACGGCGTCACCCCGGCCGCCGCGCCGCTGCAGCTCGAACGCCGCCTCTCGGCCTACGACGCCGCGGCCGTCGTCGTCTCCAACGTCATCGGCAGCGGCATCCTGTTCATGCCGGCCATCGTCGCCGGCATGGTCGGCAATCCGGGAGCGATGCTCGCGGTGTGGCTCGGCGGCGGCGTCCTCGCGTTTGCCGGTGCGATGGCCTACGCGGAACTGGCGGCGCTGCGTCCGAAGTCGGGCGGCGAGTACGTCTACCTGCGCGAGGCCTTCGGTCCGCTCGCCGCGTTCCTCACCGGCTGGACGTCCTTCGTGGCCGGCTTCTCGGGCGCGATCGCGGCCACGTCGGTCGGCCTCGCGGCCTTCCTCGGCCGCTTCCTGCCCGGCGCGGGCGACGCCACGCCGTGGTTCGCCATCCCGCTGGGCGTCGTGACGCTCAGCCTCTCGCCGCAGAGCCTGGTGGCGCTGACCGCCATCGCGGCGCTGTCGATCGTCCACATCCTCGGCATCGGCCCCGGCCGCATCGTGCAGAACGCCCTCGCGCTCGTCAAGGTGATGGCGCTGCTGGTCTTCGTCGCCGCCGGCCTGACGATTGGTCAGGGATCGACAACGCATTTCACGGGCAGCGCGCCGTGGGTGCCGTCGGGCATGCTGCTGGCGCTGATCCCGGTGATGTTCAGCTACTCCGGCTGGAACGCCGCCGCCTATCTCGCCGAGGAGGTCCGCGACCCAACGCGCAACGTGCCGCGCGCCCTGGCGATGGGCACCGTGGCCGTGGTGCTCGTGTACGTCGCGATGAACGTCGTCTATCTGTATGCGCTCGACGTGCAGGCGATGTCGGCGGTGCGCGTCCGCATCGTCGACGCCGCGGCCGAAGTGCTGTTCGGGCCGCGCGTCGCCGACGTGCTGACGGTGGTCAGCATGTTCATCGTGCTCGGCAGCGTCAGCGCCAACATCTTCGCCGGCCCGCGTGTGTACTACGCGATGGCGCGCGACGGCCTCTTCCTGCCGCAGGCGGCCCGCGTCAACCCGCGCACGCATACGCCGGCGTTCGCGATTGCGGCGCAGTGGGTGTGGAGTTCACTGCTCGTGCTGACGGGGACGTTCGAGCGGCTGGTGCAGTACACCGGCTTTGCGGTCGTGCTGTTTGCCGGGATCGCGGTGCTCGCGCTGTTCGTGCTGCGGCACCGCCATCCCGACGCGCCGCGGCCGTTCAAGGCGCTCGGCTACCCGGTGGCGCCGGGGTTGTTCGTCGTCGCGAGCGCGGCGATGGTCGTCAACGCCATCTGGCGCGAGCCCGGCCCCTCGCTCGGCGGCATGGCGATCCTCGCGGCCGGCATCCCTGTCTACTGGCTCTTCCAGCGGCGCATCGTCGCCGGCCCGCCGCGCGCCTGACAGGCGGGCTCAGCGTCGAAACGCGCACGTGGAGGCCGGCCTCCGCATGTACTGTTGGCGTGAGCGCACGCCATCCGATCGTCTGGCCGCCATCGAAACGATGCGCCGGGTAGTCTATGGACGCGCCGCAGCTACCGGACGACTTCAGAGAATTCTCGAGATTGCTCAACGCCCACCATCTCGCTCGGGCACGGCGCGGAGCAATCCCACGGCGATGACCAGCGCGATCGCCGCATCGCCGCCGGCACCGATCCAGAGCGCGCCGGTGCCGGTCTCGAGCGCAGTCAGCGACCAGAGCAGCGCGGCCACCACCTTCACCGCGACGCCGAAGATCCACAGATAGGTCGGCAGCGCGTTGGACGGCATGCGCATCGCACCCGAACCGACGGCGATGAGCACCAGGCCGAGGCATCCCAGCAGCAGTTCGGCGGCAGGTGTTCGCGTTCCCGCGAGATCGCCGAGCAGCAGCCTGGGCCTGGACATGAGAAGGGCCCCTGCCACGAGGTTGCAGAGGCCCAGCACGTACGCGAGTGATCGCGGCGCCATCGCCGCGAGTCTACTTGGCCTTCAGGTCGGTCTTGTAGGTCGTGGTCTGGCCGACCACGATCGTGACGTTGAAGGTCGTCGGCTCGTACCCCGGCGCGCGCAGCTCGACGCGATGGGGTCCTTCGGTGATCTTGAGGCGCTGCATCGCGCCGTCGAAATCGTCGACGCGTCCGGCGAGGAAGCCGTCGACAAGCACCTCGGCGTCGCGCGGTTCGACCTTCAGGCGCAGCCCGCCGGTCGGCGCATTCGGATCGAGCGGGTTCGGCACGCCGCTGTCGGGCCCACCCTCGTCAGCGTCGTCGGAGTCGCGGGCGTAGCCGCCGCCCCCGCCGCCGCCGTAGTACGGGTCGACCCAGGGATAGCCGCCATAGCCGCCATAGCCGTAGCTGCCCATCCCGCCGTAGTACCCGCCGTAGCCGCCGTAGCCGCTCCACATCAGCGGATCCCAGAAGTAGCCGAGACCGAGGCCGCCGAAGCCCCAGGGGTAGAAGTACCAGTTGTCCGGGCCCCAGTAGATCGGACCCGACACGATTGGCGGCAGCGTCGCGATCGAGCCGCGCTCCACCGCGTAGCCGGTCACCGGGGCACCGCCGCGGGCGCGCGAGTACGGCGGCACCGTCTGCCTGCCCGATCCGCCGGATCCACCCGAGACGCGGGCCGGACGACGGTTGCCGCCCGAGGACGGACGAGGTTCACTCGGCCTGGAGGACACGCCGCTGCCGCCCCACGGGGAACCGCCGCCGCCGTCCCGCGGGGACGCCACCCGGCCGGTACCGCCCGAGTCGGCCCCGCCCGAACGTGGGCTGCTGCCGCCGCCGCCGCCTCCGCCGCCATCACCGCCGCCGGGGTTGCGCGGCCGCTGATCGGCGAGAAGCGCGTCGGGGGCCAGCACGAGGACGGACGCTGCAAAGAGTGCCGTTGTCAGCCGCTTGATCTTCATAAGTGCTCCGGACCTGTCTGTCCGTACACGAAGTTGCAACAAGTCTGCCACGCCCACGACAACGGGCGACGGGCCGATGCGCCGCCGGGCCGTGCGGTTGTCCCCGGGAGGCGGCAGCATCGTCGCCGGGACAGGACAACACGGTGGTTCGGCGGATGCGAGGGTAGGATAGGGAGCCCGTGAGCCTCGTTCGCCCTTCTCTGCTGTCAGTCCTCGTCGCCAGTATGCTCCCGATTGCGGCGGCCTGCGGGAAGAAGGGGCCACCCCTCGCACCGCTGCGGCCGCTGCCCGCCGCTGCCGCCAACGTCACCGCCACACGGCTGGGCGACGTGGTCCAGCTGCAGTTCGCCGTGCCGGCCGCCAACGCCGACAACACGACGCCGGCCGACCTCGGCTTCGTCGATGTGTATGCCGCCACGGGCAAGGTCGAGGGACCGCTCGGCCGCGCCCTCACCGTGCGCGAGATCGAGACGCTGCTGACACGGGTGAGTCGCATCGAGGTGGAGCCGCCGCCTCTGCCCGAGGACGAGGAGCGCGCCGCCGAGACGCCTGCGCCGACGGCCACACCGGCCGCCGCGGCGCCCGACGATCCGAGGCCCGCCCAGGGCGAAGTCGTCCGCGTCGAGGAAACCCTCACCGACGCGTTGCGGACGACCCTCTTCGTGCATCCAGACGCCGAGAAGGTGGCCCGCATCCGTGCCGCCGCGGGCGACGAGGTCGAGACGCCGGTCCCGTCCACCGAGGGCTCCGGGCGGACGCTGCTCTGGCCGCAGCCCGATCCGCCGACCGCGCGGCAGTACTTCATCGTGCCGTACTCGTCGCGCGGCCGCGCCGGCGCGCCCTCGGCGCCGCTGGCCGTGTCGCTGGAGCCCGCCCCGGCGGCGCCGGCCGCGCCGACGGTGACCCACGATGCCACGGCGTTCACGCTCTCGTGGGTGACGCCGCCGGGCGCCCGCATGGCGATCCAGCCGACCGTGACGCCGGCCGCCTACAAGGAGGCGGTCACGGCCGCGCCGGACACCGCGATGCTGCCGGCGCGTCCGCTGGTCACCTACGGCACGCCGCACACCTACCGTGTCTACCAGGTGCCGGCGCCGGGCGCGCCCGTCACGCCGCCGGCGCTCGTCAATACGTCGCCGATCGAGACGCCGGCCTTCACCGACCCGCGCCTCGAGTTCGGCGTGCCCCGCTGCTACGCGGTCCGTACGGTGCAGAGCCGCGGCGCGATCACCATCGAAAGTCCGTTGTCGCCGGCCACGTGCGTGACGGCGGTCGACACGTATCCGCCGCCGGCCCCGACCGGCCTCGTGGCGGTGGGCAGCGAGGGCGGCGTGTCGCTGATCTGGGAGCCGGTGACGGCGCCAGACCTGGCCGGCTACCTCGTGCTGCGGGGCGTCGAGGGCGAGGCCCTGAAGCCGGTCATGGCGGCGCCGGTGACCGAGTCCACCTACCGGGACACGACGACACAGGCCGGGGTGATGTACATCTACGCTGTGGTGGCGGTGGACAAGGCGACGCCGAGCAACGCCAGCCCCGAGAGCAACAGGGTGCGCGAGAGCGCCCGATAGCGGCAACTGCCAGGTAGGGCCGGCTCGCCGAGCCGGCCGTTCCGTGACGGAGCACGATGGCGAAGTTCTACAGGACGACGAGCGGATACGTGGTGGAGGACGGCGGCGCCTGCCGTGCCGTCGAGGGCGATCTGTTCGCGCACTGGACGGCGACGCGCGAGGTGGCGCCGCCCACCGCGCTCCTGGCGCCGGTCGTGCCGTCCAAGATCGTGTGCATCGGCCTCAACTACAAGGACCACGCCGCCGAGCAGGGCAAGCCGCTGCCGGCCGAGCCGCTGATCTTCCTGAAGCCGTCCAGCGCGATCGTCGATCCCGGCGCGCCGATCGTGCTGCCGCCCGGCGTCGGCCGCGTCGACTACGAGTCGGAACTGGCGATCGTGATCGGCAGGACGGCGACGCGCGTCTCCGAGGCGGCCGCGCTCGATCACGTGTTCGGCCTCACCTGCATGAACGACGTGACCGCCCGCGACCTGCAGAAGAAGGACGGCCGCTACACGCGGGCCAAGGGCTTCGACACGTTCGCGCCGCTCGGGCCGTGCATCGCGACCGGCCTGTCGCCCGACGACCTCGAGGTGGCCGGGCTGCTCAACGGCGCGGTCCGGCAGCAGTCGCGCACACGGGAGCTGATCTTCCCGGTTGCGCAACTGATTGCCTACATCTCACGCATCATGACGCTGCTGCCCGGCGACATCGTGTCGACGGGGACGCCGGCCGGCATCGGCCCGCTGGCCGCTGGCGACGAGATCGTGGTGCGGGTCGAAGGTATCGGTGATCTGCGCAGCCCCGTGGTGGCCGGCGCCAGTTGGTAGAGACGCCTCGCCGAGGCGTCCGAACGGAAAGGACGCGACCATGAAATTCTTCGTCGACACCGGCAACATCGCCGACATCCGCAGGCTCCACGCCCTCGGCGTCATCGATGGCGTCACGACAAACCCGTCGCTGATGGCCAAGGAGAGCCGCAAGCCGCACGACATCCTCAAGGAGATCTGCGACGTCGTCCAGGGACCGGTCAGCGGCGAAGTCGTCGCCACCGATCTCGAAGGCATGCTGCGCCAGGGCCGCGAACTGCGCGAGATCTCCGAGCACATCGTCGTCAAGGTGCCGTTCACGCCGGCCGGCGTGCAGGCCTGCAAGACGCTCACCGAGGAAGGCACGCGCGTCAACGTGACGCTGGTGTTCTCGGCGGCGCAGGCGCTGATTGCCGCCAAGGTCGGCGCCTACTTCGTCAGCCCGTTCGTCGGACGGCTCGACGACATCGCCCACGACGGCATGGCGGTGGTCGAGGACATCGTCGAGATCTACGACAACTACGAGTTCGCGACGCAGGTGCTGGTGGCGAGCACGCGCGGCCCGCTGCACATCGTCGAGGCAGCCAAGCTGGGCGCCGACATCTGCACGTGCCCGCCGGCCGTCATCGAGTCGCTCTTCAAGCACCCGCTCACCGACATCGGGCTCGAGCGCTTCCTGAAGGACTGGGAGAAAGCGCAGCAGAAGTAGGCATGCACCGCGAGAGCCCGTCTGCGCGCCTGGCTGCCCTCGAGCAGCGTGCCGAACTCGGCGGCGGTGCCGACCGCATCGCGCGGCAGCACGAGGCGGGCAAGCTGACGGCGCGCGAGCGCATCGAGCGGTTGTTCGATCCGGGCACGTTCGAGGAGGTCGACAAGCTCGTCGTCCATCGCTGCCGCGACTTCGGCATGGAGGCCCAGCAGATTCCGGGCGACGGCGTCGTCTGCGGCAGCGGCCTGGTGGACGGCCGCGTCGTCTTCGCGTTCGCGCAGGACTTCACGGTCTTCGGCGGGTCGCTGTCGGAGACCAACGCCGCCAAGATCTGCAAGGTGATGGACCAGGCGCTCAAGCTGGGCGCACCGATCGTCGGGCTCAACGACTCGGGCGGCGCGCGCATCCAGGAAGGCGTCGCTTCGCTGGCCGGGTACGCCGACATCTTCCTGCGCAACACGCTGGCCTCGGGCGTGGTGCCGCAGATCTCGGCGATCCTCGGCCCGTGCGCCGGCGGGGCGGTCTACTCGCCGGCGATCACCGACTTCACCGTCATGGTGGAGTCCACCAGCTACATGTTCGTGACCGGGCCCGAGGTCATCAGGACGGTCACCCACGAGCAGGTCACCAAGGAGGAGCTGGGCGGCGCGATGACCCACAACGCGCGCAGCGGCGTGGCGCACTTCGCGGTGCACGACGACGCGGCGGCGCTGGCGGTGGTGCGCGACCTCCTGTCCTACCTGCCGTCCAACAACGTCGACGACCCGCCGATCGTGCCGACCGCCGATCCGGCCGATCGCGACGTGTCCGAACTCGACACGATCGTGCCGCCGTCGCCCAACCAGCCGTACGACATGCACGACGTGATCCGCACGGTGGTCGACGATGGCGCGTTCCTGGAGGTGCAGCAGCACTACGCGCGCAACATCATCGTCGGCTTCGCGCGGATGGGCGGCCGCTCGGTGGGGATCGTCGCGAACCAGCCGGCCCACCTCGCCGGCACCCTCGACATCGACGCCTCGGTGAAGGGCGCGCGCTTCGTCCGCTGCTGCGACGCGTTCAACGTGCCGCTGGTGACCTTCGAGGACGTCCCGGGCTTCCTGCCGGGCACCGTGCAGGAGTTCGGCGGCATCATCCGCCACGGCGCCAAGCTGCTGTACGCCTACGCCGAGGCGACCGTGCCGAAGATCACCGTGATCACGCGCAAGGCCTACGGCGGCGCCTACTGCGTGATGTCGAGCAAGCACCTGCGCACCGACGTCAACCTCGCCTGGCCGACCGCTGAACTGGCCGTGATGGGGCCGGAGGGCGCGGTCAACATCCTCTACAAGCGGGAGATCGAATCGGCCGCCGACCCGCAGGCGCTGCGCGCCGCCAAGGTCGAGGAGTTCAGGGACGCGTTCGCCAACCCGTACGTGGCCGCGACGCGCGGCTTCCTCGACGAGGTCATCGCGCCGCGAACGACGCGGGCCCGCATCTGTCGCGCGCTGGAGCGCCTGCAGGGCAAGCGCGAGACGCTGCCCCCGAAGAAGCACGGGAACATCCCCTTGTGAAGACGATCCTGATCGCGAACCGCGGCGAGATCGCCGTGCGCGTCATGCGCGCCTGCCGCGAGATGGGCATCGCCACGGTGGCGGTCTATGCCGATGCCGACCGCGAGGCGCGGCACGTCCGGTACGCCGATCGGGCCTTTCCCCTCGGCGGCAATCCGCCCGCCGAGACCTACCTGCGCATCGACAAGCTGATCGACATCGCGCGCCGCAGCGGTGCCGATGCCGTGCATCCCGGCTACGGGTTCCTCGCCGAGAACGAGGACTTCGCCCAGGCCTGCGCCGACGCCGGCCTGACCTTCATCGGCCCGTCGGCAGCGGTCATCGCGCAGATGGGCAGCAAGACGGCGGCCCGCGACGCGGCGATTGCGGCCGGCGCGCCCGTCGTCCCCGGCACGCAGACTCCGATCGACGCGACGGCCGCCGACGATCGGGTACAGCGGCTCGGCGACGCGGTCGGCTATCCGTTGATGGTCAAGGCGGTCGCTGGCGGCGGCGGCAAGGGCATGCGTGAGGTCGCCGCCGCGCCGGCGCTCCTGGACGCGGTGCGCACGGCACGCTCCGAGGCGAGCACGGCCTTCGGCGATGCCACCGTGTACTTCGAGCGGCGTCTGCGCCGGGCCCGTCACATCGAGATCCAGCTGCTCGCCGATCATCACGGCACCGTCGTGCCGTTCGTCGAGCGCGAGTGCTCGGTGCAGCGCCGGCACCAGAAGGTGATCGAGGAATCGCCGGCGCCGCGGATGTCCGCCGCGCTGCGCGCGCGCATGGCCGATGCCGCGGCGTCGATCGCCCGGGCCGTCGGCTACACCAACGCCGGGACCATCGAGTTCCTCGTCGACCCGCACGACGAGTGCTACTTCCTCGAGATGAACACCCGGCTGCAGGTCGAGCACCCGGTCACCGAGATGGTCACCGGGGTCGATCTCGTGCAGTGGCAGATCCGCATCGCGCGCGGCGAGCGCCTGACCATCCCGCCGGCACAGGCGCTGACGCCCAACGGCCACGCCATCGAATGCCGCGTGTACGCCGAGGACCCCGATCACGGGTTCATGCCGCGGCCCGGCCGCATCACGCACCTGTCGGTGCCGGGAGGTCCCGGCATCCGCGACGACGGCGGCGTCGATGCCGGCTTCGAGGTCCCGATCCACTACGACTCGATGATCTCGAAGCTCGTCGCGTGGGGGAGCGATCGCGAACAGGCCCGGCTGCGGATGCTGCGCGCCCTCGACGAGTACCTCGTCGGCGGCATTCCGACGACGCTGCCGTTCTTCCGATGGATGCTGGTGCAGCCGGCCTTCGTGCGCGGGGAGCTGGACACCACCATGCTGGACACCGAGCTGCAGAAGCGGGGTGGTGCGCCGTTTGTCACGCCGGAGTCCGACGACACGCGCGTCGCCCTGCTGGCGGCTGCCACCTCGGCATTTTTCGCCAGCCGCCAGGCGCCGTCCGGCCAACCTCCGGTCGCGCGGCGCTCGGCCTGGGCCGCGGCAGCCCGCCAGGCCGGGCTCCGAAGGTAGAATCGGGGTTTGGCCCTACGCCTCCACCTCGAACACGCCGGTGACGTCCGGCAGGTGACGGTCGGGCCCGGACGCGACGCCGGGACCCTCGATCTGTCGCTCGACGAGGCGGTGACGACCTGCGACGTCCGTGATCTCGGCCTCGGCCGCTTCAGCCTGCGCCTCGCCGACGGCTCGATGCACGACGTGGTCGTCGAAACGGAGGCGCCCGGCGCCCAGCGCATCGTCCACGTGCGGGGCCAGCGGATTCCTGTCGCCGTGAGCGCGCGGCCGCCGCGCGTCGCGGCTGGCGGCCGGGCGGCGCAGGGGCCGCTCCGGATCGTGGCGCCGATGCCGGGCAAGATCGTGCGCCTCCCGGTCGCTGTCGGCGATCACGTCGATGCGCGGCAGCCCGTGGTGGTCATCGAAGCGATGAAGATGGAGAACGCGCTCGCGGCGGGCCGGGCCGGCGTGGTCACCGAGATCCTGGTGCAGGAAGGCCAGTCTGTCGAGGCCGGCCGACCGCTCGTGGTCGTCGAATGAGCGTGCCCGAGGATCGAACCACCCCGGCCCCGGAGGACGTTCCGGCCGGCGATGCGGCGCCGGCCACCCTGTCCGGCGACGGCGAGAACGGCGACGACGGCGGTGAGCGATTGCCGCGGCGCGGCCGGCGCCGCCGCCTCGCATGGCACCTCGGCAAGCGCGGCTCGGCGCTGCTGGTCGCCGCGATCGCCGCGGCCCTCGTGTCGGTCCTGTCGATCGACCTCGGACCCAGCCTCCGCGAACTTGCCGAGCGCGAGGGCGGCAAGCGGCTGCAGCGTCCGCTGCACATCGGGCAGCTCTCGGTCCGGCTGCTGCGCGGCGAGTTCGTCCTCGATCGCCTGCGCGTCGAGGGCCTGACGCCGGCCGACGCGCCGTTCTTCACGGCCGAGCGCATCACCATCGGCATGCCGTGGTGGTCGATCGTCACCGGCGAGCTCGTGATTCGCGACGTCACGATGCGCGACTGGACGATGACGATCGAGACGTTTGCCAACGGCCGGCACAACTTCCCGAAGATCTCGACGCCGCAACGGACCGGGCCGCGCCGGTTCGTGACCACGCTGCGGCAGTTCACCGGCACGCGCGGCCGCGTCCGCTACATCGACCACGTCACGCCGTGGAGCGTCGACGCCCGCAACCTCGAGCTGACGATTGCCAAGAGCGATCGGTATCGCGGCCAGGCGACGTTCCGCGACGGCCTGATCACCATCCAGCGCTACGTGCCCATGTGGGCGCACATGCAGACCACGTTCGTCATCGACGGCGGCCGCATCACGCTGCCGCGCATCGACCTGCAGGCAGACGGTTCGCGATCGCAGGTGCGCGGCGACGTCAACGTCTCGCGCTGGCCCGAGCAGTCGTACGAGATCGTCCAGTCCACCATCGACTTCGCCCGGATGAAGGACCTGTTCTTCCAGGGCCGCGAATTCACGCTGGACGGCGACGGGCAGTTTGCCGGCACCTTCAGGCTGGCCCGCAACTTCCGCGAGCTGACCGGACGGTTCCGCAGCCCGCGCGCGCGGCTGAACGCCTTCGACTTCGACGACCTGCGCGGGTCGCTGCTCTGGACCCGCGACCGCTTCGACGTCACCGAGGCGCGCATGGGGTTTGCCGGCGGCCAGCTCGGCCTGACCTACGCCTATGCCCCGCTCGGCGCCCCGACGCCGGCGCACCAGCGCCTCGATGCCCGCTATACGCAGGTCGACGTCGAGGCCGTGTCGCGGCTGATCGGCCTCGAGGGCATGGCCGTGGCCGGCCGCGCCGACGGCCGCCACCTGCTCGACTTCCCGTCCGGTCGGTTCGACCGCCGGACCGGCACCGGCGAGATCGTCGTGACCGCGCCCGACGGTCAGCGGATGCAGGGCCGCGAGCTGATCGATCTGGCGGGCACGGCCGGGGCGCGCGCCGTGCGGCTCGATCGCGACGCTCCGCTCGGACGCGTGCCGATCGTCGCCGAGCTCCGGTACGGCTACGAGGGCGCGCGGATCGACGTGGCGCGCAGCTACGTGGCCACGCCCGACACCTATGTCGAGTTCGACGGCCGCACCCAGGGCGGTGACGCGTCCGACTTCCAGTTCCACGTCACCAGCCGCGACTGGCAGGAGAGCGACAAGCTGCTGGCCGGCATCATGACCGCGGCCGGCGCCCGCACGCGACCCGTCGCGGTCGGGGGCGCGGGCACGTTCGACGGGCGGATGACCGGCCGCTTCCGGGCACCGCGCATCGAAGGACAGTTCGCCGGGCGCGCGCTGCGCGGCTGGGACGTGACGTGGGGCACCGGCCGCACCGCACTGGTGATCGAGAACGGCTACGTCGACATCGCCGGCGCGGAACTGGAACAGGGCGACGCCCGGATGCGCGTCAGCGGCCGCTTCGCGCTCGGCTTCCCGCGCCGCGATGGCGGCGAGGAGATTCGCGCCCGCGTCCAGTTGTTCGGCTGGCCGATGAAGGACCTGCGCCACGCCTTCTCGCTCGACGACTATCCGGTCGAGGGCCCGCTCTCGGGCGACTTCCAGCTGCAGGGCGACTACCGTGGCCCGCTCGGGTTCGGGCGGCTGCAACTGGCCGACGGCGTCGCCTACGACGAGCCGTTCGAGCGCGCGACCGCGGCGCTGCGCTTCGACGGGGCCGGCGTGCACCTGGACGACATCGTCATCAGCAAGGGCGGCGGCCACGTCAACGGCGGCGCCTACGTCGCCTGGGCCGGCACCTATCGCTTCAAGGTCGAAGGCCGCGGCATTCCGGTCACCACCGTGAAGGCGCTCACATGGGAGGGCGTGCCGCTCACCGGCACGCTGCGGCTGACCGCCAGTGGCGACGCGACGTTCCGCGAGCCGCGCTACGACGTGCGGGCGAGCATCGACGACCTCTACGTCGGCGACGAAGGCATCGGCCAGTTGACCGCGCAGCTGTCGATCCGCGAGCGGCAGATGTTCATCGACGCGCTCGAGATGGCGTCGTCGCGCCTCGCGGTCTCCGGCACCGGCCGCATCCCCTTCGACGACGATGCGGACGCCGACGTGACGCTGACCTTCGCCAACACGTCGCTCGATCCGTACATCCGCGTGTTCAGTCCGACCTTCTCGCCGTTCACGTCGATGGTCGGCTCGGGCACGATGCACCTGGTCGGGCCGTTCGACGACACTGCGCGGCTCGAGGGCGACCTGCGGATCGATGCGCTGCGCCTGCAGCTGATCGACTACGAGCTGCGCAACGACGGGCCGCTGCGGATCGCGCTCGCCCAGGACCGCCTGCAGATCGACCGGATGCGCCTGGTCGGCGAGGGCACCCGGCTCGACGTGGCCGGCGACGTGCAGATGGACAGCGAGCGCATGAGCATCCGGCTGCTCGGCGACGCCAACCTCGGCTTGCTGCAGGGCGTGCTGCGCGACGTGCGCGCGTCCGGCGCCGCCGAGGTGTCGGCCGAGATCAGCGGGCCCTGGCGGTCGCCGGTCGTCGGCGGCAGCGCGCTGATCACCGATGGCCGGCTGCGCTACGGCGGGCTGCCGCATTCGCTCGAGGCGATCAACGGCACCGTGCGCTTCGACACCGGCGGCGCGTCGCTCGAGGGCGTGACGGCGCGCCTGGGCGGCGGGCCGGTGCGGTTCGGCGGCCGGGTGGCGTTTGCCGGCGTCTCGCCGAGCGAGTTCAACGTCACCGCCACCGGCTACGAGATGCGCATCCGCTACCCGGAGGGCTTCCGCTCGATCGTCGACGCGGACCTGGCACTGCGGGGACCGGTGGCGCTGCCGACGCTCAGTGGTACGGTGCAGGTGCGCGACGCCGTCCTGACGCGCACGATCGACACCGGCGGCACCGGCGTGTTCGGCCTGGCCGCCAGCACGCTGCCGGCGCCGGCGGCCGTCGTCGAGGCCGGCTATCCGCTGCGGTTCGACCTGCGCGTCTCGGCGCCCTCGACGCTGCGCATCGCCAACAACACGACGCGCCTGGTGTCGAGCGCCGAGCTGACGCTGCGCGGCACGTACGACCGTCCGCAGCTGTTCGGCCGCGCCGAGATCGAACGCGGGGAGGTGTTCTTCGAGGGCAAGCGCTACAACGTCCGCCGCGGCGTCGTCGACTTCTCGAACCCGACCCGCATCGAGCCGTTCTTCGACATCGAGGCCGAGACGCGCGCGCAGGTGCCCGGCCAGATCTACATCGTCACGTTCCGCGTGTCGGGCACGCCCGACCGCTTCGTGTTCGACCTGTCGTCGGATCCGCCCCTCAACGCCGTCGACATCATGGCGCTGCTGTTCGGCGACGTGCGCGACCCGGTCAACGCCGAGCTGCGGGCCCTGCGCGCACCGAACCAGACCGAGCAGGACCTGATCGCGGCGCGGGCGGCGCGCCTGCTCGCGAGTCCGATCTCGCAGAACGTCAGCCGCGTCGCCGAGCAGGCCCTTGGCGTCGACTCGGTGCAGATCACGCCGTCGCTGGCCAACTTCGGCCAGCAGTCGTCGCGCCTCAGTCCGGGCGCGCGGCTGACGATCGGCAAGCGGATCAGCGAGCGGCTGTACCTGACGTTCGCGCAGCTCCTCACGTCGGAGCAGCGCGATCAGCTGATCCTGCTCGAGTTCACCCAGAGCGACAGATTGTCGTGGATCGTCTCGCAGAACGAGGACGACACCTACGCCATCGACGTCCGCGTCCGCCACGTCTTCTGATGCGCGCTCTCCTGCTTGCGACTGCACTCGTCGCCGCGGCGCCCGTCGCGCCCGCGATCGCCCGGCCCGGCCAGGCCGCGCCGCCGGCCCAGGCGGCGCCCGCACAGGCACCGGGCCAGCCGGTCGTCGGTGTGCGCATGGTGCTCGACGGCGCGCCGATCGACGACGAGGCGCTGCGGCAACTGCTCGACGTGGTGGTCGGTGCGCCGCTGCAGCCGGCGCAGGTGCGCTCGTCGATCGAGCACCTCGTGCACGTCGGGCGCTTCGCGACCGTCGACGTCTTCGCCGATCCGGCCGCCGGCGGCGTGGTGGTACGGGTCGAGCTCACCTCTGCGCAGCGGATTGGCGAGTTCGAGGTCGAGGGCGCGCTCCAGCCGTTCGGCGACGCCGTGCGCCGCTCCCTGCGCTTGCTCCTCGGCGCCTTGGCGCTCGCGGCGCGGGCGACCGAAGCGACGGCCGCCGTGCAGGACGCGCTCGGCGCGCAGGGCTATCTGCGCCCGCAGATATCGACGCGCCTGGACGCGACGCCGCGCCGCGACGTCGTGACGCTCGTCGTCGGCGGCGATCCGGGGCCGCGGTGGGCGGTGGGGCGGGTCACGTTGACCGGTGTGCCGCCGGCCGAACAGGCGGCGGCGCTCGCGGATCTCGACCTGCACACGGGCCTGCCCTACGACGTCGCCGACGTCGATCGGCGCGTCCAGCGGTACACCGAGCGCCTGCGCGCCGCCGGCTACTACGAGGCGGTCGTGCGGACCACGCCAGTGCCGGGTCAGGGCCAGACGACCATCGATCTCACCGTGGACGTCTCGCGCGGGCCGCTCGTCTCGCTGCGCTTCGAGGGCGATGCGTTGCCCGAGTCCGCCCGGCGCGAGCTGGTGCCGGTGCGCGAGGAGGCGAGCGTGGACGAGGACCTGCTCGAGGACTCGCGCGCCCGCATCACCACCTGGCTGCAGGAGCGGGGCTACTGGCGCGCGCGCGTGGCGTATTCGCGCCGGCAGACCGACAGCGGACTGGACGTCGTCTTCACGATCGCGCGCGGCCGGATCTATCGCGTGCAGGCGCTGGTGATCGGTGGCGCCCAGGCGCTGCCGGCGCCGACGCTGCGCCAGGGCATCGACCTCGAGGAAGGCGACGTCTTCGTGCCGTCGCTGCTCGCCGCCGGCATCGGCGAGATGACGCAGGCCTATCAGAACAGCGGCTTTCCGGCCGCGCGGGTCGAGGAGGCGCTCGTCGACGTCAGCCCGCCGTCGCTGTCGCCGGAGGTCGCCGGCGCGGTGGAGATCCGGCTGCGCGTGGTCGAGGGCGCGCGCGCCGTCGTGTCCACCGTCGGCTTCGAAGGCGTGCAGGCGATCGACGAGTCCACGCTCCGGAGCCTGCTGACCGTCGCACCGGGCCAGCCGTTCTCGTCGTCGGCGGTGGTCGCGAGTCGCGAAGCGGTGCTCCGCCGCTACCTCGACGAAGGCTACCGGCAGGCCCAGATCGAAGCGCGGCTCGGGAACGGCGCGACGCCGGGCGACATCGCCGTGACCTTCGTGCTCACCGAGGGCCGGCAGACCATCGTCGATCGCATCCTGGTGGTCGGCAACGTCCGCACCAGCGAGGACACCATCCGGCGCGAACTGCGCATCGCGCGCGGCCAGCCGTTCGGCCTGAGCCGCGTGTTCGAAAGCCAGCGGCGGCTCACCGCGCTCGGGCTCTTCCGCAGCGTCCGCATCGTCGACGTCGGGCAGACCACCGCCGACGCGCACGACGTGATCGTCACCGTGGAGGAGGCGCCGGTCACGACGATCGGCTACGGCGCCGGCCTGCAGGGCGGCCAGCGGCTGCGCACCGTGAACGCCAGCGGCGAGGTGGACGAGACGCTCGAGTTCGCCGGCCGCGGCTTCTTCGAGGCCGGGCGGCGCAACCTGTGGGGCAAGAATCGCGCGGTCAGCCTCTTCCTGCGCGGCAGCCTGCGGCCGCGCGACTTCCCGGGCGACCCCGAACGCGACGGCACCGGGCTGGCGTTCAACGAGTATCGTGTGCTCGGCACCTGGCGCGAGCCGCGTGCCCTCCTGGACAGCGCCAATCTCGACGTGTCGGCGTTCGTCGAGCAGGCGATTCGATCGAGCTTCAGCTTCCGCCGGCAGGCGGCCCGGGTGGACTGGTCGCGCCTGTTCGGCGAGCACACGACGTTCATCGCGCGATACGGCTTCGGCCGCACCGAGCTGTACGACGCGCGCATCGCCGCCGAGGATCAGCTCAACGTCGATCGGCTCTTTCCGCAGGTGCGCCTGTCGTCGGTGACCAACTCGATCATCCGCGACACGCGTGACGATCCGCTGGACCCCGGCCGCGGCACCTTCATCGCCATCGATGGCGAGGTCGCGGGGCGCTCGATCGGCTCGGAGGTGGGCTTCACCAAGACGCTGCTGCAGGGGTTCGTCTACCGGCGCGTGCCGGGCGCCCGGCGCGTGGTGATCGCCGGCGGGGCCCGCCTCGGGCTGGCGCGCGGACTGCCGCGTGCGCTCCCGCGGGTGGGCGACGACGGGCAGGAGCTGGTGGGGCCCGACGGCACCGCGCTCGTCGACGTCGTCACCGACCTGCCGGCGGCCGAGCGCTTCTTCGCCGGTGGCGACAACACCGTGCGCGGCTTCGCGCAGGATCGACTGGGTGAACCGGCGACGCTGGATCGCAACGGCCTGCCGAGCGGCGGCAACGCGCTCCTCATCTTCAACAGCGAGATTCGCGTGCCGGTCTGGCGCGGCTTGATCGCGGCCGGCTTCCTCGACGCCGGCAACGTCTTCCTGCGCGTGAGCGATCTCGATCTCGGCGGCATTCGCGGCGCCGCCGGTGTCGGCATCCGCTACCTGTCGCCGATCGGCCCGATCCGCGTCGATCTCGGCTTCAAGCTGGCCCGCCACACGTTCGCCAACGGCACGCGCGAAGGGAGGACGGCGCTGCACATCACCGTCGGACAGGCGTTTTGAGACGCCTCGCGACGCTCGGCGCAGTAAGAATGCGCAATGCTCAATGCGGAATGTCGAGAGCGTTGGCCCTGACACGTGTAGGCGTTGGAATCGATTGAATGTCGTAGCGGCCGGACTTGGCCGGCCGGACCGGAACCGCCCGACAAGTCGGGCCGCTACGAAACGCATGGGTGTGCGTTCAGCGCAGCCAGTTGTACTTGACGATGCACCACAGGGCGCGGACGCCATCGCGCCAGCCGATCTTCTTGCCCTCTTCGTAGGTACGCCCGGCATACGAGATACCGACCTCGTAGATGCGTACCCGCAGCCTGGCGACCTTCGCGGTGATCTCCGGCTCGAAGCCGAACCGGTTCTCCTCGATGGTGATCCGCTGGAGGACGTCGCGGCGGAAGACCTTGTAGCAGGTCTCCATGTCCGTGAGATTCAGGTTGGTGAAGGCGTTCGAGGCGAGCGTCAGGAACTTGTTACCCAACGAGTGCCAGAAGTACAGCACGCGGTGCGACTCGCCGCCGGCGAAGCGCGAGCCGAAGACGACGTCGGCGCGGCCCGAGGCGATCGGCTCGAGCAGCTTCGGGTACTCCTCGGGGTCGTACTCGAGATCGGCGTCCTGGATGATCACGACGTCGCCGGTCGCCGCGGCGAAACCGGTGCGCAGTGCGGCGCCCTTGCCCTGGTTGCGTTCGTGGTACAACACGCGCACGTTGGCCGGGAAGGCCGTCCGTTGCAGGAGGTCGCGCGTGCCGTCGCTCGAGCAGTCGTCGACGAGGATCAGGTCCTTGTCGAGCGCCACGGCCTGAACCCGATCGATCAGGCTCAGCAACGTCTGGACTTCGTTGTAGACAGGAATGACGACCGTCAGTCTCATGAGCACGTGGCCCGGGCGGGCGGCGACAGTATATCTGGCCATCCTCGCCCTGACCGGCGGGACGGCGGCCGCGTCTGCCGCGCAGCCGGTGCTCGTCGATCGGCTCGTGGCCGTGATTGGTGAGCAGGCGCTCACGTGGCGCGACGTGGAAGCGGCGCGCCTGCTCGGGTCGATCGCGCCCGGCGGCACGGAGGGCGAGGGCGTGCAGCGGCTGCTGACCCGCGAGTTGATGCGCCTCGAGATCGAGCGGCTCGCCGTGGCGATGCCGATCGGCGCCGCCATCGACGAACGGATCGACCGGGCGGTCCAGCGGGCCGGCAGCACCGAGGCATGGACGCAGGCCCTGGCGACCCTCGGCCTCACCGAGGCCACGGCCCGCGCATGGGTGGCCGACGACATCCGCATCGACGTCTACGTCGACCAGCGCTTCACCGCCGCCGCCCAACCGACAGACGTCGAGGTGGCGCAGGACGCGACCGCCGCGGCCGCTGGGCGCACGCCGACGCCCGAGCAGGTGAACGAGGCGCGGCGCCGGCTCGTGACGGTGCGCCGCGCGTCGCTCGTGGCCGACTGGCTCGGCGGCATTCGCGCCCGCACCTCCATCCAGATCGCGGGGCCGCGGTGAGCGCGATCGATCGCGCCGGCCTCACGCCGATGCCGGCGGTGTCTGGCGGTCGGGCCGCGATCGTCCGCGACGTGCTGGGCCGCGTCGCGGCCGTGCTCGGTCTCGTCGGCTACATGGCAGGCCCCGGCTACGCGATCATCGCGTCGCCGCAGATTCCCGATCTCGTCCGGTGGAGCCTGCTGGCCCTCACCGGCCTCGCCGTTCTCCGGCCGACGTGGTCGGCGGGCCTGCTGCTCCTGCTCGTCCCGCTGCTGCCGGTCTGGCCGACGCTGTACCCGACGGTGCCGCAGTCGATCGTGCACCTGGTGGTCGTCACGCAGGTCGTGCCCTGGCTGGTGCGCCGGGCGGCTGGCCGGCGCCGCGCCACGACGTGCAGTGCGGTGCCGGCCTGGGGGATCTTCGTCGCGGTGGCCGCCGTGTCGGTTGCGGTGGGCCTGACGCCGGAGCGCTGGCGACCGAGCGAGATGGCCCACCTGTGGCGCAACGTCACCGCGCAGATCCCGGGCTATCTCTTCATCACCGACACCGGCGACGGCCGGGCGCTGCCGCTGCTCATCGCGCTGGTCGACGGGTTCTGCTGCATCGGCCTGGTGAGCGGCACGCTCACGCGCGAGACGCGGGTGTGGGCCCTGCGCGCCGGCGCCATCGGCGCCATCCTCACCGCCGTGTTCGGATTCGTCCAGATGCAGACCGGCATCGGCCTGCAGACCGCGTGGCGAATCTTCGATGCCGGCATCACCCGCATCAACGCCACCTACGTCGATCCGAATGCGCTGGCGGCGTTCTACGCGCTCGTCGCGCCGGTGATTGCCGGCCTGGCGATGGCGCGTGGCGGGTGGCGCCGGGCCGCCTGGTCGGCCGGCCTGGTCGTGGTCGTGGTGGCGATGGTCATGACCGCCGGACGGACCGGGCTGGTCTCGATGGGCTTCGGGTTTGCCATCCTCGCGTGGCTGGCGCTGCGCCGCGACCTCGATGCGGTGGACCCTTCGCCGCTCGTGCGGCGTTACGCCCGGCCGGTGATTCGCGGCACCGCCGCCGCCGCGGTGCTGGTGCTCGCCGCGCTGATCCTCGTGGGCACGCTGGGCAACGTGCGGCACGAACAGCAGACGTCCTACCTGCACACGTGGCTGTACACGTTCAACCTGCGGCAGCCGCCCGACGCCATCGCGAAGGGCCGCATCGCGGTCTGGCAGGCGGTGATCGCGATGATCCGGACGGCGCCGGTGACCGGGCTCGGGCTCGGCAATTCGGTCAACGAATTCGAACGCTTCCGGGCCCAGCTGGGCATCGTGTCCCTGCCGGCCGACGCCCGGCTCTCGGCCCACAACACGTACCTGCTCGTGACCAGCGAGCTCGGGCTCATGGGCCTGGCGGCCTGGCTGATGATGCTCGGCGGCGTCGCCTTCGGCATCCGCGCCAACGGCAACGTGCCGGCGGGGCAGCGGCACGGCTGGCCGGTGGCTGGTGTCGTTGCCGGCCTGGCCGGGTACACGCTCACGATGCTCACCGGCGATCGCATCATCCTGCGCGAGGACATCGTCGTCGGCACGCTCTGCATGGCGATCGCCACGCTCGGATCGGGCCCGCTGCCGCGCGTGTGGAAGGGACTGGCGTGGGCGCTGCTGCTGGCGGCGCTGGTGAGCTGGCCGATCCGGGCGGCCGGGCCGTCGGTGGAGCATGCCGGCTACGCGCTGCCTCCCCACGAGGGCCTGCACGGCGATCAGGTCGGCGTGCGGGGCGACCGCTACCGCTGGAGCAAGGGCTACGCGGTGATGTACCTGCCGCCCGGCGCGACTCGCGTGCGCGTGCCGCTGCGCAACCTCTCGCCCGGCGTCCAGACGCTCGAGGTGTTCGTCGACGGGCGTCCGGCCGACCGGCGCGAACTGCCGCGCAACGAGTGGGTGGTGCTGGAGTACCGGCTGCCGCCGCTGGACGACGAGCCCTGGCACCGCCTGGCGCTGCAGGTCAC
>CBIHOS010000055.1:0-23439 GCA_966211945.1 uncultured bacterium
GGCGGTGGCGGCGGTGGCGGCGCGGCCGCAAACGCCATCATCGACGACGGCTCAGGCAATGCGTCCATCGCCATCAGCGGGACGATGATCACCCCGCCCACGACCACCATGTGGACCAGGATGGAGACGGGGACCGTGTACCACTTCTGCGATCCGACCTTGATGGACGGCTCGACCACGTCCCCAAACATGTCTTTCGGCACTGGCCTGTCCTCCTACCCGACCCAGACGCTGCACGATGGTTCCGTCGTGAGGCGGCGATTATAGCGACAGCAAAAAAACAGTGTCAACGAACCCGATGACATCTTTGACACCAGTTTTTCCGATTCGGACCACGAGTCGTGGACGAATTTTTCTTCGGTGATCACGAGGCGCACCAGGCCCGGCCGCCTCGCCGCGTCCATGTCATCCGCAGCGCCTCGCGCGCGCGGTTGAGATCGCAGAAGCGGGATGCTACGCGGGCGGCTCGCCGCGTGTCAATGAACGGGCTGCTCCCATCGCCTCCGGCAACGCCATCCCACCCGTCAGGAAGATGCGGACGCCCTCCTCGACCGTCAGATCTGGATAGCGCACACGCTCACGCCTGTAGAGCAGGACGTCGCCCAGGTAGAGATGGTTGGTCGGCACGTACACGGCCACCCACGCCTCGGCCGCGCCATCGTCGGAGGCAACGGTCAGCTCACGCGTGAGAAAGCCCAGCACCATGCCGCGCTGCGGCTCCTCGACCAGCACGACGCGCTTGAAACCCGAGTCGTTGTGCGGGTTGAAGGCCCAGACGAGCTGCTTGACCGGCGCATAGATCGACCGGAAGAGCGGGACGAGCAGCAGGTAGTGCTCGGCCCGCTGCAGCAGCCGGCGCCCGAGGACGTTGGCGGCGAAGAACCCCACCACCAGAATCGCCGCCGCGGTGGCCGCGATGCCGAGCCCGGGAATGCGCCGCCCGAACAGCCGCTCGACGACCGGCGACGTGATCGCATCGGCCAGGCCGAAGATCCAGATCAGCGCGGCGACGCTGAGGGCCAGCGGCACGGTGACGAAGAATCCCGCGACGAACCGCCGGCGCAGGTAGTTCCACACGTCAGCGGCCCAGCATCCAGATCACGACGGCAGCGGCGAGCCCCAGCCGGTACCACGCGAAGACGTCGAGCCGGTGGTTGGCCAGGAACCGCATGAAGAAGCGGATGGTCAGGTAGCCGACGACGAAGGCCGTGACACCGCCGACCATGAACAGGGTGGCATCGCCCGGAGCCAGGCCCGTGTGGCGGAACTCCAGCGCTTCCTTGGCCGCCGCGGCCAGGATCGCCGGGACACCGAGGAGAAAGCCGAAGCGGGCGGCGCCGGCGCGCGTGAACCCCATGGCCATGCCGGCCGTGATCGTCGCGCCCGATCGCGAGACGCCGGGAACCAGCGCCGCCGATTGCGCGACGCCGAAGATCAGCGCCTGCGCGACGCTCATGCCGCGGTCGTCCTGCCGCCACTGCGCGCCGAACCGTTCGACGACCATGAACAGCACGGCGCCCACCGCGAGCGTGACCGCAGTGACCTGGGGCGTGCGCACGTGCGCCTCGATGACGTCGGCGAAGAGACCACCGACGATCACGACGGGAATCGTGCCGATGGCCACGAGCCGCACGCGACGCGAGTCGGCATCGGTGCCCGTGAGCGCGCCCGGCAGCGCCCGGGCCATCCCGAGGATGTCGTCGCGGAAGTAGACGACGATGGCGAGCAGCGTGCCGACGTGCGTGGCGACGTCGAACGCGAGCCCGAAGCCGCGATCGTCCCAGCCGAAGAAGGCCCGCGCGAGTATGAGGTGGGCGGAGCTCGAGACGGGCAGGAACTCGGTGAGCCCCTGCACCACGCCGAGCAGCACCGCCGCCAGCAGCACCGGCACCGGGCGGCTCTAGACGTTCCGCCGTTCGCGGCGCGGCGGCCGCTCGCCGGCGCTGGCCCGCGGCGCCGCGGCCGGTGCCGTCACGGACTTGCTCAGCGCGATGGCGATCGAGGAGGCGATGAACACCGTCGAGTAGGTGCCGCTGACGATGCCGACGAGCATCGTGAACGCGAACCCTTCGAGCACTTCGCCGCCGAACACGTACAGCGCGAGCACCGACAGGAAGGTCGTGCCGGCAGTGATGACCGTGCGGCTCAGCGTCTGGTTGACGGCGGTGTTGACCTGCTGCTCCAGCGTCAGGCTGCGCATCGTCCTGGCGTTCTCGCGGACACGGTCGAAGATGACGATCGTGTCGTTCACGGAGTAGCCGGTGATCGTCAGGATGGCGGCGATGATGTTCAGCGACAGTTCGTAGCCGAACACGGTCAGGAACGCCACCGTGACGATGACGTCGTGCAGCGTCGCGGCGATCGCGCCGATGGCAAACGACGGCCGGAAGCGGAACGCGATGTACAGCGTGATGCCGAGGATGCTCGCCAGGGTGGCGTAGATGCCCTTGCGCTGCAGGTCCCGGCCGATGACCGGGCCGACGATCTCGGTGCTGACGACCTCGAACTGCCCGAGGTTGGCGGCGCGCACGACGTCCATCACCTGGCGGGCGCCCTGCTCGAGACTCGTGCCCTCTTCGCCCTGCGTCGTCTGCGGCAGGCGGACGAGGACCTCGTTGTTGGCGGCGGCGCCGTACTGCTGCACCACCTTCTCGCCGGGCAGCGCGTCGAGCGCGTTACGCACCTGCTGCTCGGACGTCGGCTGGTGGAACTTCAGGATGACGATCGTGCCGCCCGAGAAGTCGATGCCGAGCGGCATGCCCTGGCGGACGACCTGGGCCGCACCGATCAGGACGATGAGCGCCGAGAAGACGATGGCGTGCCAGCGCCAGCGGGTGAAGTTGTAATTGGCGTTCGAGAACAGGTCCATGGCGCCCTCAGATGCTCAGCTTCGCGGCCTGTGGGCGGCGCGACAGGATGAGTTCGAACAGCGTGCGCGACACGAACACCGCCGTGAACACGTTGGACAGCAGTCCGAAGAACAGCGTGGTGGCAAAGCCCCGGATCGGGCCGGTGCCGAACTGGAAGAGGAACGCCGCGGCGATGAGCGAGGCGACGTGGGTGTCGAGAATGGTGAGGAAGACGCGGTCGAACCCGGCCGCGACGGCGCCGCGCGCCGACTTGCCCGCCGCCATCTCCTCCTTGATGCGCTCGAAGATCAGCACGTTGGAGTCGACGCCCATGCCGATCGTCAGGATGAAGCCGGCGATGCCCGGCAGCGTCATCACGGCGCCGATGTAGGCCATGAAGCCGAGCAGGATCAGCAGGTTCAACGAGATCGAGAGCAGTGCATTGATGCCCGTGAGCTTGTAGTACACGAGCATGAAGACGGTGACCAGCGCCAGGCCGATGAACGAGGCGGTCACGCCGGCGCGGATCGAGTCCTGGCCGAGCGACGGGCCGACGGTGCGCTCTTCGAGGTAGGTCAGGCTCGCCGGCAGCGCGCCCGAGCGCAGCGTCAGCGAGAGATCCTGCACTTCCTGCTGCGTGAACGAGCCCGAGATGCGGCCCTCGTCGTAGATGCGGCCCTCGATCGTCGGCGCGCTCTGGATGCGGCCGTCGAGAATGATCGCGAGCTGGCGGCCGATGTTCTGCGCAGTCAGCTGGCTGAACTTGTCGGCGCCCTGCTGATTGAGTGAGAAGCCGACGGCCGGCTGGTTGTTCTCGTCGAGCGACGGCCGGGCGTTCCGCAGGTCGCGGCCGGTGATGCCGGCGGCGCGCT
This sequence comes from uncultured bacterium, assembly GCA_966211945.1. Classification (GTDB taxonomy): domain Bacteria; phylum Acidobacteriota; class Vicinamibacteria; order Vicinamibacterales; family Vicinamibacteraceae; genus Luteitalea. The sequence continues at coordinate 3,722 of CBIHOS010000055.1, forward strand.
TCACGAGGTAGAACGCCGGACCGGTGTCGCCGGCCTCGCTGGCGCCGGGCACGATCTCGAGGTCGGGCGGCACCTGACCGCCACGCGCGGCGAGCAGCGCCTCGCGGGTCGGGGCGGGACCGTCCTCGACGATCTTCAGCTCGAGGAGCGCCGTCGACCGGATGATCTCCTTGGCGCGAGCGACGTCGGTCACGCCCGGCATCTGCACGAGGATCTGGTCGCCCTCGCCGTGCGGCGCGACGATCGGCTCGGCGACGCCGAGTTCGTTGACGCGGCGCTCGATGGTCTGCAGCGCCTGCGCGACCGCTTCCTGGCGGAGCCGGTTGACCTGCGCGGTCTTCAGCGTGAACGCATAGGCGCCGCCGCCCGACGCGGCGCGATCGAAGACCTGCCCGACCCACTCGTCGGCGATGCGGCGGAAGTCGGCATCGCGATCGCCGGGCACGCCCTCGACGCGGAAGGAGCGCACGTCCTGCGGCACGACGGCGCCGATCGCGACCCCCTGCCGCGTCAGCTCGTCACGCAGCCGCTCGGCGCTCGTCTCGGTCTCGAGCTTCAGCGCATCGTCGGTCTGGACGCGGAGGACGAGGTGGACACCGCCCTTGAGGTCGAGTCCGAGCTTGACCTTGTCCTTGGGCGGATAGAAGGCCACGACGGCCAGCGCGACCACCACGAAGATGGCGATCAGCTTCCAGCGAAGGTTGCTTGTCATGAGCGATTACGCGGCGCCCTGGTCGGGCACGACCGGATCCTGGCCCTGCAGCCCGCCGATGGCGGCGCGCGCCACGTCAATCCTGACGTTGGGCGCGATCTGGAGCTGGATGTGATGTTCCCCGAGGCGGGTGATGAGCCCGTAGATGCCGCCGGTGGTGATGACCTTGTCGCCGAGCTTGAGCGAACTCTGGAAGTCGGCGACCTTCTGCTGCCGCTTCCTCATGGGCATCAGCACCAGCACGTAGAAGATGCCGAGGATGACGACGAAGGGAAGCAGCGACAGCCAGGGGCTGGCGTTGGGGTCGGCCGGCGTCGCCATGGCGACCAGCGGTCGAACGAAGGCACTTACGGAAAGCATCGAGTACTCAGGGGTGTTCGGGAGAAGCGGCGGTGGAAGTCCTGCCTGTACTGCTCGAACCTCCCGAAACCGATAGCCTGTCGGATCCGCCGGAGGGTGTCAAGGTAAAAGACGAGATTGTGAACGCTCGCCAGCGTGCCGGCGTTCATCTCCTTGTTGTGGAAGAGATGACGCAAATAGGCCCGCGAATGGCGCCGGCACGTCTCGCAGGGACACGCCTCGTCGATCGGGCGATCGTCGCGCGCGAAGCGGGCGTTGCGCAGGTTGACGGGACCGTCGGGCGTGAAGACCTGGCCGTTGCGCGCGTTGCGCGTCGGCAGCACGCAGTCGAAGAGATCGATGCCGCGGGCGACGCACTCCACGAGATCGTCGGGCATGCCGGTGCCCATCAGGTAGCGCGGCCTATCGTCGGGCAGCCACGGCGTCGTGTACCCCACCACCTCGTACATCGTCTCGACAGACTCGCCGACGCTGAGGCCGCCAATCGCATAGGACTCGAAGCCAATCGCCTGCAGCGCCTCGGCGCTCCGCTCGCGCAGGTGACGGTAGATGCCGCCCTGCACGATGCCGAACTGGGCCTGGCCCGGCGTCGACACGGTGACGCCATCGATGCGTCCGTCCCGCAGCTGGAGGAAGCGATCGCGCGACCGGCGCGCCCAGCGCAGCGTGAGGTCCAGCGAGGCCGCCGAGGCCGGCTCGCTGGCCGGCGCGGCGAGACACTCGTCGAGCACCATCGCGATGTCGGGCCCGAGCTGCGCCTGGATGTCGACGACGCGCTCGGGCGTCAGCACGTGCCGCGAGCCGTCGAGGTGCGACTGGAAGCGGGCGCCGTCCTCGGTGATCGCGACCAGCGGGCCGAGGCTGAAGATCTGGTAGCCGCCGCTGTCGGTCAGCATCGGCCCCGGCCAGCCGACGAAGCGGTGCAGGCCGCCCCGCTCGGCGATCAGGTCGTCGCCGGGGCGAAGGTAGAGGTGATAGGTGTTGGCCAGGACGATTTGAGCGCCGGCCTCTTCGAGGGCGCGCTGCGTGACGCCGCGCACGGCGCCGCGCGTGCCGACCGGCATGAACGCCGGCGTCTCGACGAGGCCGTGCGGCGTCTCGAGCGTCCCCGCGCGTGCCTGTCCATCCCGGCCCGTCAGCGTGAACGCGAAGCCGCCGGGCATTCGGCTATACTACGGCATTCATTGGCCGCTTCCGGCCGACTTCCCGGACCATCGAGACCTTGAGAAAACTGCGCGTGGGCGTCATCTACGGTGGCCGCTCGGGCGAGCACGAAGTGTCGATCGCCTCGGCCGCCGCGGTCATGGCCAACCTCGATCGCGGCCGCTACGAACCGGTGCCGATCCGGATCGAACGCGACGGCCGCTGGGCACTGGCCGACAAGCCGCCCACGGCCGCGTCGGCCTCCGAAGTGATCGAACAGACGCGCTCGGAGATCAAGGCGCTGCGGGCCGGCCGCGAAGTGCACCTGCTGCCGCGGCCGAGCGAGGAGACCATCCTCGCCATCGACCGCTCGCACACCCGCGGCGACGAGGAGCCGCGGGCCCTGGTGACGGGGGTCGGCCTCGACGTGATCTTCCCGGTGCTGCACGGCCCGCACGGCGAGGACGGCACGGTGCAGGGCCTGCTCGAGCTCGCCAACGTGCCCTACGTGGGCTGCGGCGTGCTCGCGTCGGCGGTCGGCATGGACAAGGCGGTGATGAAGCGCGTCTTCGCCGCGCACGGGCTGCCGCAGTGCGCCTACGACGTCGTCCTGCGCCGGCGCGTCCTGGCCGACACCGACGGCGTCGCCGATGCGCTCGTCGCGCAGCTCGGCCTGCCGCTCTTCGTCAAGCCGGCCAATCTCGGCTCGAGCGTCGGCATCAGCAAGGCGCACGATCGCGACACGCTGATCGACGCGCTCAAGCTCGCCGCCGACTACGACCGCAAGGTCGTGGTGGAAGCGGCCGTGCCGCAGGCCCGCGAGATCGAAGTGGCCGTGCTCGGCAACGACGACCCGATCGCGTCGGTGCCCGGCGAGATCGTGCCGTCGCGCGAGTTCTACGACTACGAGGCGAAGTATCTCGACGGCGGCAGCCGCCTGAGCATCCCGGCCGACGTCGACGAGGCGACTGGATCGCGGCTGCAGGCGCTGGCCATCGACGCGTTCCGCGCCGTCGATGCCGCCGGCCTCAGCCGCGTCGACTTCCTGGTCGATGGCGCGACCGGCGATGTCTTCCTGAACGAGATCAACACGATGCCCGGCTTCACGACGATCAGCATGTACAGCAAGCTGTGGGCGGCGACCGGCGTCACCTATCAGGAGCTCGTCGATCGGCTCGTGCAGCTCGCGCTCGAGCGCCACGCCGAGAAGCAGCAGCTGCGCGTTTCGGCGTTCTGATCGATCGTCGCGCGCGACGGCTCGAGCGGCCACGCGCGGCAAGCGACTCCCCTACCACGAATTTCCCGACGGCCGTCAAGCGTCGCCGCCGATCGGCCGATACCCGATGTGGGGTCGGCGGTTCGATCGACGCCGCGCGGCCTGGCGATCGATCGCGATCGGCCCCGGTTCGCGGCGGCACGAATTGGCGCGCAACCGCTTACGCGATTGAGGCGGCGGACGGCCGGGAGGCCGGAAAAACGCCTCGAATCGACTCCGCGCCTGGCGCGCCGGAATGTAAGCATCCGGTTTGATTTGTCAAGTTTGACAAGGGTCGGCAATTGCGCTAGTCCGGCCGGAGTGGCACAGGCAAGCCGGACCAGAAATTTTTGACAAGCACCCCTTCTTTGTGCTTGACAAGGCAATTTTCTCATCCATAATCTACATCTTGTGTGAGGCAGGGTAGCTCAATCCACCTGTAGTGATGGGCCAATGACGGTCCACCGGAACGAGCACCGCCAGCCAAGGAGGAAGAATGGCGAAGAAGGCAGCCAAGAAGGCCGCGGCGAAGACGACCGCCAAGAAGGCCACGAAGAAGGCCGCGAAGAAGCGGTAAGTCAGTAGCGGCTCTGGCGCTCGTCGCCACGCCGCACCGGGTGCCCGCACCATCGGTGCCCGACAGTTGGACATGCGGCGGCTGCCAGCAGGACCGGTGGCCGCCGGCCATTCCCGGCCGTAACGAACGGCTGTCCTCTTCCGTCATTCACGGGCCGTGATGCACGGGAGACAGCGTTGCGAGCGCACGCGCGAGCCTGCGAGCGGCCGGCCGAGTAGACCACCTGGAAAGGGGGGATACGTCATGGCCAAGAAGGCAGCAAAGAAGGCCGCCAAGCCGGCAGCCAAGGCCACGAAGAAAGCCGTCAAGAAACGCTAGCGCAGTGCGGTACGTGTGCACTGCCAGGGGCGCGGCTCTCCCGCGCCCCTTTTCGTGTCCGTAGCAATTTCAGAATTCAGAATTTCACCACTACCATCGCGCTTCCCCATCGCGCTTCGAAGGTTGGCGGTGGTATTGAAATTCTGCAATTCGGCAATTCGGCAATTACTGCGGTGCAGTGACTCCGTCCCAAACGCGGACCCGCGTGATCGTGTCGCCGACCTGCAGCGCGTCGACGACCTCCATCCCCGTCACGACCTGACCGAACACCGTGTAGCGGCCCTCGAGGTGCGGCTGCGGCGCGTGCGTGATGAACCACTGACTGCCGCCGGTGTCGGGGCCCGAGAGCGCCATGCCGACGGTGCCGCGCAGGTACGGGCGATCGTTGAGCTCGTCGCGGATGCTGTAGCCCGGGCCGCCGCTGCCATCGCCGCGCGGATCGCCGTCCTGGACCACGAACGCCGGCACCATGCGGTGGATCTGCAGCCCGTCGAAGTAGCCCTTGCGGGCCAGCGCCATGAAGTTGAACGTCGTCAGCGGCGCGTCGAGCACGTCCAGCTGCACCTGCACCGCGCCGCGGGCCGTCTCGATGAAGACCTGCGGTGAATAGGGCGGCTGGCTCGCCGAGGCATAGACGTCCGACGCCACCGTGACCGGGGCCGGACGGATGCGCGTCAACGCATCGCTCGACGCGTCCTGCGCCACCAGCCAGCGAGCCGCGCGCAGCCGCACCGCCCAGTCCCTGTCGGCCAGCGTCGCCTCCATCGGCGCCCGCGCCGCCGAGGGATCGATCGCCGCCAGCGCGGTAAGCGCCGCCCACCGAGCATCGTCGCTGCTGTCGCTCGCGGCGCGCTGGTAGGCGGCGAGCAGGGGCTCGCGCAGCGCCGCGATCTTCCGATCGCCGGCGATCGAGGCGGCCTCGCTGCGCACACCGATGTCGTCGCGGGTCAGCGCCGAGGCCAGATGCTTCTCGAGACCGGGCAGCTTCAACGTGTTCCAGGCACGCAGGGCCGCCGGCAGCACGCGCGCGTCCTTGTCGGCCAGCAGCCGCTGCAGCATCGGCGTCGCGTTCTCCGGCCCCAGCGCCGTGAGCGCCTCGGCCAGCGCCGCGCGCACGCGCCAATCGGGATCCGGATCGAGGCTCGAGAGCACGGTGGTGAACGACAGGACGTCGACGCGGGCCAACCCGCGCAGCGCCGCGGCGCGAACGAACGGCGAGCGCGCGGTCAGTCGATCGATGAATTCGGCTTCGGCCTCGTCGGCCTCGAGTGCGCCGAGCGCGCCGATGATCTCGAGTTCGAGTCCCTGCGGCACCGCCTTGCCACGCAGCAGTCCCAGCAGCGGAACGACGGCGCGTCGATCGCGCAACTGCCCGGCCGCGCGGACCGCGGACACACGCACCTGCGGATGGACGTCGCGCGCCACGTCGAGCAGCGGCAGGAGCGTCGGCACCGCGGCAACCGCCTTCCGTTCACCGAGGCCGCGCAGCGCGTAACCAGCCGTGTAGGGCGAGGGCGACGACACGAGCGCGGTCAGCGCCGGCACGGCGCGGTCGTCGGCCACCCGGGAGAGCGCGGCGGCAATCGGCCACCATCCCGACCGGGGCCGGCCCTGCGCGTCGAGGACCGCCGTGGCGATGCCGTCGTAACTGCGCAGCGAAGTCAGCGCGCTGAGCCCGCGCCTGACCGCGTCTGCCTCGGCCGACATCGTCGGCGCGTCGTCGGCCGGCGGCGTGGCGATCGCGCCCGCCTCGACGAGCGTCCGCACCATCGTGCCGATCGCGGGCGCGCTGCTGGCGGCCTTGTCCGGACCGATCAGGCCCAGCGCGTGCGCGGCGCGGCCCTTCACGAGCGGGTTGGGGTCGCCGAGTGCGGTCAGCAGCGGCTCGACGGCGGCGGCGTCGCCGATCAGGCCGAGCGCAAACGCGACCATGGCGCGCACGTCGGCGTCGGGATCCTGCAGTCGCGCGACGAGGGCCGCGACGCCCGTCGCGAGTCCGACGCGACCGATCGCGAGCGCGGCGCGACGACGGACGCGCGCATCGGTATCGCCGAGCAGCGTGATCAGATCCAGCGGCGGCGGCGGCCCGGCCGACGGCAGCGGCCGCCCGCGGCCATCCACGGCCGGCGGCGGCGCCGGCGGCCGCGACTCGGCATCCTCGAGGATCCGTCGATCCTCCAGCCGCAGCACGCTCGCGATCTTGGCGTCGTAGGAAGGGGCGATGATCGGCGGAGGAGACGGCGGCGGCGCCGACGCACAACCGGTGGCCAACGCCAGCGCGGCGAGAGGCAGCAGACGACGGGGCATCACTCGCGCGCATGCTAGCACGCGCGTCTCGCCGTTCTGCGAAGCGCGTCGGGTATACTGCGCGCCATCTTGGACGCCCGTTACCTCGCGATCGAGGGTCCTCCAGGCGTCGGAAAGGCCGTTCTCGCCGAGCGCCTCGGTCAGCGCCTCGACGCCAGCCTCGTCCTCGACGATGGCGAGAACCCGTTTTCGGCCGACCGGCGCGCCCGCCGCAGCGGGGCTGCCTTTCAGGCGCAGCTCTTCCATCTCCTGGCCCGGCATCGCCAGCAGGAAACGCTCCGCCAGGGCGACCTGTTCAGCCAGGTGACCGTCTGCGACTACCTGTTCGACAAGGACAAGATCTTCGCGTACCTGACGCTCGACGACAACGAACTCTTCATCTATCAGCGCCTCTACGATCTGATGGCGCGCGACCTGCCGACGCCCGATGTCGTCGTCTACCTCCAGTGCCCGACGGATCGGTTGCGCAAGCGCCTCCGCGAGCGGGCCCGCCGGTCGTCCGATCGACGAACCGCCGACGACGAGGACATCGGCGAACTGAACGACGCGTTCAACCACTTCTTCTTCCACTACACCGGCGCGCCGCTGCTGGTCGTGGAGACCTCGTCGCTGGACCTCGACTGGTGCGACGAAGACGTCGAGGACCTGCTCCGCCAGGTCGAGCACATGCAGCAGGGAACGCAGTACTACGTGCCTCGGCAGCGGTAGCAATCGGGCCGCCGGCCTCGCGGCCCGCTTGCGTTCGCCCGACCGGCTGGCTACTCTTGCCACTTCGCCTGGCGGACCGGGCGGACCCTATGGCCTGGTTCAAGCGCGTTCCGAAACCCATCGCCCCGGCGCAGAAGACGAGCCGCATCCCCGAGGGCGTCTGGGTCAAGTGCCCCGACTGCGGCCAGGCGCTCTACAAGAAGGACCTCGACGGCAACATGCAGGTCTGCCCGAAGTGCTCGCACCACTTCCGGTTGGGCGCTGCTGAACGCCTGGCGATGCTCTTCGACGGGCCGTGGGTCGAACACGACCGGGAACTCGCGTCGACCGACCCGCTGAACTTCATCGACACCAAGCCGTACTCGCAGCGGCTGCGCAACGCGCAGCAGACCAGCGGCCTCAAGGACGCGATCATCTGCGGCACCGGCACCATCGACGGCATCGAGACCGAGATCGCCGCGATGGAGTATTCGTTCATCGGCGGCAGCATGGGCGTGGTCGTCGGCGAGAAGATCACCCGCGCCATCGAGCGGGGCCTGCAGCACCGCCGGCCCGTCGTCATCGTGTCGTGCTCGGGCGGCGCGCGGATGATGGAAGGCACCTTGTCGCTGATGCAGATGGCGAAGGTGAGCGCCGCACTGGCGCGCCTGGATCGCGCCGGCATCCCCTACCTCTCCGTGCTCACCGATCCGACGACCGGCGGCGTCACCGCGAGCTTCGCGATGCTCGGCGACCTCAACATCGCCGAACCCAAGGCGCTCATCGGCTTTGCCGGGCCGCGGGTCATCGAGCAGACCATCCGCCAGAAGCTGCCGGACGGCTTCCAGCGCGCCGAGTTCCTCGTCGAACACGGCATGGTCGACATGATCGTCGATCGCCGCAAGCTCAAGGCCGCCATCGCCGACGCGCTGAGGTTCATGCACGCACCGGCATGACGCCGCAGGCACGGCTCGCGGCCCGCGAGTTCTTCGGCATCAAGCTCGGGCTGGACACGATGCGCGCGCTCTGCGCCGCCCTCGACCAGCCGCAACGCAGCTTCCTTCCCATCATCGTCGCCGGTACCAACGGCAAGGGGTCGGTGACCGCCATGACCGCCGCCGCCCTGCACGCGGACGGCACCCGCGTCGGGCGCTACACGTCGCCGCACCTGGTCCATCTGCGCGAGCGCTTCGCGGTCGACGAGAAGGACGCGACCGATGCGGCGCTCGACGCGGCACTCGCGGCGGTCTTCGCTGCCGAGGACGCGCTGCTGGCTCGCGGCGCGATCGCCGGCCCGGCCACCTACTTCGAACTCACGACTGCGGCGGCCTTCGTGCTGTTCCGGTCGGCCGGCGTGCGCGTGGCGGTCATCGAAGTCGGGCTCGGCGGCCGGCACGACGCGACAAACGTCGTGGAAGCGCCGCTGGCCGCGATCACGTCGATCGCGTTCGACCACATGGCGCACCTCGGCGACACGCTCGCGGCCATTGCCGCCGAAAAGGCCGGCGTGATCATGCCTCGCGCCACCGTCGTGAGTGGAGTCACCGAGACGGAACCCGCCGCCGTGATCGCCGGCGCGTGCGCCAGCCAGGACGCACACCTGATCGGCGCGTTCGACGACGTGGACGTGGCGGCAGCGTACGACGCGGGCGAGACCACCGTACGGCTGACGACGCCGGTCCGCGCGTACGACCCGGTGCGCCTGGCCCTCCGCGGCCGCCACCAGGTGCGCAATGCGGTCGTCGCGGTGCGCCTGCTCGAAGCGCTCGCCGCCACCGGACATGCCGTGGCGCCTGAAGCGATCGCTGCGGGCCTCGCCGGCGCACGCTGGCCCGGCCGTCTCGAACGGCGCACGCTGGCCGGCGGCATCGCCGCCGTGTTCGACGGCGCCCACAATCCCGCCGGGGCCGAGGCGCTCGCCGCGTGGCTGATCGAAGCGGATTTCACCGGCGTCACACTCGTGACGGCGTGCATGCGCGACAAGGACGTCGCCGGCCTGATCACGCCGCTGCTGCCGCTGGCGGCGCGCGTCATCACGACCGCCGTGGCGTTCCCACGCGCCCTGCCGGCCGACGATCTGGCGGCGGCGATTCGTGCGATCGCGCCGGACCTGCCGGTCGAGAGCCGCGCGACCCCGGCCGAAGCGGTCGGGCTGGCGTCGCAATACGGTGATCGAGTCGTGGTGGCGGGCTCGCTGTTCCTCGTCGGCGCCGTCCGCGAGGCCCTCGGTCAAGCGTCGGAGCCGCCCGATCCCGCGTGATATCCTGCCTGCCGCTGCCACGCCTGCCTCCCGTGCCGAGCCCGTGCATTCGACCCTGACGCCACGCGCCCTCGCGTTCCTCTTCGTGCTGATTGCGCTGCTGCCGGCCGCCACCTGGGCGCAGCAGATTCCCGGCTTCAAGCTGTCGCGTCAGCTCCGCATCGAGATCGACGGATCGAAGTACCGCTTCCTCGGCGAAGTGGAGATGGAGCAGGACGACGGCAAGCAGAAGTTCTTCGCCGATCAGGTCGAGTACGACAGCCAGACGGGCGTGGTCATCGCGATCGGCAACGTCGTCTACATCTCGCCGCAGACGCGCATCGCCGCCGAGCGGCTCGAGTTCAACAACTCCACCAAACTCGCCGTCTTCTACGAGGCGACCGGCTCGACCTACCTGGGCGAGAAGGTCGACAAGAGCTTCTTCGGCACGCTCGAACCCGACGCGTTGTTCTACGGTGAGAAGGTCGAGAAGGTCGGCCCGAAGCGCTACAGGATCACGCGGGGCGGCTTCACCAGCTGCGTGCAGCCGACGCCGCGATGGGAACTGGTGTCGTCCACCAGCATCGTCGAGCTCGACGAGTACGCGATCCTGAAGAACACGGTGCTGAAGGTGAAGGGCGTGCCGATGTTCTACCTGCCGGTGATGTACTACCCGATCCAGAGCGACGATCGGGCGACCGGGTTCCTGCTGCCGACCTACGGCTCGTCGACCATCCGCGGCCAGAGCGTCAGCAACGCGTTCTTCTGGGCGATCAACCGCAGTCAGGACGCCACGATCCTCCACGACTGGTTCGCCAAGCGCGGCCAGGGGGTCGGCGGTGAGTACCGCTACGTCGCCGGCCGGGGATCGCAGGGCACGATCTCGACGTATTACCTGAAGGAACGCGAGGCGTCGTACTCGACGGACGCCGGATCCGTGACGACGCCGGCCGCGACCAACTACGAGGTGCGTGCCAACCTGGCGCAGGCCCTGCCGCTCAACCTGCGGGCCCGCGGCAACGTCGACTACTTCTCGAGCGTCGTCACGCGCGCGACGTTCAACCAGAACCCGTACGACTGGTCGTCGCGCACGCGCAGCATCCGCGGCAACCTCTCAGGGAGCTGGGGCCGGCAGAGCATGAGCGCGACCTACGACACGACCGAGCTGTTCTACTCGGACACCGACTCCAGCCTGCAAGGCGGCACGCCGCGGCTGTCGTACAACCTCGCGCAGAGCCGCATCGGTGAGACGCCGGTCTACTACAGCCTCGGCACGGAGTGGGTGAACATCTCGCGCGTCGACAAGAACAGCAACGGCGAAGCCGACCAGGGCCTGCAACGCGTCGACGTGTCGCCGACGCTGCGCGTGCCGTTCAACCAGTGGCCGTTCCTGACGTTCAACTCGTCGGTCGCCTATCACTACACTCGGTACAGCGAGAGCTACCAGCGGCGTGAGGACGGGCGCGCAGGATCGCAGGTCAACGAGCCGCTGACCCGCACGTACTGGGACCTGCGCACCGACATCGTCGGGCCGAAGTTCACCAAGGTGTGGGACACGCCGGACAACGGCTACGCCGAGAAGTACAAGCACACGATCGAGCCGACGTTCACGATCCAGCGCCTGACCGCGTTCGACGACTACGACCGGATTCCCAAGCTCGAAGGCTACGACTTCACCTATGGCGGCACGACGCGGATCTCGTACGGCATCACCAACAGGTTCACCGGCAAGCGGCGCGCCGGTGCGTCGTCGGCGCGCACCCGCGACTTCCTGACGATCAGCCTGACGCAGAGCTACTACAGCGACCCGCAGGCGAGCCTCTACGACTTCAGCGCGTTTCCGTTGAGCTATTTCGGGCGTGAACCGAGCAACTTCTCGCCGATCGCGCTCGGCGCCACCTTCTCACCGAGCGAACGCACGTCGCTGACGACACGGCTGGACTGGGACGATCGGGCCGGCAATTTCCAGAGCATCCGCCTGAACGGCCAGTACTCGCTGAGCGACTTCCTCGAGGTCAACGGCGGCTGGAGCCAGCGCAACATCGCGATTTTCGCCGACCGCCCCGACAAGTACTTCAACGCCGGCACCACCGTACACACGAGGGGCAACCGGATTGGCGGCACTTACGCGTTCTACTACGACCTCGGGCGCTCGACGATGATGGACCAGCGCATCGTGGGGTACTACAACGCGCAGTGCTGCGGCCTGGTCATCGAGTACCAGCAGTACAACTTCCCGCAGTATTCGAGTTTCGCGATCCCGCAGGATCGGCGCTTCAACATCGGCTTCACGCTGGCCGGGCTCGGCACGTTCTCGAACTTCCTCGGGGCGTTTGGCGGCAACACGGGCGGCAGTTCCGGTGGCTTCGGCAGCCGATCCTACTAGCGGCGCGATGCAGTCGCCGGTCCTGGTCACGGGCGCCGCTGGCTTCGCGGGCGGCCACCTCGTCGAACGGCTGCGTCACGACGGACCGGTCGTCGGCTGGTACCGCCCGGGCGCACCGCCACCGGCGGCCGGACTGTCGCTCGGCGACGCGGTCGAGTGGCGGGCCGTCGACCTGCGCGACACCGCGGCGGTCGAGACCGCCATCGCCGAGGCGCGACCGCACGCGATCTATCACCTGGCCGGAGCCGCCAACCAGGGCGCCGCGTGGGCGCAGACCGACGTCACGTTCGAACTCAACGTCCGGGCGACGCACGTGCTGTTGCGGGCGGTGGGGCGTCACGTGCCGGGGGCGCGGGTCCTCGTGACGACGTCGGCCGCGGTGTATGCGCCGTCGGACGCACCGCTGCACGAGCAGGCGCCGATCGGCCCGCGCACGCCGTACGGCGTGAGCAAACTCGCGCAGGAGATGCTGGCGGTTGCGGCGGCCCGCGACGAGCACCTCGACGTTGTCGTCGTGCGGCCGTTCAACCACATCGGTCCCGGCCAGGACCTCGGCTTCTTCGCACCGGCGTTCGCCCGGCAGATCGCGCGCATCGAAGCGGGGATCGAGCCCGGACCGATGCGCGTCGGCAACCTCGACGCCCGGCGCGACCTGATGGACGTGCGCGACACGGTACGCGCGTACACGCTGTTGATGCGGCACGGCCGGCGCGGCGGGATCTACAACGTCTGTCGCGGCGAGGCGATCGCGATTGGCGCCCTGCTCGATCTGCTGCGCGCCGACGTCGCGGTGCCGGTGGACGTCGAGGTCGACCCGGCCCGGCTGCGCCCCGTGGACGTGCCGCTGCTGGTCGGCGACCACGGCCGCCTGACCGAGATCACGGGCTGGCAGCCGGAGATTCCGCTGGCCCGGACGCTGCGCGACGTGCTCGACGAGCAGCGCGCGGCGGTACGCGAGGGGTAAGTGGTAGGGGCACGTCCCCGACGTGCCCTGTCAGGGCGGCTCGGGGCGCCGCCCCTACCTAAACTCGCAGGAACGTGCCGTTGCGGTAGAGATATCGCAGGAGGACGTAGCGGACCGCGATCGCGCCGAGCGCGATGACGACGGGCCCGGCCCCTGCCGCGAGGCTCGCGACGCCGCCGAGGAAGAAGCGCGAGATGTCGTCGAACTCGATGAACTCCTGCGCCACGTAGATCGTGATCGCGTTCATCCCGATGACGACGAACGGCACGGCCCAGCGGCGCATGCCCTGCACGTCGATCAGGAAGTAGAACAGCGCCACCAGGAGCAGGCCCCACCCGGCCGCCACCATCACGTACGAACTCGTCCAGAGGTTCTTGATGACCGGGAACAGCGGCCACCACGCATACCCGATCGCCAGGCATGCCATGGCCGCGAGCACGAGGCCTCGGAACTTGACCATCGCCGGGCGCGGCTGCATGAACCACGCCCCCGTCAGCGCCCCGAGCAGGCAGGTGGCGATCGCCGGGACGGTGGACAGCAGCCCTTCGTTGTCGCCGTACGGGTAGCAGCAGAACGTGCCGGGAAGCAGCAGCCGATCGACGTAGCCGACCAGGTTGCCTTCCATGGAGAGGTCGTACGGGCGATAGCCGGGCGCCGGCACGAACGCGAGGAGCGCCCAGTACCCGAACAGCAGCGACGCGGCGAGGACCGCCTGGCCGCGCACCCGCAGATGGAGCACCGCGATCGACGTGAAGAGGTAACAGAGCGCGATGCGCTGCAGCACGCCAGCCCAGCGCATCTGCGAGAAGTCGAACTGGAGGACGTTCCAGTTGATCCAGCCGAGCACGAGCAGCAGCGCGAAGCGGCGCAGGATGCGCGGATAGGCGGCCGAGGGCTTGGCCTGGTGCCGCTGCAGCGACATCGGCAGCACGATGCCGACGATCAGGATGAACAGCGGGAAGATCACGTCGTAGAACACGAACCCTTCCCAGGGCACGTGTTCCATCTGGTGGTGCAGCCACTCCCATCCGAGCCAGGTGCCGAGCGCGCGGAAGAGCACGTCGCCGCCGGTGATCCAGAACATGTCGAAGCCCCGCAGGGCGTCGATCGAATGCAGGCGGGCGGGGCCCGGGCCGCTGACGGCGGCCGCAGCGTTCTGGCGCTGGGATGGAAGCTTCACCGCGCGCTTACGGCTTGCGCGTCGCCGACCAGGTGCCGGTATCGCCGTTGACCTCGTAGCTGCCTTTGAGGGCGCCGGCGTCGAGCGCGCCCTTGATCGTGCCCGTCGCGTCGCCGCCGGCGATCGCGAGGCTGAGCGCGCCAGCCTCGAGCGTGCCCTTCACCGGCAGGGTGATGCCCTGACCGGCGTTCTTCAGGAAGCCCGACACGGTCGCCGCCTCCTGCGTCAGCTCCAGGGACCAGCCGTCGCCGCCAGACGAGGCGATCGTCCACGTGCCCGCGACACCCGACGCGTCGGCAGCGGCCGCAGGAGCCGCGGCGCCTTCCTTGCTCGCCTCGAACTCGCCAGTCGCCATGCCGTTGCCGTAGTCGGAGGTGCCCTTCAGCACACCGGCGGCCACCTTGCCCGTGAGCGCGATCGGGAGGGGCGATCCCTGGTAGTCGACCGTGAACAGGATCTTCACGCCGGTCTCGGACGTCTCGACCGCCGCCGGAAGCGTGCCCATCTCGCCGGCCACGTTGCCGGCCAGCTTGCCCGCCGTGTCGGTGACGACGAGGGTCATCGGGTGCGAGCCCTGCGGCGACGTCATGGTCACCTTCCAGGTACCGACGAGATCCTGTGACGAGGGCGCCTGCGCCTGCACCGCCGATGCACACACGACGACCGACGAGGCGAGAAACGCCCGGAACGCGACCTGAGAGATGGCCATGGCGCCGCACAGCATACCTGAAGTGCTGGCCCGCCGAACGTCGCGACGGGACAGCCCCAGAGAAGGCGTAGGGACGGGCCTGAGCTGCGCTTGACCGGCCGGCCGCCGCCGCCACACAATGGCGAACGAAAGGCGAAACCATGTCGAGCCAGCTCCATTTGTTCGAGCAACCGCTGACCACCCGGACCGTGGCGGCGCTCGTCAAGGCGCAAGGCGTGGCCGCGCTGCCGTCGGCGACGCGGCTGGCCGACGATGCGCGATATCAGGAGGTGACGTGCCGGTCGGCGCTGAACCGGACACGCGGCATGGCGTTTCGCTGGACGCTCAACCCGTATCGCGGCTGCACGCACGCCTGCCAGTACTGCTTCGCCCGCCGCTACCAGTCGCAGCTCGAGATGGGCGCCGGCGATCAGTTCTCGTCCTACATCTTCGTGAAGGCGAACATCGCCGCGACGCTGGCGCGCGAGCTGAGTCCGCGGCGCTGGACGCCGGAACTGGTGGCCGTCGGCACCGCGACCGACCCCTACCAGCCGATCGAAGGCCGCTACCGGCTGACGCGCGCCTGTCTCGAACTGCTCGACGCGGCCGACACGCCCATCGGGATCGTGACCAAGGGGCCGATGGTCGTGCGCGATGCCGACATCCTGGCCCGGATGTCGGCGCGCGGCCTCGCCACCGTGTACATGAGCGTGCCGACGGTGGACCCGGTGTGGGAGCGGCTCGAGCCGGGCACAGCGCCGCCGCGGCAGCGGCTGCGTGCCGTGCGGCAACTGATCGACGCCGGCGTCCGCGCCGGTGTGCTCATGAGCCCGCTGGTGCCGGGATTCAGCACGCAGCCGTCGCGCATCGAGGCGACGCTGGCCGCGATGGCCGACCTCGGCGTACCGCTCATGGGCGGCAACGTGCTGTACCTGCAGGACGGCAGCCGCGATCACTTCCTGCAGTTCCTGCAGGCCGAAACGCCGCACCTGCTGGAAAAATACGCGCGCCTCTACGTCGGAACATACCCTGACAAGGGCTACACGGCGCAGGTGAAGTCGGTGCTCGCCGCGCTCCGGGCGCGCTACGAGGTCACGCGCCGCCCGCCCGACAAGGGCGTGCGGACGCAGACGGACTGGATAGCGGACGATCTGTGAAGACAGAAATGCGTCGAATGCGCGAGTGCGGGAATGCGGAAAGGCCGAGAGCCGGGCGCGCCGAGCGCATCGCTCCCCTACACCGACCCTCCCAGCAACGCTGCGATGCGCTGCTCGGTCGGCGGGTGCGTGCTGAACAGGCCGAAGAGTCCACGCACGCTGAACGGCTTGATGATGAACATGTGCGCGGTCGCCGGGTTGGCGTCCATCGGCACCTGCTTGCTGTAGCCCTCGATTTTGCGCAACGCGCTCGCGAGGCCATGCGGATTGCCCGTGATCGCGGCGCCACCGGCATCGGCCGCGAACTCGCGCGATCGCGAGATTGCCGCCTGGATCAGCATCGCGGCGATGGGCGCCACGAAGATGCCCACGAGCAGCGCGAGCGGGTTGCTGCCCTCGTTGTCGTCCGAACGCGAGCTTCCTCCGAACATCGCGGCAAACTGCGCCATCCGCGCGACCATCATGATCGCCGCGGCGATCGTCGCCGCGACCGAGCTGATCAGGATGTCGCGGTGCTTCACGTGCGCGAGCTCGTGGGCCATCACGCCGGCCAGTTCATCGCGACTCAGGACGCGCATGATGCCCTCGGTGGCCGCCACCGCCGCGTGGCTCGGGTTGCGGCCGGTCGCGAACGCGTTCGGCGACTGGTCGGGGATGACGTAGACCTTCGGCATCGGCAGCTGGGCGCGCTGGACGAGCTCGGCTGTCAGCTGGTGCAGAGGATGTTCGGGCCCGACTTCCTTGGCGCGGTACATCGCCAGGACGATCCGGTCGGAGAACCTATACGACCCGAAATTCATCAGGGCCGCAAACAGGAACGCCAGGATCAGGCCCTGCTCGCCTCCGAGAGCCTGCCCCAGGTAGAGGAACACGGCGCTGAGCAGGCCCAGCAGAGCGGCAGTCTTCAAAGCACTCGTCATTGTCGTCTCAGTCTAGGGCGTGTCGCCCCATCTCCGTACAATAAGACGCATGAAGCGCGCGATCGAGCTGACCGTATGGGCAGGGGTGCTCGCCACAGCCACCCTGGCGGCCGCCCAGGGCCGTCCGCAGACGCCTCCCCCACCGCCGCCCGGTGTGACGCCGCAGCCGGTGGGCCGCGGGACCGAGGCCACCGCCACGCCGTCCACCATCCTCGCCCGGCCGGCGCAGACCGCACCAGCTGGCACGGGCACGGCGCGCCCTGCCGGGAGCGGCACGACCGCGCCCGCGACGCAGCCCTCGCGCCCGGCTGCCAGCCCGCCGGCAGCGACGGAAGCCGCGCCGACCGAGGCGCAGCTCGGCGTCCCGATCTTCCCGGGCGCCAGGTTCCTGCAGTCCTACGACGCCGGCCAGAAGCAGCGCTACTACCTGTTTGGCGCCACGGCGCCGTTCGGCGAGCTGGTGCTGTACTACCGCACGCAGCTCCGGGAACGCGGCGACCTGGTGTACGACGAGCCGCCCGTGCACATGTTCGAAGTCGGGCGGTTCCGCGAGGAGACGATGGCGTTTCCGCCTGGCGTGACGATCAAGGACTACACGTGGGGCGGCCGCAAGGGGTATCTGGTGCCGACGCCCGGCGCCAACCCGAGCCACTATCCGACCATCATCCAGATCGTGCCGGTCACCGAACGGTAGGGCGCGTTCCCCGCACGCGCCGCTACCTGTTTTCTTCCTTCACGTAGATGTCGCCGGCCCGCGCGAAGTCGACGGCCTTCTCCTGCAGGCCTGCCTCGATCGCCTGCTGCGTGTCGAGTCCCCGGGCCGCCGCGTAGTCGCGCACCTGCTGGGTGATCTCCATCGAGCAGAATTTCGGGCCGCACATCGAACAGAAGTGCGCCACCTTGGCGCCGTCGGCCGGCAGCGTCTCGTCGTGGTACGCACGCGCCGTCACCGGGTCGAGCGCCAGGTTGAACTGATCGCGCCAGCGGAATTCGAACCGCGCCTTCGACAGCGCATCGTCCCAGACCCGCGCCTGCGGATGTCCCTTGGCGAGATCGGCCGCGTGCGCGGCGATCTTGTACGCGATCACGCCCGCCTTCACATCGTCGCGATTGGGCAGCCCGAGGTGCTCCTTCGGCGTCACGTAGCAGAGCATCGCAGTGCCGTACCAGCCGATCATCGCGGCGCCGATCGCCGACGTGATGTGGTCGTAGCCGGGCGCGATGTCGGTGGTGAGCGGGCCGAGCGTGTAGAACGGCGCCTCGCTGCACCATTCGAGCTGCTTCTCCATGTTCTCCTTGATGAGATGCATGGGGACGTGGCCCGGTCCCTCGTTCATCACCTGGACGTCGTACTCCCAGGCGATGCGCGTCAGTTCGCCCTGCGTCTGCAGCTCGCCGAACTGCGCCGCGTCGTTGGCATCGGCAATCGAGCCGGGGCGCAGGCCGTCGCCGAGCGAGAACGACACGTCGTAGGCGCGCATGATTTCGCAGATCTCGCGGAAATGCGTGTAGAGGAAGTTCTCCTTGTGGTGCGCGAGACACCACTTCGCGAGGATCGAGCCGCCGCGAGACACGATGCCGGTGACGCGCCTGGCCGTGAGCGGGATGTAGCGCAGCAGCACGCCGGCGTGGACCGTGAAGTAGTCGACGCCCTGCTCGGCCTGCTCGATCAGCGTGTCGCGATAGAGCTCCCAGGTCAGCTCCTCGGGCCGGCCGCCCACCTTCTCGAGCGCCTGGTAGATCGGCACCGTGCCGATCGGCACGGCGGCGTTGCGGATGATCCACTCGCGTGTCTCGTGGATGTCCTTGCCGGTCGACAGGTCCATCACGGTGTCGGCGCCCCACAGCGTCGACCAGCGCAGCTTGTCCACTTCCTCCTCGATCGACGACGACACGGCGGAGTTGCCGATGTTGGCGTTGATCTTCACGAGGAAGTTGCGGCCGATGATCATCGGCTCGAGCTCCGGGTGATTGACGTTGGCCGGGATGATGGCGCGGCCGCGGGCCACTTCGTCGCGGACGAACTCGGGCGTGAGGCTCTCGCGCGTCGCGATGTAGGCCATCTCCGGCGTGATCTCGCCGCGCCTCGCGTAGGCGAGCTGCGTCGGCGCCTGTCCGTCGCGAGCCCGGCGGCCGGTGCGGGTGCGGGCCGCGAGGGCCGGCGGCATCTCGCGCTTCCACGAATCGAGCAGCAGGTGCCGCGGCTGCTCGATGGTGTCGCCGCGCGCCTCGATCCAGGCGCGACGCAACAGCGGCAGCCCTTCGCGCACGTCGACGCCCTGCGGGCCGCTGGTGTCGTAGACGCGGACCGGTGCGTTGCCACCCGACAGCGCGATTTCGCGCATCGGCACGCGCACGCCGTGCGGACCATCCACCAGCACTTTGCGGGAGCCGGGGAACGCCTCGTCGTAGGTGAGCAGCGTTGAGGCGGCGGGCATGGACGACTGGGACACGTCTGTACTCTCCTTGATCGCGTGCGGTCGGGCCTGCCGGCGAGACGAGGGAAGACGTGCGTCGTGACGCTCCGCGCTCCCTTCGCCGGTGTCAGCCGGCCCGCCTTCGCGCCTTCGGCGCTCCGGCGAGGTCCGCCGAAGCCCTCAGAAGCGCGACAGCGCGAAGGGGGCGAAGGCGGAGCAGGTTCCAAGGGTGTGATCTCAATCCCACGGTCGGGATACCCCTGGCGGACGGGATCGATCATAGCCGGGAACCGGGGAGCGGGGAGCGGGGAGCGGGTACCCGGTGCGGGGTGCGGGGTGCGGAGAGTTTGTCGCCGTCGGACTCTTATGACGTCCCGAGGGTCGGCCTACAGCCGACAGCCTACGGCC
>CBIHOS010000056.1:0-23118 GCA_966211945.1 uncultured bacterium
GCACGTGTCGTTCGTGGTCGAACCGGGCCAGCGGATCGGGCTGGTGGGCGCCACCGGCTCGGGCAAGAGCACGATCATCAACCTGCTGCTGCGGTTCTACGACGTCACGTCGGGCCGCATCCTGCTCGACGGCGTCGACATCCGCGACCTGCCGATCGCCAGCCTGCGTTCGCACTTCGCGCTGGTGCTGCAGGACGTCTACCTGTTCTCGGGCACGGTGGCCGGCAACATCCGGCTCGGCCGAGCCGACATCGACGACCAGCGGGTGCGAGAGGCGGCCAGTGCCGTGCATGCCGATGCGTTCATCCGCGACCTGCCGCAGGGCTACGACACGCCGGTCGCCGAGCGCGGCGCCACGCTGTCGGTGGGGCAGAAGCAGCTGCTGTCGTTCGCGCGGGCCCTCGCCTTCGACCCGCAGGTGCTGGTGCTCGACGAGGCCACCTCCAGCGTCGACACCGAGACCGAGGTCCTGATTCGCGATGCGCTGCACGTGCTGATGGAAGGCCGCACCACCATGGCGGTCGCGCACCGGCTTTCGACGATCCAGGACATGGATCGCATCCTGGTGCTGCACCGGGGCGAGTTGCGGGAGGCCGGCACCCACCAGGAGCTGCTGGCCCTGCGCGGGATCTACCATCGCCTCTACCAGCTGCAGTACCAATCGCATGGCGCGGTGATCGCCGACGGCCCGACGCCGTCGCCGGCGATCGGCGCCGTGCTGGCCGACGGGAGCCTGACGTGATCGAGATGGGACAGAGCCGGGTCCTCGTGACCGGCGGCGCCGGATTCATCGGATCGGCCCTCGTGTGGGGGTTGAACCGCCGCGGCACCGCCCGCGTGGTGATCGCGGATCGCCTCGGCCGGAGCAGCAAGTGGCGCAACCTGCGCGCGCTGCGCTTCGAGGACTACGTCGAGGCCGATCGGCTGATCGAGAAGCTCGAGGCCGACGCGCTGGGCACGTTCGACTTCGTGCTGCACATGGGCGCCTGCTCCTCGACGACCGAGCAGGACGCGTCGTACCTGGCGCGCAACAACTACGAGTTCAGCCAGCGGCTGTGCGGGTGGGCGCTCCAGCACGGCGCGAGATTCCTCTACGCCTCGTCGGCGGCGACCTACGGCGACGGCCGCGATGGCATGGTCGACGATGCGGCGGCGATCGAGCGGCTCCGGCCGCTCAACATGTACGGGTACTCGAAGCTGCTGTTCGACCGCTGGGCGCGTGACCAGGACCTCCTGGGCCGCGTCGCGGGCCTGCGGTTCTTCAACGTGTTCGGCCCCAACGAAGACCACAAGGGCGACATGCGGTCGGTCGTCCACAAGGCGTTCAGCCAGGTGCGCGACGAGGGCGTGGTGCGGCTCTTCCGCAGTCACCACCCCGACTACCGCGACGGCGAGCAGCGCCGCGACTTCGTCTACGTGAAGGACGTCGTCGAGATGACGCTGCACCTGGCGGCGCACGGCGTGGCCGGACTCTTCAACGTCGGCTCTGGCGAGGCCCACACCTGGGTCGATCTCGTGCGGCCGATCTTTGCGGCGCTCGGCCGCGAGGAGCGCATCGAGTTCGTCGACATGCCGGCGACGCTGCGCGACACCTACCAGTACCACACGCAGGCCGACGTCACGCGTCTGCGCGCGACGGGCTATTCGACGCCGCCGACGCCGCTCGACGCGTCGGTGACCGATTACGTACGGGGCTACCTGCTGCCCGGGCAGCATCTCGGCGACGAGGCCTGACGGCCGTCAGCGCTTCTGGGCCAGCACCAGCAGCGAGCTGCCGATCGGCATGTCGAAGCGGCGGACCAGGCCCGCTTCGAGCTTCAGCAGCCCGGTGAGCGCCTGGTTGACCGGCGCGGCCGGGATGCCGATCTCCTGCTGCGCCTCCTCGGCCGGCTTGAGGCCCCGGCGCCGCTGCCACCACCGCAGCCCGAACATGACGGGGAAGAGCGACGTGTTGGTGAACGTCAGGCGATCGACGTGGAAGCCCGCGCCTTCGAGTGCCGCATACAGTTCGCCGCGTTCGTAGCGATGCGCTTCCTCGGCCAGCACGGCGTGGTCGCCGCGCAGCAGCTCCAACGCCGCCACGTTCATCACGAGGTGACCGCCCGGCGCCAGGATCCGGTGGAACTCCGACAGCACGGCGCGGCCGAGGTCCGGCGGCAGGCACTGCAGCACGTCGAAGCAGGTCACGAGGTCGAACGCGTGCGACCGGAACGGCACGTGGACGACGCTCGCCTGCGCGAGCCGGCGCGTGCCGTGATCCTTGGCGAACTTCAGGCCCGTCCACGTGAGGTCGAAGCCGTACGCCGTGCCGTGACGGGCGAGCATCGGCAGGTTGACGCCGGTGCCGCAGCCGCAGTCGAGCAGGCGGGCCGGCGGATGCGTCGCGGCCGCGCGCGCCACCAGCGGCGCAACGAACGCCCGGAATCCCTTGAACCAGAAATGCTCGCGTTCGGCGCGGCGCGTGGCTTCGAGCAGCAGATCCATCAGGAGGACGACGGCGTCGCGCGCGGACGCGCGCTGCCCGGCACTGGCGATGCCGGCGGTGTGAGTGTGGGGCCACGGGGGGCAGCGGGCTGGCCTCCGCTCGGCGGCGGCGATGGCGAAGCTGGCGCCGGGAGCGGCGCGTCGGGCGGCACGGCCGACGACTCTCGTGCTGCGGGCGGCGTCACGGCCGGCGCGGCGGCCGGCGCCTGCATCTGGGCCTCGCGGCGGCGGAACTCCGAGCTCACGCGGTCGGGTGTACTGGCGCGCGGATTCCAGCCGAGGCGCATCACGTGCAGCGCGAGCGATCGACGGCCGAACCTCAGCGCCTCGTGGCAGCTCCACATGTAGATGTCGATCTGCCGGCCCTGCACCTTCGGCCCGGTGTCGAGCACGGTGTAGATGCCGTTGTACTGGGCGCCGACGCCGTCGATCTGGACGACCGATCCCACCGGGAGCAGATCCGGATCGGCGGCAGCGATGCCCGTCTTGATCCCGGCGCCCGACGCCGTCGTCGTGCCCTTGCAATAGGCGGTGGCCTTGAAGCGGAGGCGGAGCCCCGGCGCGGGTGCGGCGACGTCGCGCGGATCGGGAGGTCCCGGCTGCATCACCGGCGTTTCGGCGCGCGCGCGGCGGAACGGCGTGGGGATGTACTCGGAGTCGAAGAGCGGGCTCTCGTACATCACGGCGAAGGCCAGGGCGCCGGCGGCGGCCACGACGATCCGTCGGCGGAGTGAGCGCGTGAGCAACATCAGGCGCGCTCCCCGAGGGCCGCCGGTTTGCCCGGCGCGGCGGCCGCAGCCACGTCGGTGCGTGTCGTGGCGCTGCCCGGGGCGAAGTGTTCGAAGCCACCCGGCATCGGCGACTCGACGCCATCGGCGTCGACCACGACCAGCGTTGCGTCCTTCGTGCACACGCCGATGCGCGTCACGACGGGCAGGCCGCGACGTCCGCTGGCATGCAGGAACCGTCGGCGGCCGCGACGCGGCACGGCAAACAGCAGTTCGTAGTCCTCGCCCCCGGACCACGTCAACGCCGCCGCATCGCCCGCGCCGAGACGGGCCACTGCCGCGACCGCACCGGCCACGGGCAGAGCGTGCGCGTCGATCCGTACGCCGACGCCGCTCGCGGCGGCCATCTGACGCAGCGCATCGGCGAGGCCGTCGCTCGTGTCCATGCACGCCGAGGCGGCCTTGTTGCGGCCGATCTGCATGCCGAGCGCGACGCGAGCCTCCGGCCGGCGATACCGCGCCACTGCGAGCTGGATAGGTAGGGACGCCTCGCCGAGAGGCGAGCGCTCGCTATCACCCGCCTCGTATTGCAGCCACGCGAGCCCGGCAGCGGCCGCTCCCACCTCGCCGCTGACGTACAGCTCGTCTCCAGCCCGGGCCCCGCTGCGACGCAGCAGGTGACGCGGTTTCACGGCTCCGCTCACGGTGACCTCCACGAACAGCGCCGGGGAGCGCGAGACGTTGCCGCCGATCAGGTCCACGCGGTGGGCGCGGGCGGCGGCAGCCAGGCCGAGCACGAACTCGGCGACCCACGCGGCCTCGAGAGCCGCGGGCAGTCCCAGCGAGAGCAGCGCGACGCGCGGTTCGGCGCCCATCGCGGCGACGTCGCTGAGGTTCACGTGCAGCGCCCGGTGCCCGACGTCGGCAGCCGATCCGAAGTCCCGCCGGAAGTGGACGTCCTCGACCAGCACGTCGGTCGTCAACACGTCGACATGGTTGCGGCGCGGCCGTACCACCGCCGCATCGTCACCGATGCCGAGCAGCACGTCGGACGACGACGGGCGGCCGGCGACCTCGGCGATCCAGCGGATCAGGGCGTGCTCGCCCACGTCGCCGATCGTGGCCGTCGGGGAATGGGGCCACGCCGGAAGGGCCGGAGGCGTCATGGTCAGCGGGCGATCTCCACGGCCCGCGTCTCCCGGATGACCGTGACCTTGATCTGGCCGGGGTAGGCGAGCTCGTTCTCGATACGGCGGGCGATGTCCTTGGAGAGCCACACGGCGTCCTCGTCGGACACCTGTTCGCTCTGCACGAGAATGCGAATCTCGCGCCCCGCCTGGAGCGCGAACGACTTCGACACTCCCTTGAAGCTATCGGCGATCTCCTCCAGCTTCTCCAGCCGCTTCACGTAGGACTCGAGAATGTCACGGCGCGCGCCCGGGCGCGCAGCCGAGATGGCGTCGGCCGACTGGACGATCATCGCCTCGAGCGAGGGCCAGTCGATGTCCATGTGATGGGCGGCCACGGCGTCGAGGACAGGTTGGCGCTCGCCGTGCTTCCGGAGCACGTCCATGCCGAGGTCGAGGTGGGTGCCTTCCATGTCGCGATCGATGGCCTTGCCGATATCGTGGAGGAACGCGGCACGAATCGCCACCTGGCCGTCCAGTCCGAGTTCCCGCGCCATGATGCCGGCCAGCCACGCCACTTCACGGCTGTGGTCGAGGACGTTCTGCCCGTAGCTGGTCCTGAACCTCAGACGGCCCATCAAGCGCAGGAGTTCGGGATGGACGTCGTGCAGGCCGAGTTCGAAGGCCGCGGCCTCGCCGTCGCGCTGCGTGGTGTCCTCGAGCTCGACCTTGACGCGTTCGACGACCTCCTCGATGCGGGCCGGGTGGATCCGCCCGTCGGCGATGAGCCGTTCGATGGCTTCACGCGCGACCTCGCGGCGGAACGGATCGAAGCTGGACAGGATGATCGCACCGGGCGTGTCGTCGACGATGAGTTCGACGCCTGTCGCGACCTCGAGCGCCCGGATGTTGCGTCCTTCGCGGCCGATGATCCGGCCCTTCATCTCGTCGCCAGGCAGGTCGACGACCGATACCGTCGTCTCGATGGCGTGCTCGGCGGCGCTGCGCTGAATCGCCTCGGTGATGATGTGTCGGGCCCGTGCAGCTGCCTGCTCACGCGCCTCGCTCTCGAGCCGCTTCACGAGGTGCGCCGCGTCGCGGCGCGCGTCGTGTTCGATCTGCCGCAGGAGTTCGCCCCGTGCCTCGTCGGCGGTGAGACTGGCCACGCGCTGCAACTCGATCGTGACCTCGGCGCGGCGGGCGACGGCCTCGGCGGCGGAGGGGCGCGCCTCGCCCTCCAGCGCCCGGATCGCCCCCGCCCGCAGCTGCCGCGCCACCACTCGCCCGCTGACCTCCTGGTCGCGCAGCGCGAGCTGCGCCGCCCGCTCCGTCGTGTCGCGCATCCGATCGGCGGCCCGCAGCTCCATCTGTCGTGCCGCGTCTCGAGCCTCGCCCGCGGCGCGCTCGGCCTCGATGATCACAGCGTGGGCCCGTTCCCTGGCGGCCAACTCGGCTTCCTTACGCGTGGCGTCGGCCTCACGCTCGGCATGCCGGGCGACCTGGGCCGCCTGCTCCCGCGCGGTGGCGGTGTCGGCCGCGAGGCGCTTGCGCGCCCACCACAGCCACGCGATCACCGCGACGGCGGCGACGCCGTCCAGCACGAGTGCCAGCGTCTGCAGGGTCATCCAGGGCGCCATGAATCAACTCGACTGTGGCCCGAACCCATCGCGCAAGGCAAGCCCGCAAGGGGGCGCACCATGCCGGCGACGAGATGGGGACCGTGAGTCTCTGCCTACCCGCGACACGGGGCCGGGTCGGGTCGGGGGGCGGCGCTGGGGAAGGACCGCGCCCCTGCCTGGCGCGAGGCGCCAGGATCAGAAACCCCGCGTTGCCGTGTGGGGAGGTCGTTGAACCTGCGGAAGCAGGTGGAACCACTGTAAAAGCCGCGCTTCAGGCTTCCTCTCGGCGGAGGCATGCACACCACGCAGCCGTCGTGATTCGCTTGGGGTAAAGAACATCGGCTCAAGCGATCCTCTACCCATCACGCACAACGCAGGTACGTCATCGTAGCACGGGCGTCGGGCCGCAGCGCGACGCCCGCCGATACCGGCCTCGCGCCGGCGACGCGAGGCTCACGAATGCTTGTCGAGGACGGCGTCGATCAGCCGTTCGAGCTCGTTGGCCTTCGCCACGAGGTCGGCGGCGACGCGGGCCTCGTCGTCGCGGCTGCGGAAACACTCGTCGGCGATGTTGAGGGCCGCGAGCACCGCGAGCTTCGTCGACTCACCGATCGGCACGGCGCTGGAGGCCGTGTCCATCGTGCGATCGACATAGCGGGCGAGCTTGTGCACGTACGCCGGATCGAGCGCACTCCGCACCGGATAGCGCAGGCCCTGGATGTCCACCATCACCACGTGGTTGGGTGGAGCCTGCTCGGCGAGCGGGGTGTCGTCGTCCACGGGACGCGGTGCGTTCACGGGCACATCACATCTGCAGGGCGTCGAG
Organism: uncultured bacterium; assembly: GCA_966211945.1. GTDB lineage: Bacteria > Acidobacteriota > Vicinamibacteria > Vicinamibacterales > Vicinamibacteraceae > Luteitalea. Next base: position 6,785 of record CBIHOS010000056.1, read on the forward strand.
CTGCGCCAGCATGTCGGCGACGCGGGCGCGGACCTGATCGCGCTCCTCACGCATCGACCGCAGCTCGGTGGCGACACCCTCGGCGTCCACCAGCTGCGTCTGCAGCGCGTCGAGTTCCTTGCCGAGACGGTCGTTGTCGGCGCGGAGCTTCTGGGCCTCGGTCCGGCTCCGTTCGACGAGCGTGATCAACTGGCGAATCTTTTCATCGAGACGCTCGACGACTCCGAGGTCCACGGCCGGCACGGCATTGCTCATGTGTCACGACTCCAGGCACGACTCGCGTGCCACGTTTCAGCGCAGGGTGGCGCCGTGCTCGGCCGCGAGTGCCGCGAGGATCGCGTCGGTGGCGCTCTGCACCTCCGCGTCCGTCAGCGTGCGCTCGGCGGCGCGGAACGTGAGCCTCACCGAGAGACTCACGGCGCCGTCCGGCAGCGACGTGCCCTGATAGCGATCGAACTCGCGCACCGCCACCAGGGTGGGCGGCGCAGACGCGTGAATCGTGTCACGAACCCTGGCAGCCGGCAAGTCAGCCGGAACGACGATCGACAGGTCGCGCACCACGGACGGATGGCGCGGCAGCGGCTCCATGACCACCTGCCGGTCGGCATCGTAGTCGGGCGCCGCGAGATCCAGATCGACCTCGGCGACGACGATCACCTCGCCGGCCGGAAGGTCGCGCGCGGCGGCGAGGGCAGGGGACAGCTGGCCGAGCCAGCCGACCTCGGTCCGCGCGCCGCCGGCGTCCACGCGCACCAGCCGTGCCGCCCGGCCCGGCGCCAGGGCCGGGTGATCGGCGTTCTCGGGAACGATGGTCACGCGGAGGGTGGCGGCCACGCGCTGGATCACCCCGAGCAGGTCGTAGAGGTCGACCTGGCGCCCGCTGCCGCTCCAGTGCTCGGCCGCGGCCGCGCCGGTCCAGGCGATCGCCACGCTGCGGGTCTCGCCGTGAGCGGTCGTGAACCGTGTGCCGAGTTCGAACAGCCGCACGTCGCGCTGCTCGCGCCGCCGGTTGTGCGAGAGACTGTCGACGACACCCGGCAGCACCGACGGCCGCAGCACGGCGAAGAGCTCGGAGAGCGGATTCGCGATAGCGATCGGTGACGCGTCGAACGGCGCCGCGGCGGCCCGCTCGATGAACGTGAAGGTGACGGCCTCGGCGAACCCGGCGCCGATGAGGACGTCGCGGACGCGCGTGTCGCGCACCAGGCGCGGTGCGGGCCTGGCCGGCGGGACGGCCAGCGCCGGGAACGTCACGGGCAGGCGATCGTAGCCGGCGCAGCGCGCGACCTCCTCGATCAGATCCTCCTCACGCGTCACGTCGCCGCGCCAGCCCGGCACCGCCGCCTCCCACGTGGGGGCCGGGCTCGGAGAGCCCGTCGCGTCGGCCGGACCCGGAGAGCCGGCCCTACCACGCACGATCGTGAAACCGAGCGACCGCAGGATCTGCTCGACCTCGTCGACGCCGACCTCCATGCCGAGCACCCGGGCGATGCGCGCGTGTCGCAGGTGCACGCTGCGCAGCGCGGGGCCGGGGTCGCCGACGACGACCTCGACAGGGCGCGCGGTCCCAGCCCCAATCTGCGTGATGAGTTCGACGGCGCGGCGCAGCGCGCGCACCGGCATCGACGGATCGATGCCGCGTTCGAAGCGATAGGACGCCTCGGTGGACAGATTGAGGCGCCGACGGGTGCGCCGCACCTGCGTCGGCTCGAAGCATGCGCTTTCGATGACGATCGTCTTCGTCGTCGCGCTGATCTCCGTAGCCCCGCCGCCCATCACGCCGGCCACGGCCTGCGCCCCGGCCGGGTCGGCGATCACCAGCATGTCGTCGGCGAGCACGCGCTGCACGCCGTCCAGTGTCGTCAGCGGCTCGCCGGCGCGCGCCGTGCGCACCACCAGATGCCGGTCGGCCACCGTGTCGTAGTCGAACGCGTGCAACGGCTGGTTCAGCTCCAGCAGCACGTAGTTGGTCACGTCGACGATGTTGTTGATCGAGCGAACGCCCGTGAGCGTCAACCGCTCGACGAGCCAGGCAGGGGAGGGCCCGATCGTCACGTCCATGACCGCCGCGCAGTAGACCGGGCACAGGTCCGGCCGTTCGACTGTCACGCGCAGTTCGCTGGAGCTTGCCGCGCCGGGCCCTGTGGCAGAGGCGGGTATCGGGTACCCGCTATCGGGTGCCGAAGGCCGAACACCCAAGGCCGACGGCGGGCTTGCCGCGCCGGAGCCGAAGGCGGAGGCGGGGGAGCGGAGTGGCACACCATACTTGACGGCCGCCTCGCGCGCCATGCCGAGCAGGCTGAGGCAGTCCGGACGGTTGGCGGTGATCTCGAAGTCGATCACCGCATCGTCCTCGCGGCCCTCGACCGGTTCGATCGACGCGACCTCGAAGCCGCGCATCGTCAGGTCCTTCGCGAGCTGATCGATCGGGACCGGGACGTCGACGTACTCCTTCAACCACGAGACGAGGATCTTCACGAGGCGAACTGCTCCAGGAACCGGAGGTCGTTTTCGTAGAACGCGCGGATGTCGTCGACCCGGTGCGCGAGCAGCGCCAGCCGTTCGATGCCCATGCCGAAGGCGAAGCCGGTGTAGCGCTCCGGGTCGATGCCGACCGCTTCGAACACCGACGGATGCACCATGCCGCTGCCGCCGATCTCGATCCAGCCGGTGCGCTTGCACATCGAGCAGCCGCTGCCGAAGCAGGACTGGCACCCGACGAACACCTCGGCGCTCGGCTCGGTGTACGGGAAGAAGCTCGGCTTGAACATGATCGGCGTCGTCGGGGCGAAGAACTCGCGCGCGAAGCTCAGGAGCGTGCCCTTGAGATCGGCCATCGTCACCGACTCGCCGACGACCAGCGCTTCGACCTGCTGGAACATCGGCGTGTGCGTCAGGTCCAGGTTGTCGCGGCGGTAGACGCGGCCCGGCGCAACGATTCGCACCGGCGGCGCGTGCCGCTCCATGTAGCGGATCTGCATCGCCGACGTGTGGGTGCGCAGCAGCGTTGCGGGCCGCAGCGTGACGCCGGCCGGCGGCTCGCCGGTCGCGCGGCGGCCCTGCTCGAAGGGGGCGGCGAGGTACAGCGTGTCCTGCGCGTCGCGAGCGGGATGGTCGCCGGGCATGTTCAACGCCTCGAAGTTGTGCCAGTCGTCCTCGGCCTCGGGGCCGTCGAGCACCTCGTAACCCATGCGGACGAAGATGCGCTCGATGCGCTCGCGCATCGCGTTGAGCGGATGCCGCACGCCGAGCGGCAGGGGCCGCGCGGCCAGGGTGAGGTCGGGGCCGGCGACGCGCGCGGCGGCGCTGCCGAGCGTCGCCTGGCGGGACTCCAGGCCCGATTCCACCGCCTGTTTCAACTCGTTGGCCAGCCGGCCGATCTCGCGCTTCTGGTCAGCGGGTGCTTTCGCGATCGTGCCGTAGAGCGCCGTGACCAGGCCGTTCTTGCGGCCGAGGAAGCGGTCGCGCAGGGCCTGGAGATCGGCGGCCGTCGCCGCGGCGGCCAGCGCGGCGTCGAACTCGGCGCGGAGGGCCGCGACGGACGTAGGAAGATCGGACATGGAGAATTTCAGAAGTTCAGAGTTTCAGAATTTCATCACCACCGGAACGCCTCGACGGTTGGCAATGGTGGTGACATCCTGCAATTCTGCAATTGTGCAATGACGCGAATACAGAAAACGGGGGCACGCCCACGAAGGCGGCCCCCGTCGATTTCAGAACGTCAAAATTTCACAATTTCACCACCACCGGAGCGCCTCGAAGGCTGGCGGTGATGATGAAATTCTGCAATTCCTGAAATTCTGCAATGCCTAAGCGGTCTGCTGCTTGAGGGCGTCCTTGGCGCGGGTGGTCAGCGCCGCAAACGCGGCCGGCTCGTTGACGGCGAGCTCGGCGAGCATCTTGCGGTCGACGGTCACGCCGGCGCGGTTCAGGCCCGAGATGAACTGCGAGTAGCTGATCCCCTGCTGGCGGGCGGCGGCGTTGATGCGCACGATCCAGAGGCGGCGGAAGTCGCGCTTCTTGCGGCGGCGGCCGACGAACGCGCTCTTGAGGGCGCGGTCGACCGCTTCCTTGGCAAAGCGGTACAGCTTGCTCTTGTTGGCGTAGTACCCCTTGGCAAGGGTAAGGAGCTTTTCACGCTTGGCACGGCGGACCGTGCCACGCTTGACTCTCGGCATTGCTTACTCCGCAGCCTCGGGGCGGCTCTCCAGCCGACTTCAGGACCCGGACCGCTTATGGGCGGTGGTGACACCGACCCTGTTCAGTGAAATTGTGAAATGGAAGACTCTGAAATTGCAGAACGTCAGAATTTCACAATCACTTGTACGGCAGCATCAGTTCGAGCTTGCCCTGATCCTGGGCAGAGACGAGCACCGTGCCACGCAGCGCGCGCTTGCGCTTGGTGGTCTTGCTCGTCAGGATGTGCCGCTTGAACGCGCTGCCGCGCAGGAACTTGCCAGAGGCGGTGCGCTTGAACCGCTTCGAGGCGCCCTTGTGGGTCTTGAGTTTCGGCATGATCTGACTCTGTCTTCTCGTTTCACGTCAGGCGCGTTCCCGCCTTCGCCTGCGCTACGGCGGGCAAGCGGGCGCGCCCTACCTTCAAGTGCCCGGACCCCGAACCCGGGACCCGGTCGTCAGGCGCCTCACCGCGGCGCCTCTCCCGCCCGCCCTACGACTCGGCGGGTTTCTCGGCCGCCGCTGCCGCTGCCGCTGCGGCGGCGGCAGTTTCGTCGGCCACCTCTTTGGCGGCGGCCTGGAGTTCCTCCGCCGTCATCTCGGTCTCGTCCTCGACCTCGAACTCCGGACGCGGTTCGCGTTCCGGCTTGGACGGCTTCTCCACCTTCTTGATGCCCGGCCGGCCCGACAGGATGATGTGCATGGTATTGCCCTCCATCCTCGGCATGTTCTCGGCCACCGCAATCTCGTTCAGCTCGCCCAGCAGCCGCTCGAGAATCCGGCGCCCGATCTCCGGGTGGGCGATCTCACGGCCGCGGAAGAAGACCACCGCCTTGACCTTGTCGCCCTCGTGCAGGAAGCGCTGGATGTTGCGCTTCTTGAAGTCGTAATCGTGCAGATCGACCTTCGGGCGGAACTTGACTTCCTTCACCTCGATGGTCTTCTGGTGCTTGCGGGCCTGTCGCTGCTTCTTCTGCTCGTTGTACTGGTACTTGCCGTAGTCGGTGATTCGGCAGACCGGTGGCACGGCCGTCGCAGCAACCTCGACGAGATCGAGGCCCTTCGATCGGGCCAGCGCCACGGCCTGCGCCGGTGCCATGATGCCCAGCTGCTGACCGGTCTCGTCGATCACCCGGACTTCCCGAACGCGGATGCGCTCGTTGATCCGGACCCTGTCGTCCCGTCGGGGACCCCGCATGCGATTGTCGAACGCGATAACGACCTCCTTGAACGCGCCCCGCCCGACGGTCCCCTGACCGCCACGGCGAAACGCTTCCTACACTCCGACCGGTTGAGGCTCGGCCGCTGCCTTGCCCTTGCTGGAGATCTCCAGCCGGGCCTCGGCCACAAACGCGCCCACGGCGCGGCTGCCGAGATCACCATCTGCACGGCTGCGGACCGACACCGTGCCGTCGGCGACTTCCTTGTCGCCGACCACCAGCATGTACGGCACCTTCTGCAACTGCGCCTCGCGGATCTTGTACCCGATCTTCTCCTGCCGCTCGTCCAGCGCCGCCCGTAACCCGGCGGCGGCCAGCTCGGCCTTCACGCTCGCCGCGTACGCCGCGTGGCGGTCGGCAATCGGAATCACCACCGCCTGCACGGGCGCCAGCCAGAGCGGAAACGCCCCGGCGAAGTGCTCGATCAGCAGCGCGATGAACCGCTCGAAGCTGCCGAAGATCGCCCGGTGGATGACCACCGGCCGGTGCTCGGCGTTGTCGGCCCCGACGTACTTCAAGTCGAACCGCTCCGGCATCTGGTAATCGAGCTGGATCGTCGCGCACTGCCACTTGCGGCCAATCGCGTCGGTGACGTCGAAGTCGATCTTCGGCCCGTAGAACGCGCCGTCGCCCTCGTTGATCGTATACGCCTGACCAACGCCCTCGAGCGCCGCCTTCAACTGCGCCTCGGCGTGATCCCACGCCTCGCGCGCGCCCAGGTACTCGTCGGGGCGCGTCGAGAGCTTGACCTCGTAGGTCAGGCCCAGGTCGCCGTAGACCTGCTGCACGAGCCCGAGCAGCCGCTGCACTTCCTCGCCGATCTGTTCCTGCGTGACGAAGCAGTGCGCATCGTCCTGCGAGAACTGCCGCACCCGCGTCAGGCCGCCGAGCACGCCCGAGGCCTCGTTGCGGTGCAGCGCCGTCTGCTCGTGGAGCCGCAGCGGCAGGTCGCGATAGCTGCGCACCTGACTCGCGAAAACCAGCATGTGCCCCGGGCAGTTCATCGCCTTCAGGGCCATGTGCTCGTCCTCGTCGCCCTCGAGCACGAACATGTTCTCGCGATAGTGGAACCAGTGCCCCGACGTCTCCCAGAGCGCCTTGTTGAAGACGATCGGCGTCTTCACTTCGTCGTAGCCGGCCGGGTAGAGCACGGCCCGCATGTACTCGGCCAGGCCGTTGTAGAGCACCGTGCCCTTGTGCAGCCAGAACGCCGCGCCCGGAGCCCAGGGATGGAACATGAACAGCCCGAGGTCCTTGCCCACCTTGCGATGGTCGCGCTTCTGCGCTTCCTCGAGCCGGGCCAGGTGCTCCTTGAGCTCCTTGTCGCTGAAGAACGCCGTGCCGTAGATGCGCTGCATCGGCTGGTTCTTCGCGTCGCCCTTCCAGTAGGCGCTCGACGTCGTCGTCAGCTTGAAGGCCTTCAGCTTGCCGGTCGACGGCACGTGCGGGCCCAGGCAGAAATCGACGAACGTGTCCCGATCCTTGATCGTGTAGACCGAGACCTCGGCTTGCCCCTCGGTCTTCTCCTCGATCAGCTGCACCTTCAGCGGCTCGCCCCGATCGGCGAAGAAGCGCAACGCTTCGTCGCGCGGCCACAGCTGGTGCTCGAAGATCTCGTCGGCCTGCGCCATCCGCCGCATCTCGGCCTCGATCTTCTCGAGATCCTCCGGGACGAACGGCCGCTCCACCACGAAGTCGTAGTAGAAGCCGGAGAGCTCCTCGCGGGCCGGGCCGATGCCGCACTGCGTGCCCGGAAACAGCCGCGTCACCGCCGCGGCGAGCAGGTGGGCCGTGCTGTGCCGGTACACGTGCAACGCCTCGGGGCCGTCGGCCGTGAGGATCTGCACCGAGGCGTCGTGCGTGAGCGGGTAGGTGAGGTCGACGACCTCGCCATCCACTTTCGCCACGAGCGCCGTCTTCGCGAGCCGCGGAGACACATCGGCCGCCACGTCCCTCACGGGCGTGCCGGCAGCGACGGATCGCGTGGATCCATCAGGAAGCGTGACTACGACGGGCGTCATGCCGCGAGCACCGGTGTCCACAGCCGTGGCCGGCTGGAGCGACAACCGGTGAGCGGTGGCTGAGAAATGGTAGGCACGGGCGGAATCGAACCGCCGACCTCCTGCGTGTCAAGCAGGCGCTCTAACCCCTGAGCTACGCGCCTAGAGCCGTTCGCACGACCACTGTGCGAACAGGCATGGTACAGCGGAGTAACCGATGGGCGCAAGATCAGGCGGCCACTTTCGCCGCGCTCGCGCCGGTGGCGGTCTCGAGGGCCTTCTCGAGGATCGGGTCCTCTGTCGACGCCGGCGCGCCGAACTCCAGGTCCGGTTCCGAGACTGGCACGGCCGGCACCAGACCGGTGCCGTGGATGGCCGCTCCCTTGGGACCGAGCCACCGTGCATAGGTGAGCCAGAGGCCGCTGCCGTCGGGCAGCTTCACGAGCTTCTGGGCCGCGGCCCGTCCGAGCGTCCGCTCGCCGACCGCCTTTGCCCGGTCGTTCTCGACCAGCGCCGCCACGAACACCTCGGCCGCCTGCGACGTGCCATTGGTCGTGAGCAGCAGCACCGGCAACGCGATGGTGCCGTCGCCCGCCTTGGCTTCGGTCGTCTGCTTGGCTTCGCCGCGAGCTTCGCGGACGGCCAGCGTGCCCGACTTCACGAACAGCCGCGCGGCATCCACCCCGAGGCTGGGCGTGCCCTCCGCGGTGTGCCGCAGGTCGATGATCAGCTGCGTGGCGCCCTGCTTGCCGGCCTGCGCCGCCGCTTGTTCGAGCTGCGCTTTGGTCCGTTCGTCGAAGACCGGCACCCGGATGAGGCCGACGCCCGGCGCGGCGATCCGCGTCGTGATCTCGCCAGCCGGCACCGCCGCCCGCGTCAACGACACGTCGTGCGCGTCGGTCTGGCTGCCGCGCAGCACGGTGAGCGCCACCTTGGAGCCGACGGGCCCTCGAAGCAGGCGCTCGCCTTCGAACAGCGACATGTGCCGGGTGGACTTGCCGTCGATGGCGCGCACGTAATCGCCGGTGTGCAGTCCGGCTGCGGCGGCCGGGGAGCCGTCGCGCGCCGCCACGACCCGGAGGTAGTACTGGCGGGTGAGCGCCAGCCCGGTCGTCCCAGCCGGCGCCGCCGCGTCGGCCTCGATCGCCTTCACCTGCGCCGCGTCGAGGTACGAGCTGTCGGGGTCGAGCCCTTCGGCCAGGCCGAGCATCGCGCCATCCAGCACCTTGTCGGCGTCGGGCTCCTCGACGTAGCTCCCGAAGATCAGCGACACCACATCGTCGAAGACCCGGAGGTGCGGGTACGAACCTGGGGCCGTGCGCTGCTGTCCGAGCAGGCCGCCCACCACGGTGAAGAGCACGAGGGGCGTCGTGAGAGTCAGGACGAGAAGGCGTGTGCGACTGGTCATCAGCAGGCTTCAGTAACGCTGAAATGCCGAAGGCGGAACTACGGTCGTTTCAGCCATAGTACGGGATCGACGGGACGACCGTCGACGCGAACCTCGAGGTAGAGGCCCGGTGTCCCGTCCGGCGAATCGCCGACCTCGCCCACCAGGCCGCCGGCATCGACGGCCGCCCCACGTTGGACGCGAAGCGCCGACAGATAGCCGTACAGCGAATAGGACTGCCGCCCGTGGTCGACGATGACCACCTGGCCGTGGCCGCTGAAGGGCCCGGCGAACACCACGGTGCCGGGGTGTACGGCCCGGACCGGCGTGCCGGACTCCGCCTGGATCGTCAGGCCGTTGCTCAGCGTCATCGTGCCGAAGCGGGGGTCGCGCTGGCGGCCGAAGCCGCGCGCGACGCGGCCGTCGACGGGCCAGGGCAGCTGGCGCCGGCGGCTTGCGAACGGCACGCGGGCCACCGGGGCGGGCGTCGGGACCGGGGCCAGGGCCGAGACGGTGGAGTCGAGCCTGGCGCGCGCGTCGATGAGGGCGGCAAGCCAACGTTCCCTCTGGCCGGTCTCCTGCTCGAGCGTCGCCAGTAGTTCCTGTTTGCGGGCATAGGCGAGTTCGGCAGCGCTCCGGCGGGCGCGGGCCTCCTGTTCGAGCGACCGCGCCTCCTGCTGGCGCGCCGTGATTCGCGTTTCGGTCTCGGCCAGCGCCGTCGCTGTCTGCGCGTACTCCCGCAGCCTGCGGCCATCGTCTCGCGCCAGGTGCTGCATGAGGCGGCTGGCCCGTCCGAGCGCCCGGGCACTGCCGGCATTCCAGGCGATGCGCGCATAGCCCACGCGTCCCAGGCGCTGCAGCCGGCGCAAGCGGGCCGAGACGACGGGTCGTTCGCGGTCCAGCGTGTCCTGGAGCGTGGAGCGGCGCGACAGCAGCGCCGTGAGGTCGGACTGGAGCAGCGCGTGGGCCTGCCGGGCCTGGGTTTCGCGAGCTTCCTGCAGACGCCGCTCGACGTCGAGCCGGCGGAGTTCGTCGAGCACCGACGCCGACTGGCGCTTCAGCGCGTCGGCTTCGCGGGTGAGGGCGGCGATGCGTTCGCGGGTCGCTTGCTGGGCCTTGGCCGCCTCGGCTGCACGGACGAGATCCGACGGTTGGGCCGTCCCGTCGGGCCGGACGGCACTGTCGGGCCGCTGGAGGCTCGGTAACTGCGCCACGAGCAGGGCGCTTAGAAGGAAGGGGACCACGCCGGCAGTATCGGCTCGACGGGGCCCGGCGCGAAATGCGAAATGCGGAATGCGCAATGTCGAGAGCCCAACACCTTCCCGCCCAAGCCTCTAACTCGTCCATTTTGAGTCGAGACCTACTCGAGTCCGTGATTTCGACATTGCGCAGCGAGCATTACGCCTTGCGCGCTGCAACCAGGTGACCGGGGCGAAGCCGATGCGGCCTGCTACGCTGAGGCCGTGCGTGTGCTCGCCTTCGACCTCGGGATCCGCCGGACGGGCGTCGCCATCAGCGACGCGTCGGGCACCCTGGCCCGTCCGCTCGAAGTGATCCACGGCACCTCGCTGAAGGCCCAGTGGGCCAGCCTGCTCGACGTGATCGCGCGCGTCCAGCCCGACGATGAGAAGCTCGAGGCGATCGTCGTGGGTGTGCCGCGGCGTCTCGATGGATCGCCAACCGACTTCACGCCGGCGGCGCTCGACCTGATCGCCAGGCTGTCGCGTAAGCTGCCGATTCCGGTCGTGGCGGTCGACGAGCGCCTCACCAGCGTCGAAGCCGAGGCGCTGCGCGCGGTCCGCGCGCGCGACGGGCGGCGCCGCCCGGCGCAGCACGACGCGGCGGCGGCGGCCGGGTTGCTGCAGGACTACCTCGACTCCCGTCAAAGGACCCCGCTGCCGTGAAACGCGTCGCGTTACTGCTGTTGGCCGTTCTGCTCCTGGGCGCGGCGGGCGCCGCCGTGTGGATCTCGCGTCGCGTCTCGGCGCCGTACGCCGGGTTCAGCGGCGAACGGTTCGTGGAGATTCCGCCGGGCGAGAGCACGATCGGGATCGGCCGCCGCCTGGTGGCGGCCGGGGTGATCAGGGACGAACTGACGTTCCGGCTGGCGGTGCGATGGCACCGCCCGGGCAAATCCCTGAAGGCGGGCGAGTACCGCTTCACCGAGCCGGCGGCGCCGGCGACGGTGATCGACCGCCTGGCGCGCGGCGACGTGTACCTGGTGTCGCTGACGTTTCCCGAGGGCATGACCGCCGAGGAGATGTCGAAGTTGTTCGCGCAGGCCGGCTTCGGCGCTCCCGAGGAGTTCGTCGCGGCGACGCGCGACCCGTCGGCGATCGCACACATCGATCCCGAGGCCGACACGCTCGAGGGATACCTGTTCCCGGACACGTATCACCTGCCCCGCAAGACCGACGCGGCGGCCCTCGTGAGCCGGATGGTGCGGCGCTTCGACCGGGTGTTCGACGAGAAGCTGCGGGCCCGCGCCAAGACCAGCGGCCTCACCGTTCGCCAGTTGATGTCGCTGGCGGCGCTGGTCGAGAAGGAGACCGCGCGCGGCGACGAGCGGCCGCTGGTCGCCGCCGTCTACCACAACCGCGTGCGGACGGGCATGCCGATGCAGGCCGATCCCACCGTGATCTACGCCCTCAAGCGGGCGAACCGGTGGGACGGCAACATCACGAAGGCCGATCTCCAGTTCGACTCGCCGTTCAACACATACCGGTATCCGGGCCTGCCTCCCGGCCCCATTGCCTCGCCCGGCCGGGCTGCAATCGAGGCGGCGCTCGCGCCGGCCAAGGTGGACTACCTCTACTTCGTGAGCCGCAACGACGGATCGCACGCCTTCGCGTCCAACCTGCCCGAGCACAATCGCAACGTGCGGCGGTGGCAGGTGGAGTACTTCAGGAACGGCAACCGGTAACTGACTCGATCAAGCACAAGGGCTAAAAGGGCGAAAAGTCCAAAAAAGGTCTAAAAGGCGACTCTTTTAGCCCTTTTCGTCCTTCTTGCACTTTGGACTTTTGCCGTGAACTCTTATCTCTCCGCCCACCGCAGCTTCTGGCGCAGCACCTGGAAGTACCCGCCCGATACCGGCTTGACCAGGCGCAACGCGTACGCCGCGCGGCGGACGAACACACGGTCGCCGGGGCCGAGCGTGTCGCCGATCTGGCCGTCGAAGGTGACGTAGGTGTCCTCGCGGACGTCCTGGCCGTCCTGGCCGACCGCCCGGATCTCGACCGCCGTCGTCGCCGGCAGCACGACCGGGCGATTTGTCAGCGTGTGCGGCGCGATGGGCGTGAGGACGAGCGCGTCGACGCCTGGATGGACGATCGGTCCGCCGGCCGAGAGGTTGTACGCCGTCGATCCGGTCGGCGACGCGACGATCAGGCCGTCGGCCTTGAAATGCGCGATCAGCAGGCCGTCGGCCGATGCCGCCAGGTCGATCATCCGCGAGAGCGCGCCCTTCGTGATCACCACGTCGTTGAGCGCGACGTGCCGATCGACACGGCCGTCGGCGCGATGGACGACAGCCTCGAGCATCAACCGCGGCTCGACGAACGTCTCGCCAGCCAGCGCGCGCTCCAGCGCCTCGTAGATTTCGGTGACCCGCACTTCGGTCAGGAAGCCGAGACTGCCGAAGTTGACGGCGACGACAGGGACGTCGTAGCCGCCGCGCGCCAGACGTCCCGCGGTGCCGAGCAGCGTGCCGTCGCCGCCGAGCACGAGGACCAGCTGCTCCGTGGCTCCGAGACGGTCGGCGTCGCAGATGTCGCCAGGCAATGCCTGGCCTGCCAGGGCCGCCGTCTCGGCCTCGTAGCACGGCACCACACCGCGGGCGGTGAGCCAAGCGCCGACCTCCACCAGCAGCGGCGCCGCCTCGGTGAGCCCGGGTTTGGCGACGATCCCGACGCGGGCGATCGAACCGATCATGCGCGACTCCGGAAGTGGGCCAGCCACTCGAGATTCCCTTCCATGCCCTCGATCGGCGACGCCACGTGCGCCACCTCGTCGAGACCCACCGCCGCGGCAGCGGCAACGACTTCGTCCAGCACGCGCCCGCGTACCGCCTCGTCGCGCACGACGCCGTGCTTGCCGACCTCGTCGCGCCCCGCCTCGAACTGCGGCTTCACGAGCGTGACGATGTCGGCGCGGGGCCGCAGCAGGGGAGGCACGACCGGGAGAATGTACCGCAGCGAGATGAACGACACGTCGGCCGTCACGATGTCGAAGGCTCGATGTCCCTCGGGCAGCTGCGCCGCGGTGAGCTGGCGGGCGTTGATGCGTTCGAGGCAACTGACGCGTGAATCGGAACGCAGGCGCCAATCCATCTGGTTGTGGCCGACGTCGACGGCGACGACGTGCGCGGCGCCGCGCCGCAGGAGGACGTCGGTGAACCCGCCGGTGGACGCGCCGATGTCGAGCGCCTCCCGGCCCTCGACCGGGATGGCGAACGTGTCGAGCGCGTGCAGCAGCTTGAGCGCGCCGCGACCGACGTACGGATGGTCGGCCTGCCGCAGTTGGACGTCGGCGTCGGCCCGGACCAGCTGGCCCGGCTTCGGCGTGGCGGCGGCGCCGGGCAGCGACACGTGGCCGGCGATGATCAGGGCCCGGGCGCGCTCCCGCGACGGCGCGAGGCCGCGCTGCACGAGCAGCGCATCGAGGCGGAGCCGTGGCGCCCGGGAGTCGGTCACTGGCGGCGGGTCAGCGTCCAGTCGAGGATGGCGGGCAGGTGGCCCGACAGTCCGGCGCGGGCGAGCGCCGCGTGGCCGCGCTCGGCGCACTCGTGGGCGCGCTGCCGGCTGCCGTCCACGCCGAACAGGGCGGGGTAGGTGAGCTTGCCGGCGGCTTCGTCCTTGCCCGGCTGCTTGCCCAGTTCGGCCGCCGTGCCTTCCACGTCCAGCACATCGTCGACGATCTGGAAGCAGAGGCCGAGTTCCACGGCGTAGGCGTCGACGGCGGCGATCTGATCGGCCGTGCCGCCGGCCATGATTGCGCCGGCCCCGGTGGCGGCGCGGATCAGCGCGCCGGTCTTGCGGGCATGCACGTCCTGCAGGCGCGCCAGGTCGTCGTCGACGCGCGCCTGGCGAGGCGCCCCTTCGAACTGCAGGTCGAGCACCTGGCCGCCGACCATGCCCCACACGCCGGCCGAGCGGGCGACGAGGCCGAGCGTCTGGAGCTTACGCGACGCGATGGCAGGACCATCCAGGGCCGGTTCGCGCGCGAGCAGTGCGAAGGCCTCGGTGAGCAGGCCGTCGCCAGAGAGGATCGCGAGCGCGTCGCCGTAGACGACGTGCGCGGTCGGCCGGCCGCGCCGCAGCGTGTCGTTGTCCATCGCCGGCAGGTCGTCGTGTACGAGCGAGTAGGTGTGGATCATCTCGAGCGCGCAGGCGGCCGGCAGGGCGAGACGGCGCGCGTCGGGATGTCCGAGGCCGACGGCATCGGCGGCCGCCAGCACCAGCACGGGCCGCATCCGCTTGCCGCCGGCGAGCAGGCTGTACTCCATCGCCTCGTGCAGGCGCGGCGGGCAGTCGTCGGGCGGTGCCGGCAACCACGTGGCCAGCGCCCGCTCCAGGTCGCGCCGGCAGCCGGCCGCGAACTCGTCGAACGAGACGGCGGTCATCCGCGATCGGGCGGCCTGGGGCCGAGGTCCTTCTCGAAGGCGGCCGTCTGATCGCGCAGCGTGCCCGCCTGGGTGAGCACCTGGATGCGCTTCTCGGCGTCTTCGAGCCGGTCGTGGCAGTAGCGCGACAGCTTGACGCCGCGCTCGAACAGCGCGAGCGACTGCTCGAGCGGCAGTTCGCCCTGTTCGAGCGTGCGGACGATCTGATCGAGCTCGGTGATCGCCTGCTCGAAATCGGTGGGTTCGGTCATGAGCGTGGGGCCGGCACGGAGGTGACGGCGTCGACCTCGCAGTCCAGCATGCCATCGGGGAGCTGGACGCGCACGTGCGAGCCGGGCGGTGCGGCCGCGGCGCTGCGCACGACGTCGCGGCCTTCGCCGTCCCAGCAGATGGCGTACCCGCGCGCCAGCGTCTTGAGCGGGCTGAGCGCGTCGAGGTGCGCCGACAACGCCGACAGCCGGCGATCGCGCCCGTGATGGCCGGCGCCGAGGGCGGCGGCGGCGCGCGCCAATTGCGCGTCGACCCGCCGCGACGCCTGGGCGACGCGGCCATCGAGTCCGGCGCGGGCGAGACGATCGCGGCGCGCCCGCAGGGCGGCGACGGCCCGTTGCCGCTGCGCGGCCTCGGCGGCGTACAGGCGCTCCTCGGTCTGGGTGAGACGGCGGAGTCTCGTGATCAGCTGTCGTTGTGGATGCTGCTCGTCGAGTCGTCGGCCGAGGTCGGCCGCGAGGCGGACACGGCGATCGAGACGGGCGCGCAGCGCGCCGTGCAGACGGTCGTCGAGATCGGCGCGCCGCCGGTCGCGATCGAGCACGCGATCGCGGAGGCGCGCGAACGCCGGCCGTTGTTCGAGGCGGAGCAGGTGGGTGCGTCGCCGGTCGAGCCGGGCCCGCAGGACCAGTCCGAGTTGCCGGCGGGCCGTCGTGATGCGGTCACGGAACTCGCTGGCCTGCCGCACGACGAGTTCGGCGGCCTGCGACGGCGTGGCGGCGCGCACGTCGGCGACGAAGTCGGCGATGGTCGTGTCGACCTCGTGGCCGACGGCGGCGATGACCGGCACCGGGCACGCGGCGATTGCGCGGGCGACGACCTCTTCGTTGAAGGCCCAGAGATCTTCGAGCGAGCCACCGCCACGCCCGACGATCACGACGTCGACGTCGGGCACGCGAGCGACGCGGGCAATCGCGCGGGCGATCTCGCCGGCGGCGCCATCGCCCTGCACGCGGGTCGGGCTGATGACGATCTCGGCCGGCGCGCGGCGGGTGCGCAGCACGCGAATCACGTCGCGGAGGGCGGCGCCGTCGAGCGAGGTGACCACGCCGATGCGGCGCGGCAGCATCGGCAGCGGTCGCTTGCGGACCGGCGCGAACAGACCCTCGGCCTGCAGTCGCGCCCGCAGCTGCTCGAACGCGAGGCGCAGCGCGCCCTCGCCGCGTGGTTCGATCGCGTCGACGATCAGCTGATAGCGGCCGCGCGGCGCGAACACCGAGACGCGGCCTTTCGCGAGCACGTGCAGGCCGGTCGTCAGCGTGAAGCGGACGCGCACCGCGTCGGTGCGCCAGAGCACGCAGGGCAGTTGCGCGCCGCCGTCCTTCAGCGTGAAGTACACGTGCCCCTGGTTGTTCGAGCAGTCGGCGATTTCGCCCTCGACCCACACGCGCGGAAACTGGCGCTCCAGTGACTGGCGGACGGCGTGGGTGATCTCGCTGACCGAGAAGACGTGCGGCCCGCCTTCGCGGCGCGCCGATGAATCGTTCTCGACGCGCCGCTTCGGCGTGGCGTCACGGCTCGCCAGCGCTTCGCTGTCGGCGAGCCTCTCCGACGAGACGCTGCCGTCGGCGGGCGCTTCGCTTTCCACGGGCAGGGGCTGCAGGTCCGCCGGCTTCAACGGCTCGTCTTCGAACGGCAGGTCGAAGAGGGAGGTCACG
>CBIHOS010000057.1:0-22850 GCA_966211945.1 uncultured bacterium
CGCCGGGCCACCCCGGCGAACCCGGCTACCGGGCCGTGGCGCCGATCGCGGCGCGCGGACGCCACGTGCGGCGGCGCAGCGCGGCACCACTCGGAGACGACGCGCACGGCTTCGTCCGGCTGCTGCAGCTGCTGCGGCCCGAGGAGTTTCCGGAGGGCCTCGACGTTCAGGCGCGACTCGATTCCGGCGAACCGTTCCCGCCCTGCACGAGTTCGACCCGCCGCGTCGACATCGGTGGCTTGCCGCCGCGCGTGCCCGTGGCGGTGAACGTCGAAGGCGCCTCGTCTGCCGACCTGGCGCAGCGCGCCGCCGCGCCGACGGCTCGCGGCATCCACACGCTCGGCATGGCGCGCGCCGCACAGGCCCGCCCTGGCTCGACGGCCGGATCGACGGGCAACGCGGTGACCGCTCGGCGGACGATCGAACGCATCCGGCGTGCGCTCGCGTCTGGCGCCGCGCTGAAGGCGGTGCTCGGACCCGACGAGGCCGAGCTGCGCCAGCAGGCCGACGAGGCCGACCGTCACGATCCGCGGCTCGCATGGCTGGCGAGCCACGCCGCGCGCTGGCGCGAGGCCGGCGAGAAGACGCTCGTCTTCGTCGCGCATCGCGAAACACTCGACATGCTGCGCGACGCCCTGAGCGCGCGCGCCATGCTCGCCACCGGCCTCTTTCACGAGGACCTCTCCGCCGCGCGGCGCGACACCGAGGTCGCGCGCTTCCGGGCCGAGGACGGGCCGAGCCTGCTGATCTCCACCGAGGCCGGCGGTGAAGGCCGCAACTTCGAGTTCTGCCACCGTCTCGTGCTCTACGACCTGCCCTGGCGGCCGGCCGCGGTCGAACAGCGGATCGGCCGACTCGATCGCATCGGCCGCCGCATTCCCGTCGAGGTCGTCTACTTCCGTCCTGCCTCGGGACTCGGCGCCGACGTCGTCCGGCTCTTCGAACGGCTCGGACTGTTCCGCGAGCCGATGGCTGGCGTGGAACCGCAGCTCGCGCTCGTCGAGCGGGCGCTGGAGGATCTGGCGCTGACGCCGGAGGGCTCGCTGTCAGATGCGGCGATCGACGGGCTGCTGGCTGCCGCCGACGCGGCCCGGACCCGCATTCACGAGGCGGCGTATCAGCAGCTGCATCGCGATCCCTATCGGCCCGATCTCGCTGCGGAGATCCTGGCGCGCGTGCCCGGCGATCTCGATGCGGCGATGGAGCGGGTGATCGTCGACGTCGCGGCTCGACTCGGCTTCCGCGTCGAGCAGGTGCGCGGCCGGCGCGCCTACGCAATCGAGTTCGGCAGCGAGGCGCTCGTGGACAGCGTACCCGGTGTGCCGGCGGGCGCGACCTTCATCGGCTCGTTCGATCGCGAGTACGCCGTGCAGGACGAAACCATCGACTTCTTCGCGTCGGGGCACTCGCTGGTCGAAGGCCTGCTCGCGCATGTCGAGGACGCGCCCGAGGGGCGGGTCGCGCGGCTCGACTGGCGGCTGCCGGGGCAGGACGAGCCGGGCACCGGGCTCGTGGCGATCTACAAGGACGGCGCGCAGTTCGAGGTCGTGGCGATCGACGCCGGTGGCCGCACCCGGGCCGACTGGGCCGAGGCCTTCACCAGGCCCCTGGGAGCACAGCGCATCGCGGCGGCGGATGGCTCCGCCTGCGACTGGGCCACGCTCGTCAGCCGCCTCGCGCCCCGGCTCGGCGATCGCCGGCCCCACGCCGTGGCGGGAGTCCTGGTGCGCTACGCTGGGTGACGCCATGACCACGGACTCCGATCGCACGCGGCGCTCGTTCTCGATGGACGAAGCCGTCGCGCTTCTCGAACGCACGCCTGCCGTGCTCGACGCCTGGCTGCGCGGCCTGCCCGACGCCTGGATCGCCGCCAACGAAGGCCCCGACACCTGGAGTCCCTTCGACATCGTCGGACACCTCGCGCACGGCGAGCGCACCGACTGGATGCCGCGAGCGCACCGGCTGCTCGAACACGGGGAGGATCTGCCCTTCGATCCGTTCGACCGCTTCGCGCAGTCCAGCGAGTCGGAGGGCCGGACGATCGGCGACCTGCTCGACGACTTCGCGCGGCTGCGGGCCGAGAGCCTGCGTCAGCTGCGGGCGCTGGCGCTGACGCCCGCGCAGCTCGATCGGACCGGCCGGCACCCGGCCTTCGGCGTGGTGACGCTGCGCCAGTTGCTCGCAACCTGGGTGGCGCACGATCTGGATCACGTGACGCAGATCGCCCGCGTGATCGCGCGGCAGTACAGCGACGAGGTCGGGCCGTGGCGCGAGTACCTCCGCATCGTCAACGGACGGCCGGTGTGAGCGACGGTGCGTGGCCGGGGCGTCGCGCAGAACCGCCGGCTGATGGACAGGACGCGTTTGCGTCGATCCGCGACATCGGGCTGAGCCTCCCCGGCGTCGAAGCCGTCGTCCGCTACGACGGCGCGCCGGGACTCACGCGCGACGGCCGCTTCATGGCAGCGCTCGCGTGCCACCGATCGGCGGAGCCCGCGTCGCTGGTCGTCCGTGCGTCGCCGGAGTTCCGCGAGGCTCTGTTGCGCGAGGCGCCCGACACCTACTACCTCACGCCGCACTACGAGCGGCACCCGGTGGTGCTCGCCCGCCTCCACCGGCTCTCGCTCCAGGCGTTGGCGGATCTGCTGCGGGCCTCGTGGCGCCTGTCGGTGCACTCGGGCCGCTCGCCACGCCGTCAGCCGGCGACCTCGTCGAATTCGGGCCGGTAACGCGCGACGCCCTTCACGCCACGCATCGCGTCCTCGTCGATCACCAGCACCATGAAGGCCTGGTCGGGCATGCCGGGCCACTGGCTGTCGAGGCCGCGACCGGACGCCGGCGTGAACCCGAAGCGCGGGTAGTACCAGGGATGCCCGACCACGACGACGAACGGGCACCCCTGTTCACGCAGCATCGCCAGCCCGCGCTCGACAAGCGTGGTGCCGATGCCTTGGCGCTGCCGGGTGGACGCGACCGCCATCGGCGCCAGTCCCATGCCTTCCTCGCGGCGGTCACCGGTCTCGATCGTGACCGGCGTGAAGAGGATGTGTCCGACGATGCCGGTCTCGTCTTCGGCGACCAGCGACAGCGCCCGCGGCTCGGCGCGGCGCAGCGCGTCGACGAGATTGGCCTCCAGCGGCTGGCCGAACGCGTCCAGAGTCACGCCGCGCACGGCGTCATGGTCGGAGGCTGTCTCAGGTCGAATCGTCAGCATGTCCTCACGCGTGTCCACGCTCGGCGGCGAGGCCGAGCAGACGGGCCATCGCCGGGTCGCGCTGCAGGGCGGCCGTCAGGCGCGGCCCCGGCCATTCCGGCCGGAACTCGGCGCCGGCGGCGAGCAGGGTCGCGACCACCTCGCGGGCCCGGGCCCAGCGGCTGGCGTCGCGCTCCGTCGTATGGCTGTACAGCGCCCACTCGAGCGGCGTGGCGTCCCACGTCGTGTCGCGCGCGTCCACCGGCGCGCCGCGCGACAGCAGCATGGCGACCACGGCCTGATGGTGGCTGCCGCTCGCCCAGTGCAGCGGCGTCTCGCCCGTCCGATCGCCGACCGCAGGCTCGGCGCCGGCCAGCAGCAGACGCTCCGCCACCTGCAGGTGTCCGTAACCGCACGCGTACATGAAGGCCTGCTGGACGGCCGCGCGGTCGGGCGCGTCCTGCAGCTTCGCTTCGACGATGTCGAGGCGGCCGACGCCGGCGGCCGAGGCGAGCTGCAGCGGAGCGCCGCGGCTGGCGAGGTGGGCCGCCGCCTCGGGCTGGCCATTGGCGAGGCAGCCGAGGACCGCATCGTGGCCGTTCCCGGCCAGCCCGGGACGTTCCATCCAGGCGCCCCGGGCCAGCAGTGTGTCGAGCAACGCGATCTGAACGCCGCCGCGCTGGGGGTGCAGGCTGGTGGCTGCCAGCCCGAGCGCCGTGGCGCCGCCTCCGTAGGCCTCCGATTGCGCGTTGACGTCGGCGCCCGCGTCGAGCAGCTGCCTGGCAATCGCGACGATGTTCGGCGGCGTCGCCTGCCGGAAGTCCTCGACGCCATTGGCGGCAACGTAGTGCAGCAGCGTCGATCGGTGCGCGCGGTCCGACCGCTGCTCGACGAGAGCCGGATCGGCGGCCAGCAGGTCGGCGAGGCGGGAGCCGTCGCCGCTGACGATCGCGTCGACCGCGGCCTCGAACCGCGCAGTGGCCGACCCGGGTTCGCCTCGCTGCGCCACGTGCGAGATGAACGCGTCCCACGTGGTGAATCCATGGGACTCGGCGACGAAGGCCCGTGCGGCTGCGAGGCCAGCACGCTCACTCCCTGATGCCGACCGACGCCAGCTCGTGACGAGGCGATCGACGGCGCGTTCGGCGGCCAGCGAGGGATCGGTGTCGGCCACGGCCGACCGCGACGCGGTCGCTTCGGTCACCAGTGCCTCGGCCCATTCGCGCAGTGCCGCTTCCGAGGCGTCGACCGTGGCGGCGAGCGCGCCGGCATGGCGCTCGTAGCGCGACGCGTTCGCGTGCGGCGGGATGGGCAGGGCATCCGACACGATGCCGCCATTATCCGTCCCCCACCCGTCTCCCGATAATCGCGGCATGCGCCACGCCGCGCTCGTTGTCTCTCTCCTCGGTGTGGCCGTCGCCTGCGGGCGCTCGCCCGAACCACCACCTCAGGCAGCGGGCTCGTCCGCGGGCATCGAATCGACCATCTCGTCGATGGCCGGCGCGTTCTCCAGGACTACCTGGAGCGATCGCCCGAAGCGGCGGGCCGGCCGGCTGGTCGTGGACACCGGACTGCACGCACTCGGCTGGTCGCGCGAGCAGGCCATCGACTACCTGGTCGAGATCTCGCCGCAGTCGCGCGAGGCCGTCGCCGCCGAGGTCGATCGCTACATCATCATGCCCGGCCAGGCCACCGCCTACATGCTCGGGCGCATCGAGATCCAGGCGGCGCGCAACGAGGCGAAGCAGGCGATGGGCGACCGCTTCGACCTGAAGGCGTTCCACGATCGCGTGCTCGAGGACGGCGGCGTGCCGCTCGCCTGCCTGCGTGAGAAGATCGCCGCCTGGAGCCGCGGCGCGGCGGCGACGCCGTGAGCCGTCGCCCGAATCGGACGGCTCGGCCTGTCCCCCGCGGCCTTGGCGAAGGCGGGCGAGCCGTCCCTGCCCGGTCCAGGCACGCCGCCGTGCCATCGCGCAGGAGGCATACGTCATGACTGGTTTACCGATCGCCCCGCCGGTCGAGCCGATGCTCGCCAAGGTCGCCGCGGCGCTGCCGCGGGCCGACGGGCTGATCTACGAGCCGAAATGGGACGGCTTCCGCGCCATCGTCTTTCGCGGCGACGACGACGTGTTCATCCAGAGCCGCGACCTGAAGCCGCTCGATCGCTACTTTCCGGAGCTGCACGACGCGCTGCTCGCCGTGCTGCCGCCCGGCTGCGTGGTGGACGGCGAGATCGTCATCGCCACGCCGGATGGACTCGACTTCGACGCACTCCAGATGCGGCTGCATCCAGCCGCGTCGCGCGTGCAGAAGCTCGCCGCCGCGTCGCCATCGTCGCTTGTCGCGTTCGACGTGCTCGCCGCCGGCGGCGAGGACCTGCGCGGCCTGCCCCTCGCTGAGCGCCGCGCGCGACTCGAAGCCCTGACCAGCCACGTGTCGGACGCGCCGACGCGGTTCCGCTATCACCTCACGCCGACCACCACCGATCACGCCGTGGCCGTCGACTGGCTCGCGCGCTTCGAGGGCGCCGGTCTCGACGGCGTGATGGTCAAGGCGGGGACGCTCCCATACGAGCCGGGCAAACGGGTGATGGTGAAGGTGAAGCACATCCGCACCGCCGACTGCGTCGTCGCCGGCTTCCGCTGGCACAAGAACGGGCCGGGCACGCTGGTCGGATCGTTGCTGCTCGGCCTGTACGACGCAGCCGGCGTGCTGCAGCACGTCGGCGTCACGTCTGCCTTCACGATGGCGCGCCGCGCCGAGTTGGCGCGCGAGTTCGCGCCGCTGCGCGAGCAGGCGATCGACGACCATCCGTGGCGGGCGTGGGCGCAGGCCGAAGCCGTGTCGTCGCGCATGCCTGGCGGGCAGAGCCGCTGGAGCGCCGGCAAGGACCTGTCGTGGGAACCGCTGCGCATCGAACGGGTGTGCGAGGTCACCTACGACCATCTGCAGGGAGACCGGTTCCGGCACGCCTCGGTGTTCAAGCGGTGGCGCCCGGACAAGGCGCCGGCCGACTGCCGCTACGACCAGCTCGAGGTCACGACTCCGTTCGAGCTCGAGAAGGTCTTCGCCGCGGGCGCGGATCGGCCTCGCTGACGCGCTCGCCACCGGCACCGGTCCAGTCGGCAGCGAGATCGCCGTCGGGATCGAGCGCTTCCTGCGCGGGCCGCAGCGGCTCCGGCACGTGCTGAAGGTTGACGCGGATGCGCGTCCAGGTCGCGTGCCGGCCGCGCAGGGCATCCACGAGCACGTCGGCCGCCTGCAGGTGCGGCAACACGTCGGGATGCCGTGCCTTCCAGCGCTCGAGCCCCGCGAGCACGTCGTCCTTCTTCTTCGCCTTGCCGATCTCGATCAGCGGATGCACGGGCACGCGGCGCTTCGAGGGCTGCGCGCGCACCGGCTCCCCCTGCTGCTTGCGGTAGTGCGGCGGCCATGGGGCGTCGCCGAGCCCGTCGCGCTCCTGCCGCGACGACAGTTCCAGCAGCGAGTCCAGCGTGCACGCGTGCGCGTCCATCGCGGTGTGCGGATCGCCGATCGCCGCGAACCGCGCCGGCATTGTCGCCAGCGTGAAATCACGCGGGTCGCAGGTGTCGAGCTCGTCCCACGTGATCGGCGCCGAGACGCGGGCGTCGGCGGTCGGCCGCACCGAATAGGCCGCGGCGACGGTGCGGTCCTTCGCGTTCTGGTTGTAGTCGAGGAAGACGCCGTGGCGTTCCTCCTTCCACCACTTGCTGGTGGCGATCGCCGGGGCACGGCGTTCGACCTCGCGGGCGAAGGCGAGGGCGGCGCGCCGCACCTGATCGAAGCTCCAGCGCCGCTCGATCCTGACGTAGACGTGGAGCCCGCGCGATCCCGACGTCTTCGGCCAGCCGACCAGACCGAGCGATTCGAGCGTGGCGCGGACGACGAGCCCGACCTCGCGAATCTGCGGCCATTCGACACCGGGCACCGGATCGAGATCGATGCGGAGTTCGTCCGGATGATCGACATCGTCGGCGCGGACCGGATGCGGGTGCAGTTCGAGGCATGCGAGGTTGGCCATCCAGGCGAGCACGGCCGCCTCGCGCGGCACCACTTCCTCGGCCGTACGCCCCGACGGGAACGACAGCGTGACGACCTCGACCCAGGGCGGCCGCGAGGCCGGCGCGCGCTTCTGGTAGAAGAACTCCTCGCCGACGCCGTTGGGATGGCGCACGAGGACGTTCGGGCGATTGCCGGCGCCGCGCAGCGCGCCGGGCGCGACCGCGAGGTAGTACTGCACGAGGTCGAGCTTGGTGTGACCGGTTCCCGGAAACAGGATCTTCGCGGGATTGGTGACCGGCACGTCACGGTCGTCGACGCGCAGCGTCAACGCGGCGGGCGAAGCGGCGGATGTCTTGCGGGCCACGGCTGGCACAAGCGTACGCCGCGACGCCATCGTCCCGGAAGGAGAGGCCCGCAGCCGGTGAAGGTAGGGCCCGTTGTCCTCGACGCGGCCTGTCGCAACAGCCACTGCTCAGACGGCGCGAAGATGAGTGAGCGTGAGCGGAGCGGCGGGTTCGGCGCTGGCCGGTCGGTAGTCGAGAGGCACGGGCGCGGGACGCCGGCCGAGCGCGATGACAGTGGTCGCGCCAACGAGGATCAGCAGGACGAGTCCCAACAGCAGCCATCTGCGGGCAGGCCGGCGTCGATGCAGCGTCATGGGGCGATCGCTTGCAAGGGCCCTGCCCGGGAGGCGACGAACCCGGCACCGCCGGGCTCGTCGCGTGGCTGAACGCTTACGCCTTCGGAATCGTCAACACCTGTCCCGGCTGGATCTTGTCCGGGTCGCTGAGGAGTCCCTTGTTGGCTTCGAAGATCTTCATGTACGCGTTGGCGTCGCCCAGGTGCGCCTTGGCGATCTTGCTGAGCGTGTCGCCAGACTGCACGGTGTAGGTCACCGCGGCCGGAGCCACGACGTCGACCTGCGCGTTGAGCTCGTCCTTCCAGGTCGGCACGCTCTTGAGCGCGTCCCAGATCCGGTTCTTCTCGTCCTCGGACGTGACCGTGCCCTTGAACTGCAACTTGCCGTCGCGCTCCTCGGCTCCGCCCTGCATGCCGACCGACTTGGCGACTTGGATTGCCGCTGCGTACTTGTCACGCAAGCTCATCGTCTGACTCCTTCGAAGGGTGCGGTGGGTTCCGCAGGCCCACGTTATCAGAGCTGAACACGTCCGCCGCTGACCAAGCGCGGATCTCGGCCATTCGCGCCTGCCAGGCGCGCGCGGCACGGGCGCCGATCATCTTCTTCTGTCCAGGCACCTTCTCGCCGGGCGCCTTGCCATGCGGCGACGCGTGCTCGATCTCGGCATTCATCTCGGCACCGACGAGGATCGCCAGGCTGGAGACGTAAAACCAGAGCAGCAGGACCATCACACCGCCGATGGTGCCGTACGCCGCGTTGTAGTCGGAGAACCTGGTGACATAGACCTTGAACGCCAGGGACGCGACGATCCAGAGCGCGGTCGCAACGACGGCGCCTGGCGTGATCCAGATCCAGTCCTGGTCGGCATCGGGCGCGAAGTAGTAGACCAGCGCGATCGCCAGCGACACCAGCGCGAATGCCAGTGGCCATTGGAGGATCTTCCATGTCCATTCGACCACCGTCCCCATGCGCAGGGTATCGCCGATGTACTCGGCGATCGTCGGTCCGGCAAGGACGAGCGTGAACGACACCAGGAAGAACACCGCGAGCGCGATCGTCAGTCCGATCGCGATCAGGCGGACCTTCCACCACGGCCGGCCCTCCTCGATGTCGTAGGCGGCGTTGAGGGCCGACACGCCGGCCACCATGGCCGCCGAACTGCTCCACAGTGCGGCAAGCACGCCGAAGGTCAAGAGCCCGCCGTCGCCGGACTTCGAAATGCGGCGAATCTGCTCCTCGATGATCTGTACGACCTCGCGTGAGGCGATCGGCTGCAGCATGCGGGTGACGTTGCCGCTGAGATCATCGAGGGGGAAGAAGCTGCTCACGGCCAGCAGGAACAGAATGGCCGGGAACAACGCCAGAAACAGGTAGTACGAGAGCTGTGCCGCCAGTCCGAGGCAATCGTCGGCGATGGCTTCCTTGATGGTGCGCCTGGAGAGCTCGCCCCAACCAATCGACAGATCGAAGGCGGTCACGCGCCTCCACCGTGCAATCGAGAGGCCAGCCGAGCGAAGCCGCTCAGCGCGCGGCGCGGCTATCCAGCAGATCGCGCAGCAGCTGCGCGAGCGTCGGGAAGTCGATCGGCTTGTTGACGAATGGGAACACCGGCCCCGAGGCGCCGGCGCGCGCGAGCATCTCGCTCGGGTAGCCGGACATCAGCACGACGCGGAGACCCGGCAATCGCTTCGTCAACGTGAGCGCGAGCTCGTAGCCGTCCATGCCGCCGAGGACCACGTCGGACAGCAGGAGGTCGATCTCGGCGGCGTGTGCCTCGGCCAGTTGCATCGCCTGCTCGGCGCTCTCCGCCTCGACGACCCGATAGCCGCGCCGGCTGAGGAAGCGCTGGGCAACGCGGCGCACCGCCTCGCGATCCTCGACCAGCAGGATCGTCTCGTGGCCGCCGGGCAACGGCCGCGTCTCCGCGAGGGGCGCCGGCGGCGCGGTGGCGGGTCCGACCGTCGGCAGGTAGACGGCGACCTCGCAGCCCTGCCCTGGCGCCGAGTGCAGCGCCACCCCGCCACCCGCGTGGGTGACGATGGACTGCACGGTGGGCAGGCCGAGCCCGGTGCCGCGATCGTCGGCCTTGGTCGTGAAGAACGGCTCGAAGGCGCGGCTGCGCACCTCCTCGGTCATGCCCGGCCCATCGTCCTTGATCGCAAGGCACAGGTACGTCCGGCCCGGTGTGCCCGGCACCCCCGTGTCGGTCGTGAACGCCGACGCACTGACGAGCGACGACGTGAGCCGGACGGTGCCGTGCTCGCCGATCGCATCGCCCGCGTTGACCACGAGGTTGGTCAGCACCTGCTCCAGTTGGCCGGGATCGGCGAACACGAGCGGCAGTCCCGGCAGCGAGACGACCTGCAGCGACACGCCCGCACCGAGCAGCCGCTTGAACAGCGGCGTCATCCGCGTGATCACATCGTCGAGCTGCAGCGGCTGCGGCTGGACGATCTGGCGGCGACTGAAGGTCAGCAGCTGGCGCGACAGGTTGGTGGCCTGCTGTGCGGCTTCGCGGATGCCCTGCAGTTCCTCGAGCGCCGGTGAGTCGCGCGGCAGCAGCAGCCGGGCCGCGTCACAGTGTCCGAGCACCACCGTGAGCAGGTTGCTGAAGTCGTGGGCGATGCCGCCGGCGAGACGGCCGAGCGCCTCCTGCTTCTGCGCCTGCAGCAGCCGGCCCTCGCTTTCGCGCAAGGCATGCTCGGCGCGCTTGCGGGCGGTGATGTCCTCGCAGATCAGCAACAGCTCCGGCTCGTCCCCCGTGCCTGGCACGGCGCGGGCCCACTCGCTCACCCAGATGACTTCGCCATCACGGCGCACCTTGCGCAGTTCCCACACGTGGGTCAGATCCGGCTCACGAAAGCAGCGGGCGATCTGCTGCGCGACGGCGTCGCGGTCGTCTGGGTGGAACACGTCGCCCACCGGGCGTCCGACGAGCGCCTCCTCGGAGAAGCCGAGATGTTCGATCGCGGTGCGGTTGACGGTCAGGATGCGGCCGTTCGCCCTGACCGTGAAGTACATCAGCGGGCTGCGCTGGTACAGCAGCTCCATGTGCGCGACCGCGGTGTCGCCCTGACGGAGCTGGGCGACGAGCGGCGCCGCGTCGGCCACGAGGGTGGCCCACAGCCCGGCCCCAATCGGCAGCGACCACGTGGCGACGAGCAGCCGCGCGCGCCCCTCGCCGCCGGTGCCGATCAGGCGAGCCCGCGCACCATCGCTGCCGAGCGCCAGGGGCAGCTCGTCGACGTCGAGATCATCGGGAAGCCCGAAGACGTCCTGCACCGAGCCCGCGGCGGCCGGCCACGCGTGGCCGAGGCCGGCCAGCAGCTCCCGGCCCCTGGCGTTGAGGGTGAGGATGGTGCCGATGTCGGCCCAGACCAGGACCGCCGTTGCCTCGCTCGCAAGGAGCCATCGCGCGCGATCGGGAACGTCAGCGTGGATGGCCGGCGGCATGGGCAGGGACGCTACGAAGACGGTTTCAGGATCAGGCAGCTCAGCGGCGGGAGCACGACCGACAACGACTGCGGCTGGCCGTGGGCCGGATCGTCGGCCGACGACACCTCGCCGCCGTTGCCCAGGTTGCTGCCTCCGTACGCCGAGGCATCGCTGTTCAGCACTTCGACGTATCTCCCTGCAACCGGCACGCCGACCGCGTAGCGCTCGCGCGGGACCGGCGTGAGGTTCATGAGCACGACCAGGAGATCGGCCGGGTCTGCGGCCCGGCGGATGAACGACACGACGCTGTTCTCGTTGTCGTTGCAGTCGATCCACTGGAAGCCGGCCGGGTCGTAGTCGCGCTCGTACAGGGCTGGCTCACGACGGTACAGGCCGGCCAGATCGGAGACAAAATTGAGCAGCCCGTCGTGCGGGGCGTGCTCGAGCAGGAACCACGGCAGCGACTCGGCATGGTTCCATTCGCGCCACTGGCCGAACTCGCATCCCTGGAACAGTAGTTTCTTGCCAGGATGCGTGAACATGTACGCGTACAGCGCCCGCAGGTTGGCGGCCTTCTGCCAGGAGTCGCCCGGCATCTTGTCGAGCAGGTGCCGTTTGCCGTGCACGACCTCGTCGTGCGAGAACGGCAGGATGAAGTTCTCGTTGTAGGCGTACAGCATCGAGAACGTCAGGTGGGTGTGTTCCCAGCGCCGGTAGATCGCGTCCTTGGACATGTACGCGAGGATGTCGTGCATCCAGCCCATGTTCCATTTGTAAGTGAATCCCAACCCGCCGAGATGGACCGGGCGGCTGACGCCCGGCCAGGCGGTCGACTCTTCGGCAATCGTCACGACGCCGGGATGGCGCTCGTGCACGAGGACGTTGAGGTGTTGCAGGAAGGACACCGCGTCGAGGTTCTCGCGGCCGCCGTAGGCATTGGGCACCCAGTGCCCGGACTCGCGGGAGTAATCGAGGTACAGCATCGAGGCCACCGCGTCCACGCGCAGGCCGTCGATGTGGAAGTCCTCGATCCAGGCCAGCGCGCTGGCCGTCAGGAAGTTGCGGACCTCGTTGCGCCCGTAGTTGAAGATCAGCGTGCCCCAGTCCATGTGCTCGCCCTGGCGCGGATCGGCATGCTCGTAGAGCGCCGTGCCGTCGAAGCGGGCCAGGCCGTGGGCGTCCTTGGGGAAGTGTCCCGGCACCCAGTCGAGGATGACGCCGATGCCGGCGCCATGCAGGGCGTCCACGAAGGCGCGGAAGTCGTCGGGGCTGCCGAACCGGCTGGTCGGCGCGAAGAAGCCGGTGACCTGGTAGCCCCACGATCCGTCGTACGGGAACTCGAGGACCGGCAGCAGCTCGACGTGCGTGAAGCCAATCCGCTGCACGTGTGCAATCAGCCGCTCGGCCAGCTCCTCGTAGGTGAGGAACTCGCCGTTCTCGCCGCGCGCCCACGACCCGAGGTGCACCTCGTAGATCGACATCGGCAGGTCGAACGCCTCGCGGCGTGCGGCGCGCGCGGTGATCCACTCGGCGTCCTGCCACACGTACTCGCTCTCGTCGCAGACCAGCGAGGCGGTGGCGGGTGGCAGTTCGGCGGCCGCCGCGCACGGGTCCGCCTTCAGAAAGGGCGGACCGCCGGCGTTGGCGAGCAGCTCGAACTTGTAACGGGCGCCAGCCCCGACGCCCGGCACGAACAGTTCCCACACGCCTTGCGGCAGTCGTTGTCGCATCGGGTGGCTGCGGCCGTCCCAGCCGTTCCAGTCGCCGACCACGCTCACCCGCCGCGCGTTGGGCGCCCACACCGCGAACCGGGTGCCGCTCGTGCCGTCCACCGTCATCGGGTGGGCACCGAGCGCGCGATGCAGCTGCTGGTGCCGGCCCTCGCCGATCAGGTAGACGTCGAGTTCGCCGAGCAGCAGTCCGAACCGGTACGGGTCGTCGACCACCCGCACCTCGCCATCGTCTCGGCCGGTGATCTCGAGCTGATACGGCAGGTGGACGTCGGTGCCGGGGATGGTGACTTCGAAGATGCCGTCGGGATGCCGCACCGCCATCGCGTGCGCGGTCGGATGAGCGCCGCCGGCCAGTACCCGCACCGCTGACGCGCGCGGCTGGAACGTCCGGAAGCGGACGCCGCGCTCGCCGTCCAGGTGCGGGCCGAGCACCGCGAACGGATCGCCGTGCGTGGCGTTGAGGATCGCGCGGAGCGCGGGTTCGAGGAGGAGCACCGTCACGACTCCAGTCCAGTGACCGGCACGCCTGTGGGTCCGAGCCACCGTTCACGTTCGGCTTCGTCGGGGCGATCGCCGGGGCCGCCGACCGAGGTCACGCCGCGCGCGTCGTAGACCGGACACCAGCCGAGCACCGCCGTGGCCAGGAGTCCGAGCCCGGCCATGCGCAGGGGCAGCCGCACCGGCCAGGGGGCGCGGCTGGTCATGGCGATGGCGACGCCGGCGCCGGCCAGCCGGAGCGCGCGCTCGAGGTCGCCGACGTTCTGGCCGTGCTCGAAGGCGTAGACCGTCGACGGCGCGAGCAGCCCGGCGTTCTCGAGCGTGTCAATCAGGGTGGCGTTGGAGGGCTCGACGAGCACCCGGTCGCGGACCCGCACGACGGGCGTGCGGCGCGGCCCGCCGGTGGCGTCGGTGACCTCCTGCAGCGCCTCCAGGTGGAGATCCACGTCGGTGGCGCGGAATGGCACCCGCAAACGGCGCAGGCACCGGAGCGTGCGGGCCGTGTCGGGACACCACGAGGCGCCGAGCACCTCGACGGCCGGAAGGGCGTCGGTCATGAGGGGCCACGCTATCGGAGTGGCGCTACCCCGTCAATCTCGGCTCGCCCCGGGCGCCGCGGGCGCCGAAGCGGCGCGCCTCGCCCCACCGACCTAGGGGGGCCCGGCGTGGACGCCTGCGGATGCGTTGGGGGGAACGCCGGTCAGGCGCCTGACGATCTGCGGCACGACGCCCAGGAAGAGCGCGGTCTCATGGCGGACGTCGGCCATCAGCTCGCTGAGCGGACCGCCGTCGCCGTACCTGAGATACAGCTCGATGCCGGTGATCGCCCCCGCCAGGCGGGCCGCGGCCAGCGTCGCGGCGGCGCCGCGCAGCTTGTGGGTGATGCGGGCCAGTGCCTGCGTGTCGTTGGCCGCTGCCGCGGCTTCGAGCGCCTCGAGTTCGGCCGGCAGCGATTCGGCGAACAGCTGCAGCATCCGCGCCCCGAGGTCGGGGTTGTGGTTGCAGCGCAGGAGGACCTCGGCGGGATCGAGGATGTCCTCGGCGTCGGGCGGCAGGTCCAGCGCCGTGCGATCGCCGACGACCGCCGGACGAACCGCCTCGGTCGCCGGCTCGTCGTCCTCCGGCGACACCGGCTCGCCCGCCAGCAGGCGCTGCAGCGTGCGCTGCAGGATCGTGCCGCGCACCGGCTTGGTGAGATAGGCGTCCATGCCGGCGTCGAGACAGGCCCGCCGATCGTCGGCGGTGGCGTTGGCCGTGAGCGCGATCACCTTCGGGTCGTGCGCAGTGTGTCCGTCGCGGCGGGCCTGCCGCAGGCGCCGGGTCGCCTCCAGCCCGTCGAGCACCGGCATCTGGCAGTCCATCAGCACGACGTCGTAGGGACGCGCGAGCACTGCCTCGACCGCGGCTTCGCCGTCGGCCACCAGGTCCACTACCTCGCAGCCCATGCCCCGGAGCATCTCGCGGACGACCATCTGATTGACGTCGTGATCCTCGGCCACCAGGACGCGCGGCGCCCGTGCCCACCCGGGAGCCCGCACCCCTTCGCCGTTGGGTGCGGCGGCGACGACCACCGCCTGCATGATCGCTTCGAACAGCGCGGTCGTCTCGGACGGCTTGACCACGCGCTCGCGGGGCTGGACGAACGGCGGCACGTCCACCGCCTCCTGCGGCAGGATCCAGACGATGCCCGGAGCCGGCGCCATCCTGCGCAGCTTGGGCGCGAGCGCCGCCGCGCCCGCCGCCGCGGCGTCGAGCAGCACCACGCCGAACCGCCAGCGCGACGAAGCCGTCGCCTCGACGTGCCCCCACGCGATCTCGGGGTCGGCGACGACCGCCGCATCGAAGCGCCAGCCCTCCAGCAGCCGGGACAACGTCGCGCGATCGGCGGCCCGCGCCGCCACGGCCAGGACGCGGAACGGCACGTTGCCGGCCCGCTGATCCTCCACCATCGCCGCGTCGGCGATCTCGAGCGGCAGGCGAATCGAGAAGGTGGCGCCGCCCGGTGGCCCACCGCGCGCCTCGATGGTGCCGCCCATCGCGTCGACCAGGTGCTTGCAGATTGCCAGGCCGAGGCCCGCTCCGCTGTGGCGTCGCGCCGAGGCCTGATCGCCGGGCTCGAACGGCTCGAACAGCCGCTCGACGTCCTCGACCGGGATGCCGATCCCGCTGCCGAGCAGTTCGACGACGACCTTCGCCTGCCGCCGCGCCGGATCGACGTCGGCGTCCGCCTGCAGGTGAATCTCGCCGGTCTCGGTGAACCGCACGGTGTTGACGAGCAGGTTGACGAGCACCTGCCGCAGCCGTCCCGAGTCGCCGACCACCCAGGTCGGCACGTGCTGGGTCACCGTGCACGACAGGCGCAGGCGCTTGTTCGCGGCCTCCGATGCCACGGCGTCGACGCTGCTCTCGATCAGATCGGGCAGGTCGAACAGCATGCGCTCGAGGGGCAGGCCGCCGCCCTCGATGCGCGACAGGTCGAGGATGTCGCTGATGAGCGTCGCCAGGTGGGTCGCGGACGCGCGCGCCACCGAGACGTAGCGCGCCTGCTGGGCATCGAGCGGTGTCGTGGACAGCAGTTCCATGAGACCGAGGACGCCGTTGAGCGGCGTGCGCATCTCGTGGCTCATCGACTTGAGGAACTCGCTCTTGGCGGCGCTCGCCTTCTCTGCCGCGAGCCGGGCCGACTCGAGTTCGTTCTGCACGTGCCGCCGTGCGGTGACGTCGGTGATCGTGCCGGCGATTCCGGGCACGCCATCGGCGCCGGCCGCGGCCCGGGCGTGGATGTCGCCCCAGACCACCTGGTCGCGCCCGGCCAGCACGCGAACCTCGAGCCGCCCGTCGGCGCGCTCACCGCTCAGGAGTGCGGCGAACAGCTTCTCGACTTCGAAGCCGTCGTCGGGGTGGAGCGAGGCCGCGACCGGCTGCCCGATCGACGCGGCGATCTCGCGGCCGGTCATCGCCTCCCAGGCGCGGTTGAGGAACGTCCACCGCGTGGCGTCGTCGGCCTCGAACAGCACCTGCTCGACCTGATCGACGACGCGACGGTAGGACGCCTCCGGCCCGGTGGGCGTGAGGACCTGGCGAATGCCGCTCCGGCGATCGTCGCGACGCGACGCGCGCGTGGTGAGGACCACGATCAGGGCGATCTGGATCAGGCCGGCGATCGCCACGGCCCACGTCGCGGCGGGCGGCGCACCCGTGCCGAACACGACCGCGAGCGCGATGGCCGCCGCCAGGGCCGACGCCAGCACCGTTCCGGTCGCGGTCCCTGCCTCTCGCTCGCGCATCGCCCTTCAGGAGGTGGGACGCAGCGACACCGCTTTGCCCGTGCGGGCACTCTCACGTGCGGCGTCGAGGATCTCGGACACGATCACGTTGTTCTCGAGCGAGGTCGGGCCGGCCGGCGTCAGCCGGCCGCGGACGACCGCCGTCAGGTAGGACAGGACGTCGCGCTCGTCGGCCGGCCATTCCTCGACGGCGGCCTCGGCGATCGGCTTGCCGCGGACCTTGGTGCGCAGCCCGCTGCCGCCGGTCGCCCAGGCGGCGGCGCTCTCCGTGTAGACCTCGAGATCCTTGCGGTGATCGGGCCAGTTCCACGACCCCTGGACGATCGCCTGCGCGCCGGCGTACTCGATCACGATCGTCGCCTCGTCGTCCACCTTCGGGTAGATGGCGGGCTTGTGACGCTGGGTCACGGCCGTCACCCGGAGCGGCCGTTCGTTGTCGAGCAGCCAGGTGGCGATGTTGGCGCCGTAGCAGCCGAAGTCGTACAGCGCGCCGGCGCCGTTGCGGACCGGGTCGGTGAGCCAGTCGAAGAACTCCGGCTGCACCCCGATCTCCTTCGGACCGTGATGACCGTCCATCGCGACGATCTTGCGGATGCGCCCCCCCGTCTTCTGCTCGTGCATCAGCGTCCAGATGGCGCGATGGCTGCGGTACCACGTCGTCTCGTAGTTCGTGAGCACGTGGATGCGGCCCTTGGCCGCCGCCGCGATCCTGCGGGCGTGCTCGGTGGACACGGCCAGCGGCTTCTCGACCATCACGTGCACGCCATGGCGCGCCGCGATCTCGACCACCGCGAGGTGATCGAACGTGTTCGTGTTCACCAGCAACGCTTCCGGCTTGACCGTGGTGATCAGCGTCTCGAGCGACGCGAAGCGCGCCTCAGCGGGGATCTTGTACCGCTCGCCGAACTTGTCGCGCAGCGTCGCGTCCGGCTCGTACACGCCGACGACGGTGACGTCGGCCCGCGCCTGCGCCGCCTTGATGATGCCGTTGACGTGACCGTGCACCACGCCGGCCACCGCGACCCGCAGCGGCGCGCCCACCGCCGCCGGTGCCGACGCCTGCGCCGCCTGGGCCCGCATGGCGGGCGCCGACGACGAGATCAACAGGGTCGCCAGCGCGGTGGACGACAGGGCGGCGACGAGCCAGCGACGTCGTACGACGTCGGATGACGGGGACGACAACGGGTGGACGCGCATGGACGACTCCTCGGCGAAATGGATGGCACCGGAGCGTATCACGCACGTCGTCTGCGCTTGTGGTGTCACGGCTGGTCCGCTATGTTCCACCGGATGGCCGGCCCTGCAGTGACGACGACCTTCCCGACGCCGTTGACCGACTACGCGCCCGCGTCGCCCGACGGACTGTGGGCGACGCTGACCGCGCGGGCGGCCCACGACCCCTTCGCGGTCGTGACGACCGCGATCTTCCTGATGGCGATCCTGCACACGTTCGCGGCGCCACGCTTCCTCGCGCTCGCACACGGCGTGCAGCACCGGCGCGACGAGGCCTGCCGCGCCGCCGGCCGTCCCTCCCGGCCCAGCGTGTGGGCCGAGATCCTGCACTTCCTCGGCGAGGTCGAGGTCGTGTTCGGGCTGTGGGCGGTGGTGCTGCTGGCGGTCGTCACGATGCACGCCGGCTGGGACACCGCCAAGCACTACCTCAACGACACCGTCGTCTACACCGAGCCGATGTTCGTCGTGGTGATCATGGCGCTGGCCTCGACCCGGCCGATCGTCGTCTTCGCCGAACGGGCGATGAGCCGCATCGCCGGGATCGGCGGCGGGACGCCCGCGTCGTGGTGGCTCGCCACGCTGATCGTCGGGCCGCTGCTCGGCTCGCTGATCACCGAGCCGGCCGCGATGACGATCTCGGCGCTGCTGCTCGCCAGGCAGTTCTTCGATCTCGGTCCGAGTTGGCGCCTCAGGTACGCGACGCTCGGCCTGCTGTTCGTCAACGTGTCGATCGGCGGCACGCTCACCCACTTCGCGGCGCCGCCGATCCTGATGGTGGCGCGGCCGTGGGGCTGGGATCTGGCCTACGTGCTGACGCATTTCGGCTGGCGCACCCTGATCGCCGTGCTCGGGACGACGCTGCTCTACTTCCTCGTCTTCCGCCGCGAACTGCAGGGGCTGGCGCGCCGGCCGGCGGCCCGCGACGTCGAGGTGCCCGACACCGACGCAGCGTCGTCGAGCGTCGGCCAGCTGCTGCCGGTGCCAGGCTGGATCATCGCGGCGCACGTGCTCTTCATGGCCTGGACCGTCGTCAACGCACACTACCCGGTCCTGTTCGTCGGCGGTTTCCTGTTCTTCCTGGGATTCGTCAAGGCGACGAGCGTCTATCAGGCGGAGCTGTCGCTGAAGTCGCCGCTGCTGGTCGGCTTCTTCCTCGCCGGCCTCGTCATCCACGGCGGGCTGCAGGCCTGGTGGATTGCGCCCGTCCTCGCCAGCCTGTCGGAGGAACCGCTGTTCTTCGGCGCGGCGCTCCTGACGGCCTTCAACGACAACGCGCTGATTACCTATCTCGCGACGCTGGTGCCCGACATGAGCGACGCCGCCAAGACGGCCGTGGTCGAAGGCGCGGTCACCGGGGGCGGGCTGACGGTGATTGCCAACGCGCCCAACCCGGCCGGACAGGCACTGCTGGCGCGCTTCTTCGGCGGCGCGATCGCGCCGCTGTCACTGGTGCTGGCGGCGCTGCCGCCGACCCTCGTCGCGGTGGCGTGCTACCGCTGGATTCCCTGAGGCCGCGCCGCGGCCGACCGGATCGCCGCACCGGCGGCCGTGGGCGCTGGTTCAGCCGCGGCCACCGCCTGGTCGTTGATCTCGAGGTACTCGTACGTGACGACCATCGTCGAGCGTCCCACCAGCCGCACCTGCGCCACGGTCTCGAGGCGGACCGGCACCCGCAGGCCGCCGATCCGTTCGTAGCAGCGCACCAGCTGCACCGACTTGGTCCAGAACGACGGGCGCTTGACCAGCTCGCCTTCGACGCGCAGCAGCTCGCCGTCGGCCGACGTGATGAGGCTGCCCTTGACGAGCATGTCGGCGCGCTTGCGCGGCACCAGGCCGACCCTGATGAGGTCGCCCTCGCGGGCCGGCGCCTCGAACCTGTAGTTCTCGACGGTGAGGCCGCCGTTGCGGGCGCGGCCGTCGCGATGCACTTCGGCCTCCTTCTCGAGGGCAGGGCGCAGCACGCGCTTGCGGATGAACTCGGAGCCGCCCTCGTCGAGGATCTGGTAGACGAACGTGCCGTCGGCACGCAGTTCCGTGCGGGCGCGCATCCATGCCTGCTTCTCGTGGCGGTCGTTGCGCGATTCCATCCGGCGCACGGCCACGTAACTCCGTAGCGGCGCCTCCGCCCGGAACGGCAGGGCCGGCCCGGCAGCGGGCTGGGCGGCCGGCGCTTGCGCCGCGCTCCACCGCGCAGCGCCGACGAGGGCAAGGACCAGACACGCGGTCACCGGCATGCGGCTCGTCATGATGTCCTCTTCTGCACGCGTCGTGCCGTGCGGGGGTATTCCGACAGTCAGCCGATCGCGCCGGTCAGCCGCAGGCGAACGGCCCGCGGCGCGACATTTTCCGCACCACGCTACCCAGTCCGCGCGTCGCGGCCGCGACAACCGCGTGTGTTTCCCATCACGACACCCGTGCCATCGTCGCTACCGCCGGCCGGCGCGATACGGCCAGGTCGCGCCGTCGACGGCCCGGACGCGCGGCAGCGACTCGCCCGCCAGCGTCCCGAAGTACCAGACCCATCCCTCTCGCGCCAGGTGGATCAGGTAGCCCTTCAGAAAGGGCTGCCGATACTCCCCCGCCGGCAGCCGGGCCACGAGTGCCGGCAGCGGCAGGACGTCGGGGTGTGGCGGGCGAGTCGTGTCACCTCCGCTCGACGCGCTGCGCTGGATGCCCTGTACCGTTGGCGCGCCCTGCGCGAGCGTGACGTGCAGCTCGGTGACCGCCTCGGCGCGCGCGGCCGTCCGCGCCCGCTCCCGCAGATCGCGTACCCGCTCCGGCGAGACGAACCGGTAGCGCACGAGCGCCTCCGCGTCGTCGGCCGCGTTCACGGTGCCGTCGGGACGCAGCCGCTCGACGTCGATGCGCGCGATTGCGGCATCGGGCGCCCAGCCCTGGGCGACGGTGAGCGCCCATGGCAGCGCCGCGACGGCGTCGACGGCCCCGTATCCGGCTGGCGGCGGGGCGGCCTCGAGCGCGTGACGCCCGGCCGGCACCGTCGGCAGATCGGCGATGCGGAACGCGCTGCGTGCAGTGCCCGGGATCGCCAGGCCGGGCACGGTGACGACCGCGGG
Organism: uncultured bacterium; assembly: GCA_966211945.1. GTDB lineage: Bacteria > Acidobacteriota > Vicinamibacteria > Vicinamibacterales > Vicinamibacteraceae > Luteitalea. Next base: position 21,117 of record CBIHOS010000057.1, read on the forward strand.
GCGGCGGCTTGCCCGCCAGACCGCCACGCCGATGGCCAGCCCCACGATGCCGACGACCACGGCGATGAGCGTCGCGATGATCGTGGCGACGCGCGCCGCCGAGCGGGTGACGTCCGATGCGCCCCGGAAGACGACTCGGGCGGCCTGCAGGTGCGGCTGGGCGTCGTGGGCAAGGCCGCAGAAGCGGCAGGCGATGACGCCGTCGACATCGGTCGAGGGAAGCGGCGCGCCGCATCCGGCGCATTGACGTGGCTGCATGACGACGATTGGGACGACCGGACGAGTGGGCCGAGGCTACCATGACCCGTTCGCATGTCCGACGCTCTTCTCGACTTCTCCCGGGTTACCGTCATTCGCGACCGCGCGACGGTGCTCGACGACTTCTCCCTGGCGATCCCGGCCGGCCAGCATGTGGCGATCCTCGGTCCCAACGGATCGGGCAAGAGCACGCTGCTCAAACTGGTCACGCGCGAGCTCTACCCGGTGGCGCTCCCCGAGTCGTCGGTGACGATCCTCGGCCAGGACCGCTGGACGCTCTGGGATCTGCGGGCCGCGGTGGGCGTGGTGTCCAACGACCTGCTCGCGACCTGCACACGCAGGATCACCGGCCGCGATCTGCTGCTCTCCGCGTTCTTCGGCAGCGTCGGCCTGTGGCCCCATCACCATCCGACGCCCGAGATGCACGCCCGCGTCGACGAAGTACTGGCCTGGCTCGGTCTTCCGCACCTCGACCAGCGCCTGGTGACGCGGATGTCGTCCGGCGAGGCGCGCCGCTTCCTGATCGGACGTGCGCTCATCCACCGGCCGCGGGCGCTGGTGCTCGACGAGCCGATGGCGAGCCTCGATCTCGGCGCCGCGCACGAGGTGCGCGAAACGATGCGGGCGCTCGCCCAGGGCGGTACGAGCCTGGTACTCGTGACCCACGACCTGGCCGACATCGTTCCGGAGATCTCGCGGGTCGTCCTGTTCAAGCGTGGCCGCATCGTCGGCGACGGCGCGCCCGAGGAGCTGCTGACGTCGGCGTCGCTGAGCGCGCTGTTCGAGCGCGACGTCGAGGTCACCCGCCGCGACGGCCACTATCACGCGTGGTGAACCCACGGAATGCCGTGCGTCGACCTGGTATCGACCGTGCAGGTTCGGTGGCATGGCTACGACCCCGAACAACCGTCCGGCTGGCGACCGTGACCAGCCGGGAGACATTCACGAAACGGTGGAGGCGACTGGCGGGACCGGTGACGACCGGACCGTGCTGCCGGTCGAGGCGGAGGTCGATCGTCCGCGCCCGTCGAACCTCCAGAAGGATCCCGACGACTGGACCACCGGCGACGAGTCGATGACCGACGCGCAGCGGTCGTACCTGACGACGCTCTCGCAGGAGGCTGGTGAGGATCCGCCGGGCGATCTGACGAAGGCGGAAGCGTCCAAGCGCATCGACGCTCTTCAGGCAGCCACGGGGCGCGGGCGCGATCGCTGATGATGTGAGGCGAGGCAGGCCGGTGGCGCGCACGCCGGAGCGGCGCGCGAAGCCGTTCTCGATCCGACCCGCTGGTGCCCACATCTGCACACGCGACCGTACGCCGTCCCCGCAAGCCCTGATGACAGACCTCGAGACGCTCACCTTCGACACCGCTTTCGTGGACGCGCTGCCGGCCGACCCCGACACCCGCAACGTGCCGAGGCCCGTGCGACGCGCGAGCTATTCGCGCGTCACGCCGACGCCGGTGAGCGCGCCGG
>CBIHOS010000058.1:0-22561 GCA_966211945.1 uncultured bacterium
TGTCGGAAGCGATAAAAGCCTGCGGCGTCAACGCCGAACGCCGAACGCCGAACGCGGACCGTTAACGAAGCTTCACGCGTGTCGCGATCAGGATCCACGCGGCGAGCCAGGCGATGCCGCCCAGCGGGGTGACCGCGCCGAATGCGCGCACGCCGGTCAGCGCCAGCACGTACAGGCTTCCCGAGAAGAGCAGGATGCCGACGACCAGGAGGACCCCGGCCAGCCGCGCGCTGCGCGTCTGGTCCTCGCCGGCCAGCCAGGCCGCGACGAACAGGCCGAGCGCGTGCACCAGGTGGTAGCGCACGCCCGTCTCGTAGACTGCGAGCAGGTCTGGCGCGAGGCGGTCGCGCAAGCCGTGCGCACCGAATGCGCCGAGGGCCACGCCGAAGGCCATCGCGATGGCCCCGAGCCGGACGAGCCGGGCTCGATCAGATGCGGATGACACCATCTTTCCTCGTCAGGAAGTAGGCCGCGGCTGCGCACAGCAGCAGGCCGTTGAGCGTGAGCACGACAGGCAGGCCGAGGCGGGCGACCAGGGCGCCGCTCACCAGACTGCCGAGCGGCATGCCGCCGCGGAACGCGACCATGTAGATGCTCATCACGCGCCCGCGCAGATGATCGGGCGCGACGAGCTGGACCAGCGACGTCACGAGCGACATGGTGATGATCGACGCGATGCCGGCCGTGAACAGCAGCGCGTAGGTGAGCGGCATCGCCCGCGACCACGCCACCGCGACGATGAGCAGGGCGAACACCGCCTGCAGCGCGAGCAGCACGCGGCCCATGCCGTCGAAGCGGCCGAGCCAGGCGACCGCCAGCGCGCCGGTCACGGCGCCGGCGCCCGAGAACGACATCATCCGGCTGTAGCTGTCCACGCCCTCGCCGAACACCTGCTGCGCGAGCACCGGCAGGAACGTCTGCATCGGCAGTCCGAGGAAGGTCGAGGACATGGCGACGACGATGAGCGAGACGAGGACGGGTTCACCGCGCACGTAGTCGAGGCCGCCGCGCAGTTCGGTGAGCATCGACTTGCCGTTTGTCGGCGCGGTGTGCGGCACCCGCAGCATCAGCAGCGCCGCGATGACGGCGACGAACGACAGGGCGTTCAGGCCGAAGCAGGCCGCAATGCCGACCGAGGCCAGGGCCAGTCCGGCGAGCACCGGACCGACCACGCGCGACAGGTTGAACTGGATCGAGTTGAGGGCGATGGCGTTGGGCAGGTCCTTCTTGGGGACCAGCGAGGGGATGAGCGACTGGTAGGCGGGGCCGCCGAAGGCCTGGGCGAACCCGGTCGTACACGAGAGCAGCAGCACGTGCCAGATGCGCACGACGTCGTACCAGACGAGCAGCGCCAGCAGCGCCGCCGCCGACAGTTGCACGACCTGCGAGCTGATCAGCAGGAAGCGGCGATTGTGGCGATCGGCGACGACGCCGCCGACCAGCGTGAACAGCAGAATCGGCAGTTCACCGAGGAACGAGTCGAGACCGAGGTACCACGCCGATCCGGTCAGCGAGAGCACCAGCCAGTTCTGCGCGATCTTCTGCATCCACGTGCCGACGGTGGACGTGAAGGCGCCGAACCACAGGATCCGGAAGTCGCGCGACGTCAGGGCGGCGCCCAGGCGCAGCAGCGCGCTCGTCACGATCGGAATGGCGGCTGGTGTCGGGACGTCGGGCGCAGGCGGGACGGCGGGCGAGGACAATCCTGTTGAGGATACAATGCGCGAGTTTCCGCCTTCGCCGAAGGCTGCGGCGGACCCGTCAGCGAAAGGACGACCGGGCGTGACCCCATCCACCACACGACGCGACTTCATCCGCACGGTCGGCGCTGGCGCCGTGGCTGCCGCGGGTGCCCTTCCCGCCGCCACGGCGACGGCAGCCGCGCGCCGGCCGGTCCAGAGTCCGGCCAGGAGCCGCGTGCTCGGCGCCAACGACCGCATCAACGTCGGCTTCGTCGGCTGCGGCGGCCGCATGAACTCGCACATCACCCACGTGATGAACCGCAACAAGGCCAAGGGCGACGTCCAGGCCGTGGCGGTCAACGACATCTGGGAGAAGCGCAAGCAGGCGGCCCGCGAGAAGACCGGCGTCGAGGCCGGCGCCGCGTACCACGACTACCGCGAGCTCGTGACCCGGCCGGACATCGACGCGGTCGTGATCTCGTCGCCCGACCACTGGCACTACGCGCACGCGATGGCGGCGCTCGAAGCCGGCAAGGACGTGTATCTCGAGAAGCCGATGACCTACACGGTGGACGAGGCGCGCCGGATCGCCGAGTACGTGAAGACCAGTGGCCGCATGCTGCAGGTCGGCAGCCAGTACACCTCGCTCGATCACTTCCACAAGGCGAAGAAGGCGATCGACGACGGCCTCATCGGCGAGATCGTCTGGGCATCGGGCGGCTTCGGCCGCAACAGCACCAGGCGCGGCAACGAGTGGAACTACCGGATCGATCCCGAGGCCACGCCCGACAATCTCGACTGGAAGGCGTTCCTCGGCAACGCCCCGAAGCGCGACTGGGATCCGGCCCGCTACTTCCGCTGGCGCAAGTACTGGGACTACTCGGGCGGCATCGCGACCGACCTCTTCTACCACACGGTGTCGCCCATCCTGATGGCGGTGGGTCCCGAGTTCCCGCTGCGGATCACCGCCGGCGGCGGCATCTACATCCAGAAGGACCGCGAGGTCCCCGACACGTTCTTCATGAACGTCGACTATCCATCCTGGACGATGCAGCTGGCCTGCTCGGTGACCAGCGGCAAGGGCGCGCCGCTCGTGTTCCACGGGTCGGAAGGCACGCTCGTCGTGGCCGAGGACAGCGAGTCCTTCGGCAACACCGAGATGGTGGTCATCCCGGACCGCGACTACAAGGACGACTTCGTCAAGAAGACCGGCAAGGAGGAGCTGCGCATCGAGGTGACGCCGTTCGTGCGCGGGGAGCACCCGCACATGGACAACTTCCTCGAGTCGATGCGCACGCGGCAGAAGCCGAACCTCGACGCCGATCTCGGCTACCGCGCCATGGCGGCCATCGGCGGCGGCGTCACCGCCTACCGCAAGGGCAAGGTCGTCGGCTTCGACACCAAGTCCGAGAAGCTCACCTAGATCCCAACGCCAGGGCGGCTCGGGGAGCCGCCCTTTACCAACCGCTCATGCCTGGTCCCATCTCGCAATTCATCGATCGTCACTACCGGCACTTCAACGCCGCGGCGTTGAAGGATGCCGCCGACGCCTACTCGGCTCACCTGGCCGGCGGCGGCTCGATGCTCGTCACGCTGGCGGGTGCGATGAGCACCGCCGAACTCGGCTGCTCGCTGGCCGAGATGATCCGGCAGGGCAAGGTCACCGGCATCTCGTGTACCGGCGCCAACCTCGAGGAAGACGTCTTCAACCTCGTGGCGCACGACCACTACGAGCGGGTGCCGCACTATCGTGAGCTGTCGGCGGCCGACGAGCAGGCGCTGCTCGACCGGCACCTCAATCGCGTGACCGATACGTGCATTCCCGAACACGAGGCGATGCGTCGCATCGAGGCCGCGGTCCTCGAGCGCTGGGTGGCGCACGACAGGGCCGGCACGCGGCTGTTCCCGCACCAGTTCATGTACGAGATCCTCCGCAGCGGCGTGCTGGCCGAGTCCTACCAGATCGACCCGAAGGACTCGTGGATGATCGCCGCGGCGGAGAAGGACCTGCCGATGTTCGTGCCCGGCTGGGAGGACTCGACGCTCGGCAACATGTACTCCGGCCATTGCATCTCGGGCGACGTCACGAACGTCCACACGGTGCGCACCGGCATCGAGTACATGATGTCGCTCGCGGAGTGGTACCAGGCCGTCGCCCCGGCCTCGTCGATCGGCTTCTTCCAGATCGGCGGCGGCATCGCCGGCGACTTCCCGATCTGCGTCGTGCCGATGCTGCACCAGGATCTGCAGCGGCCCGAGGTGCCCCTGTGGGGCTACTTCTGCCAGATCAGCGATTCGACGACCAGCTACGGCTCCTACTCGGGCGCGGTCCCCAACGAGAAGATCACCTGGGGCAAGCTCGGCATCGACACGCCGAAGTTCATCGTCGAATCCGACGCCACGATCGTCGCGCCGCTGATGTTCGCGCGTATTCTCGGATGGTAGAGCGTTCGCGCGGGGCCGCCTGGCCCCTGTTCCTGATCTCGTTCCTCGTGCTGTTCCTCGAGGTCGCGCTGATCCGGTGGATGCCCGCCTACATCCGCCTGCTCGCGTACTTCTCGAACTTCATCCTGCTGGCGAGCTTCCTCGGCATCGGCGTCGGCTGCCTGCTGGCGCCGATCCGCGCGTCGCTGCTGCGGTGGTTCCCGTTGCTGCAGGCGGCGCTCGTGATCTTCGTCGCCGCCGGACGCATCGACATCGCGGTGCCGCAGACCTCCGAGAGCATCTACTTTTCGAGCGGCACGACCGACGCCGTGGTGCCGGTCGAGAGCGCCTGGTTCCTGCCGATCCTGTGCCTGGCGGTGGCGGTGCTGTTCGTGTCGCTGGCGCAGCGGCTGGGCCGCGAGATGAACGCGCATCCGCCGCTGCGGGCGTACCTGTTCAACCTGGCGGGCAGCCTGGCCGGCGTCGTCGCGTTCGGCGCCCTGGCGGCCCTGCAGTTGCCGCCGGTCGCGTGGTTCGGGCTGGCCTTCCTCGCCGCCGTGCCGTTCGTGATCGATCAGCCGAAGGGCTGGGCGGTGAGTGGCCTCGTGCTGCTCGCGGTCACGCTCGGCGTGACGCACCGGCTGTCGGGCGACACGATGTGGTCGCCGTACTACAAGATCACGGCGCACACGCAGGGCAAGGAGACGGTGGTGGAGGTGAACAACATCTTCCATCAGTCGATGGCGCCGGTCCGGGAGAAGGAGTACTTCTACCAGTGGCCGTACACCGTCTTCGGCGACACCTTCGACGACGTGCTCGTGCTCGGGGCGGGGTCGGGGACCGACGTGGCGGCGGCGCTGCAGCACGGGGCGCGTCGCGTCGATGCCGTCGAGATCGATCCGGTCATCGTGCGGCTCGGCCGTCAGTACCATCCGGAAGGACCGTACCGTGACCCTCGCGTCACGGTGGTCAACGACGACGCGCGGCACTTTTTGCGGACGTCGGAGAAGCAGTACGACCTGATCGTGTTCGCGCTGATCGACTCGCTGACGCTCCAGTCGTCGTTCTCGGCGGTGCGCCTCGAGAGCTTCATGTTCACCGAGGAGGCGTTCCAGGCGGCCCGCGAGCGGCTCACGCCGGACGGCGTGCTCGTCGTCTACAACTACTTTCGCGAGAAGTGGCTCGTCGATCGGCTCGCCAACTCGGCGCGCAACGTCTTCGGCGAGGAGCCGAAGGTGCACATCCACAAGGAGCACGGCTACCTGGGTGTGATGATCGCCGGGCCGGGCACCCATCGTGTGGCGCAGTGGCCGACGCCGCCGGAGAAGGTCGCGGCGTACAACCATCCCGACGTGGTGAGTCCGGGCGTGCCGCTCGATCGCGACGCGTCGATCCGGCCGGCGACCGACGACTGGCCGTTCCTCTACATGCGCGAGCCGCACCTGCCGTCCCACTACGCGTGGGCGCTGCTCGGCGTGCTCGTCGTCTCGGTGGTCGCCGTCGGTGGGGCGGTGCTGCTCGTGGGCCGCAGCGCCGGCGGCGTCGGCGCGATCGCGCCGCTCGTGCAGTTCTTTCTGCTGGGCGCCGGCTTCATGATCCTGGAGACGAAGGCGATCACGCAGTTCGCGCTGATCTGGGGATCGACGTGGGTGGTGGCATCGGCGACGATCGCCTCGGTGCTGGTGATGGCGGCACTCGGCGCGTGGCTGGCCAGCCGGGTCACGCGGATCAGGCCGTGGGCGGTCGGCCTGCCGCTCATGCTGCTGCTGGTCGCGGCGTATCTGCTGCCGATCGGCAGTGTGGCGTTCGACACGCTGACCGCCGAAACGGTGTTCTACTCGATGCTCACGTTCAGCCCCGTGCTGCTGGCCGGGCTGCTCTTCAGCGGCAGCCTCAAGCAGGCCGACAACGTCGCCTACGCGTATGGCGCCAACCTGCTCGGTGCGATGCTCGGCGGGGTGGCGGAGTACCTCGCGCTGGTCACGGGCTATCGCCTGCTGCTCGTCGCGATCGCACTGTGCTACCTCGGCGCGATCCTGCTGTACCCGCGCGGCCGATCCGTCTTGCCGACGGCGCCGGCTGTGCGCACGTAGGGGCGCCTCCCCGAGGCGTCCATGAACGGCGCCGGCCGTCCAGGCCGGCGACCGCTACGACAACAACACCGCGCGGGCCGGGGTGCCGTCGCCGCCCTGCAGCTTCAACGGCAACACCACGAACAGGTAATCGCCCGCCGCGGCCTTCGTGAAGTCCAGGCCTTCGACGATGAAGACGTCGTGGCCGAGCAGGGCGCGATGGGTGACCGGTTCGGGCGCGTGGAAGCCTTCCACGGAGAGGTAGTCGACGCCCACGGTCTTCACGCCGCGCTCGACCAGGTAGTTCGCAGCATCCTCGGCGATGTAGACGAACTCGGTGTCGAACGGCGCGCCGCTCTCGAGCACGCCTGAGTTGCGCGTCTTGCACAGCACGGCGCGCGCCCCGTCGATCTTGCCCTCGAGATCGGCGCGCGTGATGGCCGACTGGACGTGCGTGAGGTCGAGCAGCCGCGCCGGCGTGATCATCTGATCGAGCGGGATCGACTCCACCGTCTGCGGGCTCATCCCGAAGTGCCACGGCGCATCCACGTGCGTGCCGGCGTGGCACGACACCCGGAAGTACGAGACGTTGCACACGTCGCCGCGCTCGATCCGCAGCAGCGGTTCGAACTGCCACACCTCCTGGCCGGGCCATGGCGACAGCCGCTCGCTGAGCGTCACCGACACGTCGATCGCACGGCCGGACTTCACGAATTCGTCAATCCACGACATGGGCGGGAGTGTAGATCGGGGAAGGGCCTTGGGCCTTGGGGCTTGGGCCTTCGGCGTTCACGCTCTCGGCAGTCGGGAGTCGGCAGTCGGCCGAAGTTGGAAGGCAGGGCCGGCTGTCCCAGCCCCGCGACCGTGACCGGGTCTGCTGACCGTGTATGCTTGCGCCCATCTCGACAGCACCGGCCGCGGCGGCGCCTTGCGAGGCGTCCCAGGCCAGGGTTACCGACACTTGCCAGGGGCATCCCGCAGCGCCATGAACCAACGTCGTCTCTTCCTCGCCAGTTGTGTCGCCCTGATTGCCACTGCGATGTCGTTCGCCATCCGCGGCGACATCCTCGGCGCCGTCCAGATCGACCTCGGGCTGACCGACGTCCAGACCGGGTGGATCGCCACGGCGGCCTTCTGGGGCTTCGGCCTCTCGATCCTGTTCGGCGGCCCGCTCTGTGACCTCCTCGGCATGGGCACGATCATGCGGCTCGCAGCGATCGGACACATCCTCGGCGCCATCCTCACGGTGTTCTCGACCAACTTCACCGTGTTCTTCCTCTCGACCGTGATCGTCGGCGTCGCCAACGGCTTCGTCGAGGCGGCGATCAACCCGCTGATCGCGACGATCTACGCCGAGAACAAGACCGCCAAGCTCACGACGCTGCACGCCTGGTTCCCCGGCGGCATCGTCATCGGCGGCGTGCTGGCGTTTGCGATGACCCAGGTCGGCTTCGGCTGGAAGGCCAAGACGCTCACCCTGCTCGTGCCGTCGATCATCTACTTCGTGCTCTACATGGGGCAGCGCTTCCCGGCCACCGAACGCGAAGCCGCCGGCGTGTCGTTCGGCGCCATGTTCAAGGACCTGGCCCGACCGCTGTTCGTGCTGGTGTGGTTCTGCATGATCCTGACCGCGGCCACCGAACTGGGCGCCGGTGCCTGGATCCCGACGATCTTCAACCGCGTCACGCAGAGCGCGACGCAGGCCGGCATCCTGCAGGTCGTCTGGATCAACATGGTGATGTACCTGATGCGCCAGTTCGGCCACAACGTGTCGCACAAGGTGGCGCCCACCCGTCTCATCGCGGTCACCGCAGTGGTCGCGGCGTTCGGCCTGTACATGTTCAGCCACGCAGCCAGCGTCACGGCGGCGTTCTTCTGGGCGGGCGTCTTCGCCGTCGGCATCGCATTCTGGTGGCCGACGATGCTCGGGATCACCTCGGAGCGCTTCCCGCGCTCGGGCGCGCTGGGGCTGGCCGTCATCGGCGCGACCGGCAGCTTCGCCACGGCGATCTCGGGCCCGGTCATGGGCTGGCTCAGCACCACCTACGGCACCGACCGCGTCCTGACGATCTGGTCAGGCCTGCCGATCCTGCTCGTGTTCATCTTCGGCGCGATCTACATGGCTGATAAGGCCCGCGGGGGGTACAGGGTCGAGAAGATCTCGTAATGCTCGATGCGGAATGCGCAATGTCGAAAGCCAGAGGCAGGGAGGGACGCGCCGCCAGCACGCCCCTCCCCCAATGTCGGGATCAGTCCGGCGAGCGCGCCATCACCGCGGCGACGTCCGTCTCGCCTCGGCAGCGAGGTGGGGCAGGACGTCCCGTAGCGGGGCCGGGTTTCGACATTTCGCATTGAGCATTGCGCATTTGGGTACAATGCGCCCTTGTGTCCCGCCTGTCTTCGCTGACCTTTCCGATCGTCCAGATCTCGCTCGATCTCACCAATATCGATGAAGCGCTCGACACCGCGGCGATCGCCGTGGAGGCGGGCGTCGACTGGCTCGAGGCCGGCACGCCGCTGCTGCTCGCCGAGGGCCTGCACGCGGTGGAGCGGCTGCGCGCGGCGTTCCCCGACCACCCGATCGTCGCCGACCTGAAGACGATGGACGGCGGCTACCTCGAGGCCGAGATGATGGCCAAGGCCGGCGCCGATCTCGTGGTGGTGATGGGGAGGGCGCACGAGGCAACGGTGCGGCGCGTGGTCGATGCGGCGCGCCACTACGGCATCAAGGTGATGGGCGACAACATGATCGCCGAGGACCGCGTGAAGAACGCGCAGTGGCTCGAGTCGCTCGGCTGCGACTACATCATTCACCACATCGGTTTCGACGAGCGCGGTCTGGTGAAGGGCCTCAGCCCGATGGACGAACTCGACGCCGTCGTCGCCGCCGTCGGCGTGCCGGTACAGGCGGTGGGCGGACTGACCATCCCGCAGGCGATCGAGTGCCCGGCGCACGGGGCGCCGCTGGTCGTGCTCGGCGCGCCGCTGGTCATCGACGCCAACGAGTTCAAGACGTCGAGCAACGATCTGCACACCGTGCTGCGCGAGATCAGCACCGAGATTCGCAGGACGCCGCTCGCCCGGTGGACGACCGACGGCAGGCGCATTCCGCAGGAGGTTCGCTAGATGGGCGCGATGCAGCCCGCCGTCGTGCAGTTCGGACTCGATCAGCCGCTGCAGGTCGCCCTGCGCGAGGTGCCGGTGCCCGAGATCGGGCCGGCCGACGTGCTGCTGGCGGTCGGCGCCGCGTCGGTGTGCGGCTCCGACGTCCATCAGGCGTACCTCACGCACTCCTGGCCGGTGAACGCGCCGGTGACGCTCGGACACGAGTTCGGCGGCGTCATCGCCCAGCTCGGACACGACGTCAAGGGCTTCAAGGAGGGCGATCGCGTCGTCAGCGAAACGGCTGCCTACATCTGCGGCGAGTGCCTGATGTGCCGCACCGGCCGTTACAACCTGTGCCCGACCCGCAAGGGCTTCGGCTACGGGATCGACGGCGCGATGGCGCAGTACGTGCGCGTGCCCGCCCGCTGCCTGCACCACATTCCCGATCACCTGCCGTTCGACATCGCCTGTCTCACCGAGCCGCACAGCGTCGCCTATCAGTCGATGTGCGTGAATGCCGACATCACGCCCGGCTCGCTCGTCGTGGTGCTCGGCCCGGGCCCGATCGGCCTGCTGTGCACGCGGATGGCGGCACTCAGCGGCGCGTTTCCGCTCGTCGTGGCCGGCCGCGCTGCCGACAAGGCCCGTCTCGAGGTCGCTCGCGAGCTCGGCGCCACCCACATCGTGGACGTCGACAACGAGCCGCTCGAGGACGCGGTGCGGTCGCTCGATCCGCTCGGCGCCGATGTGGTGTGCGATGCGTCGGGCGCGAGCCGTCCGCTCGACGCGGCGCTGCAGATGGCCAAGCCCGACGGGCAGGTCGTGAAGGTCGGCTGGTCGCCCGACCTGGTGCCGGTGAATCTCAATCCGCTGGTCCAGAAGAACGTGCGGCTGCAGGGCTCCTTCAGCCACAACTACCCGGTGTGGGAACGCGTGATCAGCCTGCTTGCCGCCGGCCGGACCGGTGCCGAGAAGGTGGTCGGCCTGCGGACCGGCCTCGAGCACTGGGAAGAGGCGTTCGAAGGCATGCACAGCGGACAGGTCATCAAGTCGGTGCTGCTGCCGCACGGCCCGGACGGCCCCACGCGCTGATCGTGGTCGGACGCCTCGGCGAGGCGTCCCTACCTATGGCCGCCCGGCCGCGCTGCCCGGTCAACGTCTGAACGAACATGTCCCGCCGCATCGCCTGCGTGTTGTCCGGCCTGGTCCTGGGCGTGGCGGCGCTCGCCGCGCAGCCGCCGGTCGACCTCTCGGGCACGTGGCGCTACAACGCCGAGGCCAGCGAGGTGGGCGGCAGCGGCGATGGCGGTGGGCCGCCGACAAACCGCCTGCCGTTCGGCGGCTTCGGCATGCCGGGCCGGCAGCCGCTCGGCGGGCCCGGGTCACCGGGTGGGTTCGGCGGTCCCGGCACGGAGAATCCCGAGCTCCGCAAGCAGCGCCTGGAACTGATGCAGGAGCTGTTGCAGCCGGTGCGCCGCATGACCATCGCCCAGGCCGGAGACGTCGTCACCTTCACCTACGACGATGGCCGGACCGTGCGATACCGCACGCATGGCCGGATGGAGAAGCACCAGGCGATGCACGGCGTGGTGGAGACCGAGACGCGCTGGAAGAAGGGCCGCCTCGTGCGCGAGACCGACCTCGACGATGGGACGTCGATCGAGGAGGCGTTCACGATCGCGTCGCCGCGCGCGCTGATTGTCGAAGTGAAGGTGCACGGCGGTCCGGGGCGTCGTAAACCGCTGCGCCGCGTGTACGATCCGGTCGAGTGACGCGCCGGGGTCGTCCCGGGCGCGCCCGCAGACTTCCATGGCTGAATCCGTTCGTCCAGACTTACCCGCGGCCTTCGATCTGGCCGGCCGCGCCGCGCTCGTCACCGGTTCGACCTCGGGCATCGGCAAGGGCATCGCCTTCCAGCTCGCCGCACTCGGCGCCTCGGTGATCGTCAGTGGCCGGGCCGAGGATCGGGGCCGGGCGGTCGTCGAGGCGATCGAGGCCGTCGGCGGCCGGGCCGCGTTCGAGCGCTGCGACCTGACCGATGCCGCCGACTGCCGGTCCCTCGTCGATCGTGCCGCCGCCCGGTTCGGACGGCTCGACATCCTCGTGAACAACGCTGCCGACACCTCGCGCGGCGACGTCCGCTCGACGACGCTCGAGGACTGGGACCGGATCCACGCCATCAACCTGCGCGCCCCGTTCCTGACGATGCAGGCGGCGGTGCCGCACCTGGAGCGGCAGGGCGGCGGCGCCATCCTCAACATCGGATCGGTCAACGCCTACATCGGCGAACCGAAGCTGACGGCCTATTCGGCCGCCAAGGGCGGCCTGATGACGCTCACGAAGAACGCCGCCGCGCAGTTGAACCAGGTGCGCATCCGCGTCAATCAGGTGAACGCCGGCTGGACGCTCACCGAGGGCGAGGACAAGGTCAAGCGCGAGCAGGAGGGCAAGGGCGACGAGTGGCTGGCCGAAGCCGTCGCGACGCGCCCCTTCGGCCGCCTGCTCGAGCCCCCCGACATCGCGTACGCAGTCGCTTACTATGTCTCGGACGCCGGCGCCTGCGTCACCGGATCGGTGATGGATCTGGAGCAGTACCCGATCGGCGCCCCGCCCGCCTGGTAAGGCAATCCGTCCTTCTGACTTTCACCTTCTGACTTCTGACTTGCTCTGATGCCGCCCAGGATTTCGGTATTTCCCAAGTGCTACTTCGACGAACTCTGTGCCGGCCAGATGGACTACCTCCAGTGGCTGCGTGACGCCAAAGGTCTGGGCGGGGAGGGCATCGAGCACTACGACGGCTTCCTCGCGCCCCTCGGGCCCGACGCGGCAGGGCGCGTGCGCGACGTGCTCGAGCAGACCGGGCAGGTGTCGTCGCTGCTGTGCTTCTCGCCGGACTTCACGCATCCCGACGCCGGGGAGCGCCGGCGCCAGGTGCAGCGCCAGCGCGACGCGATCGACATGTCGGTGGCGCTCGGGCTCCGGCACTGCCGGACGCTGAGCGGTCAGCGCCTGCCGGGCATGTCGCGGGCCGACGGCGTGCAGCGCACGCTCGAAGGCATCCGCGCCTCGCTCGATTACGCCGGCGAGCGCGACGTGGTGCTCTGCATGGAGAACCACTACAAGGACGGCAACTGGACGTACCCGGAGTTCGCGCAGGCCGAGGACGTCTTCCTGGAGATCGTCGAGCAGATCGATCATCCCAACTTCGGCGTCCAGTACGACCCGTCCAACGCGCTGGTCGGCGGCTACGATCCGCTGACGTTCCTGGACAAGGTCAAGCACCGGGTCGTGAGCATGCACGCCTCGGATCGCTACCTCGCCGAGGGAGCCACGTTCGAGGATCTGAAGACGGCCGACGGCAGCACCGGCTACAGTGCCGCGCTCGAGCACGGCGAGACGGGCAAGGGCCTCAACGACTACGACACGATCTTCCGGACCCTCGCCAGCGTCGGCTACGACGGCTGGATCTCGATCGAGGACGGCATGAACGGGCTCGACGAACTGGCCCGGTCGGCCGAGTTCCTGAAGACCAAGCGCGCGCAGTACTACGGCGGCTGAACCGCGACCGGGTCGGGCATCGGGCATCGGGCATCGGGTATCGGGTATCGGGTACCGGGTACCGGGTACCGGGTACGATGGCTGCGCGATACGACGCGCAGGTCGGGACGCCCCGCCGGGGCGTCCGAGACAGCCCGCTCGGGGAGTGCGCCCTACCAATCCTGCAGGCTGTAGGCTGTAGGCTGAAGGCTGCGATGGCGAAGAAGAAGACGACCGCGAATCCCGTGCTCGGGCTGGTGCAGATGACCTGCTCGCCCGATCCTGACAAGAACCTCAAGAAGGCGATCGCCCGGATCGGCGAGGCGGCGCGCAAGGGCGCGACCATCGTCTGCCTCCAGGAGCTGTTCCGCTCGCAGTACTTCTGCCAGACCGAGGACACCGCGCTCTTCTCGCTGGCCGAGGCCATCCCGGGGCCGACCACGGCCAAGCTCGCCAAGGTCGCGCGGCAGCACGACGTCGTGCTCGTCGCCTCGCTGTTCGAACGGCGTGCCGCCGGTGTGTACCACAACACCGCCGTGATCTTCGACAAGGACGGCAGCATCGTCGGGAAGTACCGCAAGATGCACATCCCGGACGATCCGCTGTACTACGAGAAGTTCTACTTCACGCCGGGCGACCTCGGCTTCCAGGCGCACAAGACGACGGGCGGCAACTGCGGCGTGCTGGTGTGCTGGGACCAGTGGTTCCCGGAGGCGGCGCGGCTCACGGCGCTGCAGGGCGCGCAGTTCCTCTTCTACCCGACGGCGATTGGCTGGCTGCCGGGTGAGCGGGAGGAGATGAACCTCGCCCAGCACCAGGCATGGGAGACGATGCAGCGCGCCCACGCCATCTCCAACGGCGTCTTCGTGGTCGCGGTCAATCGCGTCGGGCTCGAAGGGCAGCTGCAGTTCTGGGGGCAGTCGTTCGTCGCCGACCCGTTCGGCCGCATCCTCGCGAAGGCGTCGTCGACCGAGGAGGAGATCCTGATCGTCGAGTGCGACCTGAACCTGATCGAGCAGACGCGCCAGAACTGGCCGTTCCTGCGCGACCGGCGCATCGACGCGTACGCGCCGATCACGCAGCGTTTGATCGAGCCGTGACCCGCCTTGGCCCAGGGAGCGTTCTGGTGGCACCCATGGACGGGTCGGGCTCCGGCGCGGCAAGGCCCGCGACACCGGCGGCGCTCGGCTACCGGATGCCGGCGGAGTGGCATCCGCACGAGGCCACCTGGCTGACCTGGCCGAAGGACCCGGTCACCTGGCCCGACCGCGTGCCTGCCGTGCAGGAGATCTTCCTGCAGTTCATCGAGGCGCTGACGCCGCACGAGCGCGTGTGCCTGCTCGTGGACGACGAGACGGCGGCGGCCGACGTGAGCGCGCGCTGCGCCGATCGCCACATCGATCCAGCCAACCTGACCCTTCTACAGGTGCCGACGGTCGATTCGTGGATCCGCGACTACGGTCCGAACTTCCTGCTCGGTCCGGGTGAGGCGCTGGCGTTCAACCACTGGATCTTCAATGCCTGGGGCGGCAAGTACGAGTCGCTGATGCGCGACGCCGACGTGCCGCAGCGGCTCGACGATCTCCGCGGCGTGATGCGCTTCCAGCCAGGCATCGTGCTCGAGGGCGGCTCGATCGACGTCAACGGGGCGGGCACGGTGTTGACGACGGAGCAGTGCCTGCGGCATCCCAATCGCAACCCGTCGTTGTCGAAGGCGGATCTCGAGGGCTACCTGCGGCACTACCTGGGCGTCGAGCAGGTGCTGTGGCTCGGCGACGGCATCGAAGGCGACGACACCGACGGCCATGTCGACGACATCACGCGGTTCGTCGCCGCCGACACGATCGTCACGGCGGTCGAGGAGGATCCGGCCGATCCCAATCACGGGCCGCTGCAGGACAACCTCGCGCGCCTCCGGGCGGCGCGGCAGCCCAGCGGCGAGCCGTGGCGGATCGTCACGCTGCCGATGCCCGGCTACGTCATGGCCGACGGCGATCGCCTGCCGGCCAGCTACGCGAACTTCTACATCGCCAACCGTGTCGTGCTGTTGCCGATCTATCACCACGTCAACGACGAGCGGGCCGTCGACATCCTGCAGGAGTGCTTCCCGTCCCACCGGATCGTCCCGATCCAGTGCGAACCGCTCGTGTGGGGCATGGGCTCCGTCCACTGCGTCACCCAGCAGCAGCCCGAGAGTCGCCGCTAGGTCCGGGGCCGCCGGACGAGGGCTTCATGGCCTGCGGCCACCACGGGCCATGACGATGGTCGAGCAGCCTGCAGCCGACCTGAGGCCGTAGGCCGTAGGCCGGCCCTCGGGACGTCATTGGAGTCCGGCTGCTACGACCTTCATTAAAGGCCGGCGGCTGCGAATCGTCGGCGGAGCCCCCGTTGCCCCTTCAACAATCGACGGTCCATGGTGTCACCGTGCCGCCAGCACTCCGTGCCGGTTGGTAGGCGTCGAGGTTGGTCGACGCGGTGATCAGGCCGGCTCGGGGAGCCGGCCCTACCTGACCCGCGGCGTGCGATGTACACTGCACGACTGTCCAGTCAGCACTGACTCACAACGAGGTTCGATCGCAGATGCAAGTCATCCGTTCTCCGAAGGTGTACGACGTGGTCGTCGTCGGCTCGGGCGCTGGCGGCGGAATCGCGGCCAAGGTGCTCACCGAGGCCGGCGCCGACGTCTGCATGCTCGAGGCCGGTCCCCTGTGGGACCAGCAGCGCGACGGCAAGATGCTCGAGTGGCCCTACAACTCGCCGCGGCGCGGGGCGTCGACCGAGCGGCCCTTCGGCGAGTTCGACGCGGCGTGGGGCGGCTGGGAACTCGAAGGCGAGCCCTACACCTCGGCTCCGGGTTCGCAGTTCGACTGGTTCCGCGCCCGGATGCTCGGCGGCCGCACCAACCACTGGGGCCGCATCTCGCTGCGCTGGGGGCCCGACGACTTCCGCCGCAAGAGCATCGACGGCCTCGGCGACGACTGGCCGATCACCTACGACGACATCAAGCCGTACTACGACAAGCTGGATGAGTTCGTCGGCATCTTCGGCAGCAACCACGCCGCCGAGACCGGCCTGCACAACGAGCCGGACGGCAAGTTCCAGCCGCCGCCGCTGCCGCGCGCCTACGAGCTGTACTTCAAGCAGGCCGCCGACCGCCTGAAGGTCGCCTGCGTGCCGTCGCGGCTGTCGATCCTGACCAGGCCGCTCAACGGCCGCGCCGCGTGCCACTACTGCGCGCAGTGCGGACGCGGCTGCTCGACCCACTCGAACTTCCAGTCGTCCACGGTGCTGATCCCGCCGGCGCTCGCCACCAAGAAGCTGACCATCATCGCCGGCGCGATGGCCCGCGAGGTGCTGAGCAACGACGAGGGCAGGGCGACCGGCGTGTCGTACGTGGACACGAAGACCGGCGAGGAGGTGACCGTCCGCGGCCGCATCGTCGTCCTCGCGGCCAGCGCCTGCGAGTCGGCGCGCCTGCTGCTCAACTCGAAGTCGGCCCGCTTCCCGAACGGCCTCGCCAACGGCAGCGGGGCCGTCGGCAAGTACCTGACCGATTCGACCGGCGCCAGCCTCTCCGGGTACATCCCGAAGATGGTCGGCATGCCGATGCACAACGAGGACGGCACCGGCGGCATGCACCTGTACATGCCGTGGTGGCTGCACAACGTGAAGGACAAGCTGCCCTTCCCGCGCGGCTACCACATCGAGCCGGGCGGCGGGCGCCGCATGCCGGGCTTCGGCTTCATGGGCGGCATCGAACGGCATCCCGGCGGCAGCGGCGGCGGCTTCGGCAAGGGGCTGAAGGACGAGTACCGCCGGCTGTGGGGCGCGACGATCGGCTTTGCCGGCCGCGGCGAGATGGTGCCCAACGCCGACACGTACATGGACATCGACCCCAACGTCGTCGACAAGTGGGGCATCCCGGTGCCGCGGTTCCACTGGAAGTTCGGCGACGCCGAGCGCTTCCAGGCCAGGCACATGATGGAGACCTTCAAGGCGCTCATCGAGGAGATGGGCGGCACCGTGCTGGGGCGGATTCCCGGGCCGGACGAGGACTACGGCCTGGCGGCCGGCGGGCGCATCATCCACGAGGCCGGCGTCGTCCGCATGGGCAAGGACGCCAACACCTCGGCGCTCAACCAGCACTGCCAGGCGCACGAGGTCGAGAACCTGTTCGTCGCCGACGCGGGCCCGTTCGTGTCGCAGGCCGACAAGAACCTCACGTGGACGATCATGGCGCTGGCGTGGCGCACGAGCGAGTACGTCGCCGAGCAGCGCAAGGCGCTCGCGGTATAGGACGCAACCATGGACAAGCTCAATCGACGCAAGGCGCTGCAGGTGCTCGGCGCGGCCGGTGCGGCCGCCGGCATCTCGTGGACCGAGGCCGAGGCGCAGCAGGCGCACCAGCACGCCCAGCAGGCGCGCCGGAACGCGGCGGCAGCCAAGACGGCCTACAAGCCTAATTACTTCACCGCCCACGAACTGGCGAGGGTGACTATGCTCGCCAACCTGATCATCCCGAAGCACGAGACGTCCGGCAACGCCAGCGACGCCGGCGTGCCGGAGTTCATCGACTTCATGATGATCGACCAGCCGCAGCGTCAGCTGCTGATGCGCGGCGGCATCAAGTGGCTCGATCGCGAGTCGCGCAAGCGCTTCAGCCAGCCGTTCGTGAAGGCCGCGCCCGCGCAGCAGACCGAACTGTGCGAGGCGCTGGCCTGGCCGGACAAGGCCAGGCCGGAGCACTCGCACGGCGTGCGCTTCTTCAGCGCCGTCCGCGACCTCACGGCCACCGGCTTCTTCACGAGCAAGATCGGCATCGAGGACCTGCAGTACACGGGGAACACGTTCGTCCCCAAGTGGACCGGCGCGCCGAAGCCGGCGCTCGATCATCTCGGCGTGAGTTACGAGCCGCTGGCCAAGTGGTACACGGAGTCGATGTGATGACCGTACAGACATCCATGACGGTGCTGCGCGTTTCCGCGCTGGCGCTGGGCCTCGGTGGCCTGGCCGCCAGTCCACTCCTGTCCGCCCAGACGCCGTCGCCCAAGCGCGACGTGGCCAAGGTCTGGACCGAGGTCTGCGCCAGCTGCCACGGCCCCAACATGCAGGGCGCCCAGGCGCCGAGCATGCTGGACGATGTGTGGACGGCGGGGGGCACCGACGCGGCGCTCGCGGCCACGATCAAGAACGGCCGCGTGGCCAACGGCATGCCCGCGTTCGGCACGATGCTGAACGACGAAGAGATCCGCGCGATGGTCGTCTACATCCGCGAGACCGCCGGCAAGGCCAAGGCGGCCGGCGCCGGCCATGCTGCGCCGGCGCCCAACGCCGTCGTCACGAGCGAGAAGCACGCGTTCAAGCTCGAAACCGTCGTCGAAGGCGTCGACACGCCGTGGGGGCTCGACTTCCTGCCCGACGGCCGGATGCTGATCACGGAGAAGGGCGGCGCGCTCCGCATCGCCGACGCCAAGGGCACGCTGGCGGCCGCGCCGGTGGAGAACGTGCCGGCCGTGTGGTCCAAGGGCCAGGGCGGACTGCTCGACGTCGCGGTACATCCGGACTACGCGAAGAACGGCTGGATCTACATCTCCTACAGCGACCCGGGCGAGGGCGATTCGGCGATGACCGCGGTCGTCCGCGCCAAGCTCACCGGCAACGCGCTCACCGACGTGCAGCCGCTGTTCGAGGCGCCGGCCGCCACCTACCGCACCGGCAACGTCCACTTCGGATCGCGCTTCGTGTTCGACGGCAAGGGCCACGTGTTCTTCTCGATCGGCGAGCGCGGCCAGACGACCGACGCGCAGGACGTCACCCGCCCCAACGGCAAGGTCCACCGGATCAACGAGGACGGCTCGATCCCGAAGGACAACCCGTTTGTCGCGAAGGCCGATGCGATCAAGAGCATCTGGAGCTACGGCCACCGCAATCCGCAGGGCCTCGCCCAGCACCCGACGACCGGCGCGCTCTACGACGTCGAGCACGGGCCGCGCGGCGGCGACGAGCTGAACCTCGTGGTGAAGGGGAAGAACTACGGCTGGCCGGTGATCACCTATGGCATGAACTACAACGGCACGCCGATGACCGACAAGACCGCGGCGCCGGGCCTGGAGCAGCCGATCACGTACTGGGTGCCGTCGATTGCCGTCTCGTCGATCGGGTTCTACACGGGCACGAAGTTCCCGGGCTGGAAGAACAATCTGTTCCTCGGGTCGCTGGCCGCGCAGGAACTGCGGCGGCTCGAGCTGAACGGCACGCAGGTCAAGCAGGAGGTGCTGTTCAAGAACGTCGGCCGGCTGCGCGACGTGGTCATGGGGCCCGACGGCGCCATCTACGTGGCCTTCAACCAGCCCGATCGCATCGCGCGCCTCGTGCCGGCCCAGGCGCCGGCGACCTCCGCCGCGCGGTAGGCCAGCCACGACGTGACGCACGGCGATCCGCCCGCCACGCCGGCCGCGCTCGACCGCGGCGACGCGTCGATCTACGACATCAGGACGGCTGCCCCGGGACCGCCGGGGCAGCTGCCGTTCACGGCCGACGACCTCCTGCACCGGCCGAGCGGCGACCTCTTCGGCTGGTCGCTCGACGTCGGCATGGGCTGGCAGCCAGGCGCCGTCCGCCAGCCGCAGCTCCTCCTCCTCAGCACGCTCGGCGGACTCCGCGAGCCCGACGGCACGCCACTCGCTCTCGGCTACCACACCGGACACTGGGAGGTCGGCCTCCTCATGCGTGAGGCAGCGCTGACCGGTCGGGCCGAAGGCTGGACGCCGTTTGCCGGCTTCTGCACCGACCCGTGCGACGGGCGATCGCAGGGTACGCCCGGCATGTTCGACAGCCTGCCGTACCGCAACGACGCGGCCACGGTGCTCGGACGGCTGATCCGATCGCTGCCCAATCGCGCCGCGGTGATCGGCGTGGCGACGTGCGACAAGGGCCTGCCGGCGATGCTGATGGCGGTTGCCGGTGCCGGTGACCTGCCGGTGGCCATCGTGCCGGGTGGCGTGACGCTGCCGGCCACCGACGGCGAAGACGCCGGGACGATCCAGACGATCGGCGCGCGCTTCTCGCACGGGCTGATCACGCTGGAGGAGGCGGCGGCGCTCGGCTGCCGTGCCTGCGCCTCGCCGGGCGGCGGGTGCCAGTTTCTCGGCACCGCGGCCTCGGCGCAGGTGGTCGCCGAGGCGCTCGGCTTGGCCGTGCCGCACAGTGCGTTGGCGCCCTCCGGGCAGCCGATCTGGCTGGACGGCGCCGCCAGGACCGTGTATGCGGTGCAGGCGCAGCGCGCCCTCGGCTGGTCGGCCCGGACGCTCGTCACCGACGCGAGTATCCGTAATGCGATGGTGACGCATGCGGCGTTCGGCGGATCGACGAACCTGCTGCTGCACGTGCCGGCGATCGCCCACGCCGCCGGCCTGACGCGCCCGTCGATCGACGACTGGATGGCGGTCAATCGCAGCGTGCCGCGGCTGGTGGACGCGCTGCCGGCCGGACCGCACCCGACGGTCCGCGTGCATCTCGCCGGTGGCGTCCCGGAAGTCCTGCTGCACCTGCGGGCGCTCGGCCTCCTCGACACGCGCGTGCCGACCTGCACCGGCCTGACGCTCGACGAGGTGCTCGACTGGTGGGCCGACAGCGAACGGCGATCGCGTTGCCGCGGGCTGCTGCGCGAGCGCGACGGCGTCGATCCGGATCGCGTCATCCTGCCGCCGCCGGCGGCCGCGGCGGCCGGCCTCTCGAGTACGGTCTGCTTCCTGCGCGGGTCGCTCGCGCCCGACGGCGCCATCGTCAAGAGCACGGCGATCGCGAAGGACCTGCTGGACGCCGACGGCGTCTACAGGCACCTCGGGCCGGCCCGTGTCTTCACGAGCGAGGCCGAGGCGATTGGCGCGATCAAGGCGCAGGACGCCACGGCTCTTCAGCCCGGCGAGGTCGTGGTCGTCGCCGGCATCGGGCCGATGGGCACCGGCATGGAGGAGGTCTACCAGGTGACCTCGGCGCTCAAGCACCTGCCGGCGCTGCGCGGCACGCCGCTGCTCACCGATGCGCGGTTCTCCGGCGTCTCCACGGGGCCCTGCGTCGGGCACATCGGGCCAGAGGCGCTGGCCGGCGGTCCGCTCGGACGCCTGCGCGACGGCGACCTCGTGCGCGTCGAGATCGACACGCGCCGGTTGCACGGCCGGGTCGATCTCGTGCGCGTGGACCCCGCCACCGGCGATCCCGTCGTGGACGAGGCGACGCTCGCCGCCCGCACCCCGCATCCCGGCCTGGCGCCGCACCCGAAGCTGCCGGGAGCAACCCGGCTGTGGGCGGCGCTGCAGGCCGCGAGCGGCGGCACGTGGGGCGGATGCGTCTACGATGTCGACGCGATCACGGAGCGTTTGAGGTAGGGCGCATTCGCCGAGGCGCCCCTGTCGTCGTGATGGCCGTCGGCCTTGTCGGCCGACGCCGTCTGATGGGCCGTTCGGGGAACGGCCCCTACCATCGGCCAGCTGTAGACGCCGGACTCGTTCGGCGGAACCAGTCCGTTGATCCAGGAGACGTGACGACATGCCCACGACCGATTATTCGCGACGACGATTCCTGCAGGCGACTGGCGCCACGCTCACCGCGGCGTCGCTTGCCGGCGCGCGCGCCGCGGCGCAGCCGCGCCTGCCCGGCCCGCCCGAGAAGAAGCTCGGCTTCGCGATCGTCGGACTCGGCAGCCTGTCGATCAACCAGATCCTGCCGGCGTTCGCGCACTGCCGCCACGCGCGCGTGACCGCGCTGGTGAGTGGCGATGCCGCCAAGGCGAAGACGCTGGCAACCGCGTACGGCGTCCCGGCGTCGGGTCTCTACGGCTACGACACCTACGACCGCCTGAAGGACAACGCCGACGTCGACATCGTGTACGTGGTGCTGCCCAACAGCATGCATCCCGAGTACACGGTGCGCGCACATCAGGCGGGCAAGCACGTCCTCTGCGAGAAGCCGATGGCCAACACGCCGAAGGACTGCGAGACGATGATCGCGGCGGCCAGGACAGCAGGGAAGAAGCTGATGATCGGCTATCGCCTGCGGTACGAGCCGTACAACATGGCGATGATCGACATGGTCCGCAAGCAGGAGTTCGGCAAGGCCAAAGTGATTCTGTGCGATGCCGGCTTCAGCATCGGCGACCCGAAGCAGTGGCGGCTGAACAGGACGCTGGCCGGCGGCGGGTCGTTGATGGACATCGGCATCTACGCCCTCAACGCGGCGCGCTACCTGTCGGGCGAAGAACCGGCCGCGATCAACGCCTTCTCGTACACGACGCCCGGTGACCCGCGCTTCTCGGAGGGTGTCGAGGAGACGATCACGTTCCAACTCCGCTTCCCGAGCGGACTGCTCGCCAACTGCGTCTCGAGCTACGGCGTCGGGCTCAACCGCTTCCGGGTACACGCCGAACGCGCCTCGTTCGAGCTCGAACCGGCGCTCAGCTACTCCGATCTGCGCATGCGCGTCATCCGCGGCGGCATCGTCGAGCAGCGCACGCTGCCCGACCGCAACCAGTTCGCGCTGGAGATGGATCACATGGCCGAAAGCGTCAAGGCCAACACCGAGCCTCGCACGCCGGGCGAAGAGGGTTTGAAGGACCTGCGCGCGATGATGGCGATCTACGAGGCAGCGAAGACGGGGAAGACCGTCATGCCCTGACACCGCCGACGTGTCCGCTGTCAGCGGTGTCGTTTCAACCGCCTGTCCGGGCGAGTTAGAGGGGGAAGG
>CBIHOS010000059.1:0-22528 GCA_966211945.1 uncultured bacterium
CACGGGGTTGATCGTCACCGCGGCTGTCCTGGCGCTGGCGGTGATCGTTGGGCTCGCGCAGCGCCCTTCCGACGGACCGCGCTCGGTGTCGGACTGGCGGCTGGTTGGTGCGGCGACCGTGGTGACGTGGTTGGCCCTCGAAGTCGTTGGAGGGCTGCTCGGCAATCTTGTCGGGCGCGAACCGGTTGGGCGGTGGGTGCTACGACGGACGGCGGACAAGTCGTTCCAATGAATCATCCCGATCGCGGGTACTCGCTGTCTCGAATTCAATCTGCTGATGCCGACATGAAGCACGAGCGATGGACACGCGTCCGCGACGTGGATTCCCCTGACTGGACACGGGAGACGACATGAACTTCTCGCTGGTCTGCCTGATCGGCATCATCACGACGGTGCCCTTCGGCGCCGCCTTCCTGCTGACGCCGGAGGCCGTCGGCGCCCAGTACGGCCTGTCGGGATGGAATGCCGGCACGCTCGTCGTGGCGCGCCTGTTCGGCGCCACGCTCCTGTACGCGGCGGGGGCCCTGGTGGCGGTGCGCCATACGACGGACGTCCGCATCGAAAAGAACATCGCGACCTTCTTCGCGCTGTCGAGCGCCATCTCGGCCGCCGTGTCCCTCCAGGCCGTCGCCGCTGGTGCCGTGAACGCCGTCGGGTGGTCGACCGTCGCCATCTACGCGTGTTTCACCGTGGCGTGGGCCAGTCTCGCCTTTCGGAAGGTCTATTAGCTCCAGAGCCTGACGGCGGCGCCGCGGCGTCGTGAGCCAACTGGCGGGCCCTTCTCACATTCCCGTGAGGAGAGGTCCCATGCGAGTAATGGCAGCCGCGATCGCGGCGCTCTGTGTGTGCGTTCCGTGTGTGGCGACTGGGCAGCCGTCACGTTCGGCGTCCATGTCCGACGATACCGAAGGCCAGCGCCGGCCCCGGTTCAGCGTGCAGGTGGCGGCGGGGCCGACGCTGGTCGACCGCGCGACCGCCGTGTCGGCGGCGGCCGGGTACGCTCCCACCTCCTGGCTGGAACTGCTCGTCAACGTCGAGCGCATCGACGCACCGATGCAGACGACCCGATATCCGGGCGGATACAGCATCAGCCGGGGCGGAACGCTGACGTTCGTCAGCGCGGAGGTGCGGTTCGCTCCGTTGCCGGAAGCGCGCGTGTCACCGTTTGCAATGGCCGGTGTTGGTCGTGGCGTCTCGCGTCCGACCGTCAACGCGGAGTTCCCGGATCCGGTCAGGAACGACCTTCAGCTGTTCTATCTCGGAGGCGGTGCACGCGTGCCGCTCCGTGGAGGCATCAGCCTGCTGGGTGATGCGCGCGCGATGCTCGCACTCGAAGGTTACGATTCGGTTCTCGGCATCTGGTCGGTTCGCGGCGGCATCGCGTGGCGCTTCTGAACGTCTCGTACCACGGGCACTGACTTCGGCGAAGATTGTCGCGTGCGCGGAGTCTGCTTCCAGGCAATCGGTGTCGTCACCTGGTCCGACGTGCCCGACCCCACGATCGAGCAGCCTGGCGATGCGATCGTCACGGTGGAGACGGCGGGCCTGTGCGGATCGGATCTGCATCCATACTTCGGACGCGAGGTCGGGCTCGATCCCGGCACCGTCATGGGCCACGAATTCGTCGGCGTGGTGCGAGAGGTCGGCGCCGACGTGCGGACGCTGCGTCCCGGCAATCGCGTCTACGCGCCGTTCTCGACATCGTGCGGTGACTGCGCGGCGTGCGTGTCCGGATTGACCAGCCGCTGTGAACGCGGGCAGCTGTTCGGGTGGCGCAGCGGTGGCATCGGCCTGCACGGCGGCCAGGCGGAGCAGGTCCGGGTGCCGCTCGCCGACGGCACGCTCAAAATCGTGCCCGAGGGGCTGCCGCCGGAAGCGGCGCTGCTCCTGGGCGACAACTTCAGTACCGCCTCCTACTGCGCAGACCTCGCCGCCATCGACTCCGACGAGGTCACGGTCGTCATCGGATGCGGGTCGGTCGGCCTGCTTGGAATTCTCGCGGCGCAGCAGGCCGGGGCGCGGCGGATCGTCGCGGTCGACCCGGTGGCCGAGCGGAGGACCCGCGCCGAAGCGCTCGGCGCGCGCGCCGTCGCCCCGGGGCCAGACGTTGCGGCCGCCGTGGCGGCGCTCGGCGGGCGACGAGGCGCCGGCAGCGTCATGGAGTTCGTCGGTCTGCCGCCTGCCCAGCGCCTGGCCTGGGACGTCCTGCGGCCAGGCGGCACGATGGCGGTCATCGGCTGCCACTCGAGCGGATTCGCGTTCTCGCCGAGCGAGGCCTACGACAAGAACCTGACCTACCGCACCGGCCGCTGCCCGGCGCGCCACTACATGGAGCGGCTCACCGACGTCGTGAGGCGCGAACTGCCGCACATCACGCACGTGATCACGCACCGGTTCGCGCCGGACGATTGCGGGCGCGCATACGACGTCTTCGCGCACCAGCGCGACGGGTGTGTCAAGGCGGTGTTCGACTTCCGCTGACGACGGTTCGATGGCCCAAGACCCAGCCCCCAGGGCCCAGACGGGCCGCCTACAGCGTCGTCCTGACGTACTCGTCCACGTTGCGCGCGAGCACGTCGAGCGGCACGTTGCCGCCGCGCACGACCGTGTCGTCGAACGCCTTCAGGTCGTATCGCGATCCCAGCGCCTTCTGCGCCTGCTGGCGGAGCCGGTTGATCTCGGTGTGTCCCACCTTGTAGCCGCACGCCTGTCCGGGCCACGAACAGTACCGATCGACCTCGCTGGCGACTTCGAGCGGATTCGAGCCGTTCTCCTCGACGAAGAACTGCACGCCGCGCTCGCGTGTCCATCCCTTCGCATGAAGTCCGGTGTCGACGACGAGACGGCATGCACGGAACGCGAGCGACTGCAGATACCCGAGCCGGCCGACGCGGTCGTGCTCGTAAGCGCCGAGTTCGTCGGCGAGCTGCTCGGCGTAGAGGCCCCATCCTTCCGAGAACGCGTTGAAGGACAGCATCTGGCGAATCAGCGGCTGCGCGTGCGTGTACTCGCCCTGCCAGATGTGGCCGGGGATGGCCTCGTGGAACGTCAGGTCCGCCAGGCTGTACTTGCTGTGCAGCCGTGTCGTCCGGAGATTGATCCAGAAGCGGCCGGGGATCTTGCCGTCGATCGACCCGGCGCCGCCGTAGGCACCCGGAGCACCGGGCTCCTCCTCCGGCGGCAGGCGCTTCACTTCCATGTTCGGGTTGACGAGCGTGCCGAAGGCCCGCGGCATTTGTGCCTTGATCCACGTCAGTCGGTCGTCGATGAACGCCATGATCTCGGCGCGGCCGGCGTCGCCTTCCGGGAACTGATAGCGCGGGTCCTCGGCCAGCCCGTTCATGCGCGCGCCCACACTGCCGTTGGTGTAGCCGACCTCGCGGAGGATCGGGTCCATCTGCGCATGCAGGCTCCTCAACTCGCTGAGGCCGAGCTCGTGAATCTCGTCCGGCGTCATCGTCGTGGTGGTCGACGCCTGGAGTGCCCACCTGTAGAAGGCCTCGCCGTTGGGCCGCGCCGAGATTCCCGCGTCGCCGGTCGCGACCTGCCGCTGCGCCTGCAGTTCGGTCAACTGCCGTTCGAGCGCCGGTGCCACTGCCTGCTTCGCGATCTGCGCCGCTCGCTCCGCCCAGTTTCCCGGGATGTCCTTCGTGCGGCGCGCGATGGACTCCACCACCGATCCGCCTGCGCGCGCGTTCTGCACGGACAGCGTCAGCTGCGCCAGTGCCTTGTCGAGGAGGAACGCCGGCGGCACCAGACCGGACGCGCGTGCCGCCTCGATGCGCCCGAGTTCGCCCTCGAGCTGTGTGGCGTACGACTGCAGCCGCGCGAGGTACGACTCGGCGTCTTCCCGGTTGGCGATGAGGTGATCGCTGTCGAGGAAGCGCGGCACGTCGAGATACGCGCCGACGTTCTGGATCACGACGTACGGCGTGTTCCGCCAGCTGCCGACCGTGATGTCGCCATAGGGGAGCGCGAAGCCCTCGAGCGCCGTGCCGTACGCACTGCGGACGACGTCGATGCTGGTGCGCACGGCATGGGGCAGGCCGTTGACGTCCACCGCGTTCACGCGCGCCAGGTCGGCGCGCACCTGTTCGGCAATCCGCTGCTTGCCAGCCTCGGATCGATCGGTCAGCTGCGACCGCAGCGCCGCGCGCGTGCCGGTGTCCACGCCGAGCGAGGTGGCGCTCTCCGGCAGCAGCGCGAGCAGGCGGTCGGCGCACTGATCGAGCAACGCGCGCGCGTCGGCTTCCCGGGCGGCCGGTGCGCTTGCCTCTTGCTGACTCGCGCAGCCGGGCAGCCAGGGGAGGACGGCCGTCGACGCGAGTGCGGAGAGGACGGAGCGGCGAGTCGGTGAAGGCGTGTGCAAGGACATCCCCGGCGTCATTGGCGGCTCTCGAAAGGCGCGTTCGGGGAACGCGCCCTACCTTATGAACCCGGTACCCGGTACCCGGTACCCGGTACCCGGTCAGTACTTCATGTACACCGTCTTCAACGTCGTGTAGA
Source organism: uncultured bacterium (assembly GCA_966211945.1). Lineage (GTDB taxonomy): Bacteria > Acidobacteriota > Vicinamibacteria > Vicinamibacterales > Vicinamibacteraceae > Luteitalea. The sequence continues at coordinate 4,507 of CBIHOS010000059.1, forward strand.
AGTCGATCGCTTCAGGGCCCTGTTCGCGCGGGCCGAGCGAGCTCGCCTTCGACCCGCCGAACGCGACCTGGTACTCGACACCGGCCGAAGGCAGGTTCACCATCACCAGCCCTGCCTCGATGCGCTGCGCGAACTGGAGCGCGTGCGACAGCGACCGCGTGCAGATCGTCGCAGACAGGCCGAACCTGACGTCGTTGGCGAGCGTCAGCGCATGCTCGAAATCGTCGGCGGGCAGGAGCGCCACGACGGGCCCGAACACTTCCTCCTGGGCGATGGTCATCTGTGGCGTGACGTCGCCGAGCACCGTCGGCGCCACGAAATGTCCTCGCGCCAGCGCGCCGTCGCGCAGGCGATCGCCGCCGGCGAGCACGCGGGCCCCCGCGCCAGCGGCGGCGGCGACCTCGGTCACCACCCGATCGGCATGCGCGGCGTTGATGCTCGGCCCGACGTCGATGCCGTTCTCGCTTCCGGGTCCCACCTTCATCGCCTTGGCCTTCGCGACGAGCTTCCCGCTGAACGCCTCGGCGACCGATCGCTCGACGATGGCCCGGGAGGTGGCCGTGCAGCGCTGCCCGGTGCCGCCGAACGCGGCGTTGAGGACGATGCCCGCGGCCTCGTCGAGGTCGGCATCGGCGAGTACGATCGTCGGATTCTTACCGCCCATCTCGAGCTGCACGCGCGCGCGGCGCTTGCCGCAGACCTCGGCGACCTTCGACCCGGTCGCCTCCGACCCGGTGAATGAAACGGCGCGCACCTGCTCGTGCGCCACGAGCGCGGCGCCGGCCTCACCGCCGCCGTGAACGACGTTCAACACACCGGCGGGGAGGCCCGCTTCCACGAGAATCTCGGCCAGGCGGGTCGCGCAGAGCGGCGCGAGTTCCGAGGGCTTCAGCACCACTGCATTGCCGCTGATCAGGGCCGGGCAGGACTTCCAGGCCGGGATGGCGATGGGGAAGTTCCACGGCGTGATCGCGCCGACGACGCCGAGCGGCGAGCGCAGCGTGTGCATGAAGACGCGATCGCGCTCCGAGGGGATGACCCGGCCGAACAGGCGCGCGCCTTCGCCGCCGTAGTAGCGCAGGATGTTGATCGTGCGTCCGACTTCGCCGCGCGCCTCGGGCAGCGTCTTGCCTTCTTCGCGGGTCATCTCGCGGGCCACGGCGTCGGCCCTGGCCTCGAGGAGGGTGGCCGCCTTGTACAGCACGTCGCCGCGTTTCGGCGCCGGCGTCGATGCCCAACCCGGCTGCGCGGCGCGTGCCGCATCGACTGCGGACGCGACATCCGCGGCCGACGATTCGGGGAACGTGCCGATGAGATCGTCGACGTCGGCCGGATTGCGGTTCTCGAACGTGCGGCCGCCGCTCGAGGGCTGCCACGAGCCGGCGATGAGGTTCAGGTAGGCGGACATCGGAGTAGCCTACAGCCTATAGCGATGCGGCTGATCCTCACCGACCTCGACGGCACGCTGATCGACCACGACACCTACTCGGCCGACCCGGCGCGGCCAGCCCTCGACGCCGCTGCGCATGCCGGCGTGCCCGTTGTGCCGTGCAGCAGCAAGACCCGGGCGGAGATGCATCGCCTTGCCGCCGCGCTCCGCCTGGAGCCCGCTCCGCTCATCGCCGAGAACGGCGGTGTGGTGTGGTTGCCGGCCGACTGGCCGGCGATGCCCGTCGATGCGGTCGCGGCGCCGGACGACGCGGGCAGGCTGCTGGTCCTGGGCACGCCGAGCGCACGGTTGCGGCCGTTGATCGGGCCGCTCGGCGCCGCCGTCGGTCGCCGGCTGCGTCCGCTCAGTGCGATGTCTGTCGATGAAGTCGTGGCGTGCACCGGCCTGCCGCCCGACGGTGCAACACTCGCGCGGGCTCGCGAGTTCTCCGAGCCCTTCGTGTGCGAACCCGACGACGTGCCGCTCGACGTGCTGCAGGCGGCGGCGCGCGATCTCGGCGCCAGGGTCACGCGCGGCGGCCGCTTCTTCCACCTGCTCGGCAACAGCGACAAGGGGACCGCCGTGCGTGTGCTGCGCGCCGCCGATGCCCGTCCGGGCCGCGTGCTCGGGCTCGGCGACGCGCCCAACGATCTCGCGCTGTTGAGCGCATGCGACGATGCGGCGATCGTGCCGCAGCCGGGGCGAGGCATTCATCCCGATCTGGCCGCGGCGCTTCCACATGCGCGCCGGGCCCCGGCGCCCGGTCCGGCTGGCTGGAACGTCGTCGTGCTCGACTGGCTGCGCGACACGCACGGCGCCTGACGTTCGTCACGGCTGTGGCGCGACGTTGTTCAACGAGGCGACGAGCAACGCCAGCCCACTGTCGCGGCGTAGGGAATAGTGGAGGCGAGGAGGAAGCGATGGCCGATCAGGCCCCGTCCTTTGCCGGTTCCATGCCGGCGCAGTACGACAACAAGCTCGTGCCGATGTTCTTCGAGCCGTTTGCCCGCGACCTGGCTGGGCGTCTGCCGCCGACCGCGGTGCGGGTGCTGGAGACCGCGGCGGGCACCGGCATCGTGTCGCGCTACCTGCTCGAGAAGCTCGGGCCCAACGCGACGCTCGTCGTCACCGATGTGCAGGAGTCGATGCTGGACCTCGCGCGCGTGCGGCTGGGCGGACATGCCCGGCTCGAGATCCGCGCGGCCGATGCGTCTCAACTGCCATTCCCCGACCGCGACTTCGACGCGGTGGTCTGCCAGTTCGGCCTGATGTTCCTGCCCGATCTCCTCGCCGGCCTGCGCGAAGCGCGGCGTGTGCTGACCGACGACGGCGTCCTGTTGTGTTCGACGTGGGCGTCGCTGGCCGAGAACCCGGTGGCCCGGCTGGTCCAGGACGAGGTCGCGCGTTCGCTGCCCGACGACCCACCGCCGTTCCTGGCGACGCCTTTCGGCCTGCACGACGTCGACGCGGTGACCGATCTCCTGCACCAGGCGGGCTTCAGCTATGTGCGGACCGAGCGCGTCGCGCTGACCGCCGAGAGCGAGACGGCGCATCACGCAGCCACCGGCCTGATCTGCGGCACGCCGATGTCGACGCAGCTGCAGGAGCGCGGCGTGACCGACCCGCGCGAGATCATCGAACGCGCCGCTGCCGCTCTCGCCGACGCTGGCGGCCTGGCGCCGATGCGCCTGCCGATGCAGGCGATCGTCTTCACGGCGCAGTAGGAGCCGGCAGCGCCGGCACCCGGCACCCGGCACCCGATACCCGGTACCCGATACCCGCCCTACCCGTTGTCGGCGCGGACGGCATCGCGCAGCTGGTCGGTCATGGTCGGCATCGCCGCCACCACGCGGTTCCAGTTGGGAATCAGCGGAGCGCCGAGCGGGTCCTCGAGAAACTGCTTGCTGGCCAGCTGCACGCCGCGCGCGAACGCCTCCACGGCCGTCTCCTCGGCGTGGCGGTCGAAATCCAGCCCGTTCAGCATCGCGTCGTGGTGGAAGCGCTGGAGTGTGTCCTCGGCGGTCCGCACGTACGTCGCCTGCAGCGTCCGGAACGTGCCGCTCGACAGCTCCACGCCTTCGGCCGCCATCTGCCGGAACAGCGACTTGCAGATGTCCACGGTCATCTTCATGAGGCCGGTCGACGGGTCCTCGGACGACACCTGCTGATGTTTGTGATCGTACCGATCGGCAATGCCGACCTGGCAGATCCGGCGGAGCGACGTGTTGCGGTAGACCTCGCCCAGCATGCCGACCTCCAGGCCCCAGTCGCCCGGGATGCGCACGGCGCGCATCACGTCGACGTCCATCGCGAACTCGCCCGCCAGGATGTAACGGAAGCTGTCCATGTAGGCGAGCAGGGGCTGCTGGCCGACGATCTTGGTGAGGCTGCGGATCAGGGGCGTCATCAGCAGCCGCGTGACGCGCCCGTGCATCCGGTTGCTGCCGACCCGAGGGTAGAAGCCCTTCGAGAACGCATAGCCCAGCGTCGGGTTCGTGACCGGATAGCACAGCCGCGCCAGCAGCGATCTGTCGTAGGTCACGATGTCGCTGTCGTGCAGGGCGACGACGTCGCAGTCGGCTTCGCCGAGGATGTAGCCGTAGGTCATCCAGCACGAGCGGCCCTTGCCCTGGTCGCCGATCGGCAGGCCGGTGGCGTGCATTTCACGGTACAGTGCGGCCAGGCGGGGTCCGTCGTGCCAGACGACGGTCACCGGCATCGGGAAGTCCTCGAAGGCGCGCCGCGCCGTGTCGAACTGCGACCGATCGGCTCGATCGAGCGACACCACGAGCCGGCGCAGGTACGGCACGCGCCGGAGTTCGCTCAGGATGCGCGGCATGGCCGGGCCTTCGAACTCCGAGAACAGTGCCGGCAGCAGGAGCGCCGTCGGCCTCGTACGGCCGTGCACCACCAGTTCCGCTTCCAGGCGCTCGAGGGCCTCGGGCATGCCCAGGTTGTGGATCGTCGTGAATACGCCGACCTGATAGAAGTCGCTCACCGGCCGATCATTGGGGGCGCGGGGGGCGGTGCGCAAGCTCTACGGTGAACCGGCCGGGAGAACTGAAAACGTGACGAGTAAGTGGACGATCACCTGTGCGGGCGCCTTGCTGGCGCTGGCGGCCGCCTGCGGGCCGGGGCCGGACCGCTACGAGGCCAGCGCCGCGGCCCGGCGCTTCCCGATCGAGGGCACGGTGCGCGGGGTGCATGCCGAGCGCGCCGAGGTGACCGTCCAGCACGGCGACATTCCCGGGCTCATGGACGCCATGACCATGACCTTCCCCGTCAAGGAGCGCTGGATTGCTCGCGAGGCAGCGCCGGGCGACCGGCTGACCGGCACCCTGATCGTCGACGACGGCCGCTCGTGGATCGAGAGCACGAGCCTGACGCGACCGCCGCAGGGGGCCGACACGGCGGCCACCGCACCGGACGGCGTCGGGCCTGCCGCCGGCACCCCGCTTCCCGACGCGCCGCTCGTGGATCAGTCCGGCCGCACCGTCCGCGCCCGCGACTTCGCCGGCCGCGACGTGATCGTGACGTTCATCTACACGCGCTGCCCGATGCCCGACTTCTGCCCGTTGATGCTCGAACGGCTCAACGAGGCGGCGGCGCGCCTCGAGAAGGCCGGCCGGCGAGACGAGGTGCAGATGGTCGCGATCACGATCGACCCCGGCTTCGACACGCCGGCGATCCTCGCCACGTACGGCCGCGCCCACATCGAGGAACCGGGCGACGATCCGTTCCACCGCTGGTCGCTGCTGACCGGCACGCCAGAGAACGTCCGCGCGTGGGCGACGCTGTTCGCACTCAACTACGAGCCGGACGGCAACGAGATCGCGCACGGCCTGCGCACGGCCGTCGCCGATCGGGAGGGCAGGGTCGTCGGACTCCTGCGCGGCAACGACTGGAGCGTCAACGACCTGATGGCCTTGTTGCCGGTACGCGACTGACCACATCGACAAAGGGCCAAAAGTGCAAGAAGTGCAAGAAGGCAGGCATCGCGGCTCGCGGGCTCCTGCTCCTTCTGGCCCTTTTCGCACTTTCGTCCTTTTTGCCCTTTTTCATTCGCGACATCCCGTCAGACCAACCGACACCCATCGGTGTCTAACGCTTCCAGACAGCTACACAGGAGGCGTTCATGGTTCGTGCCCTCGTTGCCGCCGGCCTCGTTGCGGTTTCCGCGATGGTGGCGTTTGCGGCGATTCCGCTCCACGTGTCTGCGCGCGCCGGCCAGCGCGTCGATCCACGACCGCCGCAACAGGTCGAACGTCGAACCGGAGATACGCCGTCGACCAGCGCCCGGCAGACAACGCTGCGCGGCGAGGTGCGGGATGCGTCCGGCAACACGATCGCCGGCGCGGTGATCGAGGCATCGCACGACGCGAGCGGCTGGCGGGCCCTGGCGCTGACCGATCGCGACGGCCGCTTCACGATCGAGCACGCGCCGGTGGGCGAGGTCCGCTGCGTCGTGCGGCGGTCGGGTTTCGAGTTCACGCAGATCGTCACGACGCGGCCTGCCGCGACGATGGTCGCGCTGAAGCCACCGGTGCAGGACCGGTCCGAGGCGTTGTACAGCACCAGCCCCGCGCGCGTCGCCGGCAACATCGCCGACAGGAAGTCGGCCGAGTCGATGGCGATCGCGCCCGGACCTGTCGCACCCCCGTCGCACGTGTCCCAGTCGGTCCGCGCGGCCACCCGGTACAGGGCGGCCGGCGCCGCCATTCCCATGCCGCCGACGTCGATGGACGCGTACGCACGCGTCGATCCGTCCGGCTACCGCCGCGTCGCCGACGCGCCGCTCTCGACCTTCAGCGTCGACGTCGACACCGCCTCGTATTCGAACGCGCGGCGCTTCCTCGTGGAAGGCGGCCTGCCGCCCGCCGACGCCGTCCGGGTCGAGGAGTGGATCAACTACTTCCCGTATGCGTATGCATCGCCTGACGCGTCGGACGCCTTCCGCGTGAGCACCATGCTGGCCGCGTGCCCGTGGAATCCGGCCCACCAGCTGCTGCGGGTCGGCGTGCGCGGCCGGGCGATACCCGACCGCGACCCGGCGCCGCGCAACCTGGTGTTCCTGGTCGACGTGTCGGGGTCGATGATGCCGCCCGATCGCTTGCCGCTCGTGAAGACGGCGCTGCGCATGCTGGTCGACCAGCTCACGCCGCGCGACCGCATCGCGCTGGTCGTCTACGCGGGCCGCACCGGGCTGGTCCTGCCATCGACGCCCGGCGACGAGAAGGCGCGGATCCACGCGGCGATCCAGCGGCTCGACGCCGGCGGATCGACGAACGGCGCCGGCGGCATCCAGCTCGCCTACGCCACCGCACACGAGGGCTTCCTGAAGGGCGGCGTCAACCGTGTCGTGCTGGCCACCGACGGCGATTTCAACGTCGGCATCACGTCGCTCGGCGATCTCACGCGGCTCATCGAGCAGGAGCGCAGCAAGGGCGTGTTCCTGTCGGTGCTCGGCGTCGGCCGGGGCAACCTGAAGGACGCGACGCTCGAACAGCTCGCCGACCGCGGCAACGGCAACTACGCCTACGTCGATTCCCTCCAGGAGGCGCGCCGCGTGCTCGTCGAGCAGGTCGGCGCCACGCTGGTCACGATTGCCAAGGACGTCAAGCTGCAGGTGGAGTTCAATCCGCGGCACGTCGCCGCCTACCGGCTGATCGGCTACGAGAACCGGGCGCTGCAGACCGAGGACTTCGACAACGACGCCAAGGACGCCGGCGAGATTGGCGCCGGCCACACGGTGACCGCGCTCTACGAGATCGTGCCTCCCGGAACCGAGGCGCAGCTGCCTGGCGGCACCACGTTGCGGTATCAGCAGGCGCCGGCGGCGCGTGGGGGGCGCGAGGGCGAACTGGCCATCGTCAGCGTGCGGCACAAGCAGCCCGACGCCGACACCAGCGTCCTGCGCACCCACACCGTGCCGGCGAGGACCGGCGAGGCCGACGTCGACACCGTGTTCGCGTCGGCGGTCGCCGAGGCGGCGCTGGTGTTGCGGAAGGACCCACTTGCGACGGGGGCGTCGCTCGCTCGTGCGGTCACGCGCGCCGAGGGCAGCCTGGGGCCCGACCGCGGCGGCTGGCGCGCCGAGTTCGTGCGCCTCATGCAACTGGCGGCCAGTCTCCAGTCGCTGCAATCGCCGCCGTCGACGTCGGAACCGTAATGATGGAACACGTGGGTCCGCGCGCCGAAGCCTTGGCGAAGGCGGGCGGCGCGTCCCTACCAACAGAGCCCGAGCCGTAAGAGAATGGGCACCGCGCCAGCCGCGCGACCCATTCACCATGTCCCAGCTGCCCCTGCTTCGTCTCACGTTGCGCATCGCCCTCGCCCTTGCGGTGCTGGCCGGCGCCGACCGGCCCGCCCTCGCCGTCGACACCACCGACACGCGGCTGCTGTCGCAGCCGGCGCTCAGCGCGTCGCACCTGGCATTCGTCTATGCCGGCGATCTGTACGTGAGCGATGTCGACGGCCGCAACGTGCGGCGCCTGACCAGCGACGAGGGCATCGAACGTGCCCCGGCCTTCTCGCCCGACGGCACGCAGATCGCCTTCAGCGCCGAGTACGACGGCAACGTCGACGTCTTCGTGGTGCCGGTCACCGGCGGCCTGCCGCGGCGGCTCACGTGGCATCCCGGCGCCGATGTCGTGCAGGGCTTCACGCCCGATGGCGCGCAGGTGCTCTTCACCACGCCGCGCGCCGTGTTCACCACGCGCTACACGCAGCTGTACACGGTGCCGGTCGTGGGCGGCGTCGAACGTGCCCTGCCGATCCCCAACGCCTCGCGCGGCAGTTACAGCCCCGACGGATCGCGCATCGCCTACAACCCGCTCAACCCGGCGCACCTGCAGTGGAAGCGCTACCGCGGCGGCTCGGTCGGCGTGATCACGTTGTACGACACCAGGACGCACGCCACCGAGCGGATCGCGCAGCCGCCGACCCGCGCCAACGACGTCGACCCGCAGTGGCTGGACGATGCGGTGTACTTCCGATCGGACCGCGACGGCGAGTTCAACCTCTATCGCTACGATCCGACCAGCCGGCAGATCACCCGCCTGACCACGCACGACGACTTTCCGGTGCTCGGCATCTCGGCGGCGGCCGGGCGCATCGCGTACGAGCAGGCCGGCTACCTGCACGTGTACGACGTCAGGACGAGCCAGGCGCGCAAGTTGACGATTGGCGTCGCCAGCGACCTCGTGGACCTGCGACCGCGGTTCGTCAAGGGCCCGCAGTGGATCCGCGACATGTCGGTGTCGCCATCCGGTGCGCGCATCGCGCTCGAGTATCGCGGCGAGATCGTGACGGTGCCGGCGGAGAAGGGCGATCCGCGCAACATCACTGCGACGGTCGCCGTACACGAGCGATCGCCGGAATGGTCGCCGGACGGCCGCAGCCTCGCCTACTTCTCCGATGCCGGCGGCGCGTACGCGCTGCACGTCCGCGCCCAGGACGGCAAGGGCGAGCCGAAGATCCTGGCGCTGGCCGGCAGCGGCTTCTACGACGCTCCGGTCTGGTCGCCGGACAGCACCCGGATCGCGTTTCGCGACAACGGCCGCACGCTCTACGTCGCGCAGGTCGGCACCGGCGCCATCACCAAGGTGGTGACCGAGCCGATCTACCGTCCCGGCGCGTTCGGCGACACCACGTACAGCTGGTCGCCGGACAGCAAGTGGCTCGCCTACACGAGCACCAGCACCGCGCAGGTGCAGTCGGCGCACGTCTGGTCGGTCGACAGACAGCAGTCGTTCCCGATCACCGACGGGCTCAGCGACGTGGCCGAGCCGGTCTTCGATCGCAACGGCAAGTATCTGTACCTGCTCGCGTCGACCAACGCCGGCCCGGTCCGGGACTGGTTCTCACAGTCCAACGCCGACATGCGGGCGACCAGCGCCATCTACCTCGTCGTGCTGAAGAAGGGCGAGGTCTCTCCGCTCGCCAAGGAGAGCGACGAGGAGAAGGCCGAGGCCGCCGACACCACCGCCACGAAGGACGCGCAGGCCGCCGCGGCGGCGGGCAAGACGTCGGCGGAACTCGCGCCTGGCGCCACGCCCTCGGCTGCCGCCGATGCGGTCGAGGCGAAGGCGGCGCCGGCTCCCACCGTCATCGACGTCGACGGCCTGTCCACCCGGATCGTCGCGCTGCCGGTTCCGGCCGGCGAGTACGAACAACTGCAGACCGGCGAGACCGGCAAGGTGTTCTACCTGCGGACCGTGGACGGCAAGGCGTCGGTGCAGTTGTTCGACCTGAAGACCCGCAAGACCGAAGCGTTCGTGCCCGCGGCCGAGCAGTACGTGGTGACCGCCGACGGCAAGAAGCTGCTGTATCGCAACGGTTCGTCGTTCCACGTGGTGGTCACGGCCAAGAACTCCGACAGCGGCGACGGCAAGGTCGATGTCGAGGCGGTGCAGGTGCGGGTCGCCCCGCAGGCGGAATGGCCGCAGATCTTCGACGAGGCCTGGCGGATCAACCGCGACTACTTCTACGCCGCCAACTATCACGGCCGCGACTGGCCGGCGATGAAGCAGAAGTACGCGCAGTTCCTGCCGCACCTGGCGCACCGCACCGACCTGGCCCGGCTGATCCAGTGGATGGCGAGCGAGCTCGCGGTCGGCCATTCCTACGGCGGCGGCGGTGACGTGCGCCGCCGGCCGGGAATCGTGCCCGGCGGCCTGCTCGGCGCCGACTTCGAAGTCGTCGGCGATCGCTATCGCATCAGCAAGGTCTATGGCGGCCTGAACTGGACGCCGGCGCTGCGCTCGCCGCTGACCGAGCCCGGCGTCGACGTGGTCGCCGGGCAGTTCCTGCTCGCGGTCGACGGCGTCGACCTGCGGGCCCCGGCGACCAACCTGCACGCGCCCTTCGAGAACACCGCCGGCAAGCTGATCGAGATCACGGTCGGCCCGACGGCCGACGGCAACGGCGCGCGGACGGTGAAGGTCGTGCCGATCGAGAGCGAGGCGGCGCTGCGCAACCGCGACTGGGTCGAGGGCAACCTGCGCAAGGTGACCGAGGCCACCAAGGGCCGCGTCGCGTACGTCTACGTGCCCAACACCGCCGGCCTGGGGCACGAGTACTTCAAGCGCTACTTCTTCCCGCAGACGAACCGCGAGGCGGTGATCGTCGACGAGCGCTTCAACGGCGGCGGCCAGGTCGCCGACTACTACATCGACCTGCTGCGGCGTCCTCTCATCAGCTACTGGGCGACGCGCCACGGCGACCCGATCCGCACGCCGTCGGCGGCCATCCTCGGGCCGAAGGTCATGGTCACCGACGAGACCGCCGGGTCGGGCGGCGACCTGCTGCCGTGGATGTTCCGGAAGTTCCAGCTCGGGCCGATCGTCGGCAAGCGGACCTGGGGCGGCCTCGTCGGCATCCTCGGCTATCCGGTGTTGATGGACGGCGGCAACGTCACCGCGCCCAACCTCGCGATCTTCACCGAGGAGGGCTGGGTGGTGGAGAACGAGGGCGTGCCGGCAGACATCGAGGTGGAGCAGACCCCGGCCGACGTCATCGCCGGCAAGGATCCGCAGCTCGAACGCGCGATCCAGGTCGCCCTCGAACAGCTGCAGAAGAACCCGGTCCGCATCCCGGCGCGGCCGAAGGATCCTGTTCGATGAGGTTCTAGCGGTTGCGAACCACCCGGACGCCGCGGGCTTCGAGCGCGGACAGCAGTCCGTCGACGGTGCGCGCGCCGAGGCGCAACACGACCGGAGTGGCACCCGCATTCAGCGTCACCCAGTGACTCGGACTGCGGCGCAGCGCGAACCTGGCCGGCGGTCGAGTGAAGTACGTCGCCTGTCCGAGCGCGGCGATCGGGATCGTCCGCTTGATCTCGTCGTCCTCGTCGACGATCACGAGATGCACCGCATCGAGGCGCACCGAGACGTCGAACTCCTCGTCTTCGTCGTCGATGCGCTCCGTGTAGACGATTCCGCCGAAGACGGCGGGCGCCACGGCGGCAGCCGGCGGCGGGGCGGGCACGACGGGGGGCGCGACGACGGGCACGGGCGCCTCGGTGGCTGCGACCGGCGCAGGCGCGTCGAGCGTCGGCGCTGTCGGTGCTGTCGGGGCGGCGGGAGCCGGCGTCGCCGGCGCGACTGCCGCGGCCTCGGCCCGCTCCGGACGACGAGGTGGTGAGTCCGCCAGCGGCGTGGTCGTCGTTGCCGCAGGGGCCTCGGTGATCGACGGCATCGGGCCTGGCGCCGGAGGCAGCACCAGCGGTGCTGCGGCCGTCACGCCCTGGGTGGGGCCCGGCTCGCCTGATTGCGGTGCGCGTGAATCCTGAGACGCCGCCTCCGTCGAGGGAGGCAGCGGGCGGGGTCTGAGAACCAGCGCCCAGAGCAGGACGAGGCCGACCACACCCAAAGCGGCGAGTGCGATCGCCGCCGGCCAGACACGGCGCGCGACTGCGGCGGGCACCGCGGTCGTGGGCGTCGCCCGCGACGCGTCGTGCACGGTGGCGGGCGCACTGGCGTCGGCTGGCACGAGACCGGCGAGTGACGACTCGCCATGCAGCGTCACGGCGGAAGACGATGGCGTGTCGAACGCGGCGCGAAGCGCGTCGCGCATCGTCGAGGCCGACGGCCAGCGATCGGCCTGACGCCGGGCCAGCGCCCGCAGGAGCGGCCCGGCCGCCGGGGCCGCGGCAGGCGGCAGCAGGGCGGCGACGTCGGGCGCCGGACCGTCGATGATCTCGCGCAACAATCCGGCCGTCGTGGAACTGCGATACGGCCGCCGGCCGGCGAGCAGTTCGCAGGCGAGGACGGCGAACGCGTACTGGTCGGTCCTGCCGTCGACCGGTTCGTCCATCACCTGTTCGGGCGCCATGTACAGGAGCGTCCCCACCGCGTGTCCGGTCCGCGTCAATCCGTCCTGCCCGGCGACCTTGGCGATGCCGAAGTCGAGCAGGCGGGCGCGGCCGCGCGTGTCGATCAGGACGTTGGCGGGCTTCAGGTCACGGTGGACGACGCCGAGATGGTGCGCGTACTGGAGTGCGTCGAGCACCTCGTCGATCCAGCGCAGGGCCTCGGAGGTCTCGACCGGCGTGCCCGATTCCAGCATGTGCTGGAGCGTTTCGCCCGGCACGAACTCGGTCACCATGTACAGCACGTCGTCGTGCCGCGAGAAGCCGTGCAGGCGAAGGATGTGCGGGTGATCGAGGCTCGCCAGGATGCGCGCCTCGGTGCGGAAGCGTTCTTCGGCATCGGGCGTGCCCGTCACGTCCTGGCGCAGCACCTTGACCGCGACCTGGCGGCCGAGCATCTCGTCGGTCGCCTGGTACACGGCGCCCATACCGCCCCTGCCGAGCAGTTTGTCGAGTCTGTACTGACCGAGTCGTGTGCCGATCATGTCCGCTCGAGGCGTCGCGCGGCCGTCAGGCGCCAGGGGAAGGGCGGGCGCCGCGTTGGAGGCGGATGTCCGCGGTCGCGTCGCAGTATAGCTTTGACAGCCCACGGAGCGCCGTGGCGAAATAGCCGGACCTCCGGAGTCCCCTGATGCTCAATCGACGTGAATTCCTGCGGGTTGCCGGTGTCGCCACCGGCGCCCTGGCCGCCCCCGACCTCTCGTTCGCCCTGCAGGCACCGCAGAAGGGTCGCTTCGCGATCTCGCTCGCCGAGTGGTCGCTGCACCGGGCGCTGTTCAAGAAGACGATCACGAACCTGGACTTCGCGCGGCTGGCGAAGGAGGACTTCGGCGTCACCGGTCTCGAGTACGTGAACCAGTTCTTCAAGGACAAGGCGAAAGACCAGGCGTACCTCGAGGACCTGAAGTCGCGCGCCGACGGCTACGGCCTGAAGAACGTCCTGATCATGATCGACGGCGAAGGCATGCTCGGCGCACCCGACGAGGCGGAGCGGACCAAGGCGGTCGAGAGTCACAAGCCGTGGATCGACGCGGCGAAGTTCCTCGGGTGCCATGCGATCCGCGTCAATGCCGCCAGCCGCGGCGAGTACGCCGAGCAGCAGAGGCTGGCTGCCGACGGCCTGCGCCGGGTCGGCGAGTACGGCGCAGCGCAGGGGGTCAGCGTGATCGTCGAGAACCACGGCGGGCTGTCGAGCAACGGCGAATGGCTCGTCGGCGTGATGAAGCTGGTGGGCCTGCCCGGCGTCGGCACTCTGCCGGACTTCGGCAACTTCCGCGTCTCGCGCGAGCAGGAGTACGACCGCTACAAGGGCGTCGCCGAGCTCATGCCGTACGCCAAGGGCGTCAGCGCCAAGTCGCACGACTTCGACCCGCAGGGCAACGAGACGCACACCGACTACGAGAAGATGCTCGACATCGTGATCGCCTCGGCGTATCGCGGCTTCATCGGCATCGAGTACGAGGGGGAGACGCTCGGCGAACCCGAGGGGATCAAGGCGACCAAGGCGCTGATCGAGCGGCACCTGCAGGCCTATCTGTGACCTCGCGCATCCTCGTCGCCACGCTTGCCGTCTGCCTTTCGAGCACGACGGCCGTCACGTCCTTCGGTCAGGCGCCGGCCGCCGCACCCGTACCGTTTGCGCCAGGCGTCAGGTACGACGCCGCGATCCCGACGCTGAAGCAGGTACTCGGGCACGATCACGGTGAAGTCATCACGCCGCCGGACGGGGCGGTGACCTACCTCGAGGCGCTCGCCCGCGCCGCGCCGACCCGCACGCGGCTGATCGAGTACGGCCGGACCTGGGAAGGCCGGCGGCTCGTCGTGCTCGTGATCGCGGCACCCGAGCGGATGGCGCAGATCGAGACCGTGCAGAAGGGACTGCAGCGGATTGCCGATCCGCGCGGCCTCGCGGCCGCCGAGGAGGAGTCGCTGCTCACGTCGTTGCCGGTCGCGGTGTGGCTGATGCACGCCGTGCACGGCAACGAGATCTCGTCGACCGACGCGGCTTTGCTCGAGGCCTACCACCTGCTCGCGGCGCAGGGCGACCCGCAGGTCACGGCCATCCTCCGCGACGCGCTCGTGATGATCGACCCGCTCGAGAACCCCGACGGCCGGGCCCGCTTCATGGCCACCAACCTGCAGGCGATGGGGCCCGAGGCCGATCCCGAGCCGTTCTCGGCCGAGCACAACGAGCCGTGGCCGGGCGGCCGCGCCAACCACTACCTCTTCGACATGAACCGCGACTGGTTCGCCCAGTCGCAGGCCGAGACGCGCGGCCGGACGAAGCTCTATCTGCAGTGGTATCCGCAGGTGGTCGTCGACCTGCACGAGATGAGCGGCGACTCGAGCTATTACTTCGCGCCGCCGGCCGATCCGCTCAATCCGCACATCACACCGCAGCAGGTCGGCTGGTTCAACACGATGGGCAAGGCCAACGCCGCCCGATTCGACGAGCGCGGCTTCGCGTACTTCATCCGCGAGGTGTACGACTCGTTCTACCCGGGCTACGGCGAGTCGTGGCCGATCTTCCACGGCGCCGTCGGCATGACCTACGAGATGGCCTCGGCTCGCGGCCTCGCGTTCCGTCGAGACGACGACACGGTGCTGACCTATCGCGACGGCGTGCTGCGGCACTTCACGGCGGCAATCACCACGGCCCACACCGCGGCCGCCAACCGCCGTCAGCTGCTCCGCGACTTCCTCGACTACCGCCGCAGCGCCATCGCCGAGGGCGAGAAGGGCCAGACGCGCGCCTGGCTCGTGCCGGTGGGCGCCGACCCGGCGCGTGCGCACCGCTTCGCGCAGCTGCTGCGCGACCAGGGCTTCGACGTCCTGCGGTCGGCCGAGGCCATCACGGTCAACAGCCGCACCCTCGCCGCCGGCACCTACGTCGTCCCCGCCGCCCAGCCGGCCGGCCGGTTGCTCCAGAACCTGATGGATCCGGCGATCAGCCAGCCAGATGCGTTCGTGAAGGAACAGGAACGGCGCCGGAAGAAGCGGCTGCCCGACCAGATGTACGACGTGACCGGGTGGCATCTGCCATCGACATTCGACGTGGACGTCGTCGCGTTCGATCGCGCCGTCACGACGCTGAAGACGCAGCCGGTCGTGGCGCTGCCGGCGGTGGCGCTGCCGGCCGCCAAGGTGGGATATGTGATGCCGTGGGGCACCGGCACCGCGGCCCTCGTGATCGCGGCACAGCGGGCCGGACTCAAGGTGCGGTTCGCCGACGCGGGCTTCACGATCGCCGGACGCGCCTATCCGGTCGGCACGGCGATCGTGCGCTCGGCCGAGCATGGCGCCGATTTGCCAGCCACGCTGTCGCGTCTGGCCAGCGAGCACGGCGCGGATGTCGCGGCGGTCGACTCGGCCTTCGTCGAGGCCGGGATCTCGCTCGGCAGCAATGACGTCGTCGCACTGAAGGCGCCGAAGGTGCTGATGGCGTGGGACGCGCCGACGTCGTCTCAGAGCGCGGGCTGGGCCCGGTATGTGCTCGAGCGCCGCTACGGTCAGGCGGTCACCGCCGTGCGTGTCAGCGCGCTCGGTGGCGTCGATCTGGCGCGCTTCGACGTGTTGATCCTGCCGTCGGGCAACTACGGACAAGCGCTTGGCGGTGCGGTGCTGCAGCGCGTGAAGGACTGGGTCAGCGCCGGCGGCACGCTCGTCACGCTCGCCGAAGCGACGCGGTGGGCGACCCGCGAGAACGTCGGCCTGCTCGACACCACGCCGGAACTACGCAACGGCCGGCCGGATCGGCCGGCCGGGAGCGGCTCCGGCGGCGGCGGTGGTGGAGCAGAGGGCAGCGGCAGCCGTCCGACGAGCGGTGGTGCAGGCGACGCCGATGCGCCCAAGCAGCCCATCGATCTCGAGAAGGCCACGCGTCCCAAGGAGGAGCCGCCGGTCTCGACCTCGGGCGCGCTGATGAAGGCCACGCTCGACACCGAGCACTGGCTCACCGCCGGCACCGACGGCGAGCTGCAGGTGATGGTCGAGGGCACGCGCGTGTTCTCGCCGATCACGCTCGACAAGGGCCGCAACGTCGCCACCTACGCCACCGGCGACGACGCCATCGCGGCGGGCCTGATGTGGCCGGAAGCGAAGACGCAGCTCGGCAACAAGCCGTTCCTGATTGCGCAGACGCGCGGCCGCGGCCACGTCATCGCGTTCACCGAGGACCCGAACTTCCGGGCGTTCATGGAAGGCACGCAGTTGTTGTTCATCAACAGCGTCCTGCTCGGCCCGGCACACTGAGAAACACGTAATTGCACAATTTCATGAATTTCCGAATGTCATCACCATCGTCAGCGCTTCGCGGTCTGGCGGTGGTGATGCAATTGTGAAATTCTGAAATTGTGAAATTCTCAGAGGTGACGCATGTAGACCAGCGCCACCTCCGGCCCGCCGTCCCTGCCGTGCGGGGCGTAGATCGGCCGCTCTCCGTCGAACACGAAGCCGCAGGCTTCATAGAAGCGCATCGCGGGCAGGTTGCCGGGCAGGACTGCCACGTCCAGGCGCGCGAGCCCCGCGTGCGCGGCACGGGCGATCTCGTGGCCGGCAAGCCTGCGCCCGACGCCGGTGCGCTGCCTCGCCGGATCGACGTAGAGCGTGTAGAGCTCGCCGCGGCCGGCGGCGACCAGGCCCGAGCCCGCCACGCCGACCACCGTGTCGGCCTCGGTTGCGACGACGTAGCCGAACCAGTCGTCGGCGGGAGCGAGTTCGCGCCGCAGGCGAGCGGGCATGAACCAGTGCGCGACGGCGCGCTCGACATAGTCGGGCGAGGCCAGGTCCCGGTAGGCGAGCCGCACGGCGCGGGCACAGATGTCGGCGATTGCCGACTCGTCGGCGGGCGCGGCGGGGCGGATGACGAGGGGGCGACTCACCCGACGAGCGTCATGGAGGCGCAGGAGGCGGCTGGCGCGGGCGCGCCGCCCGCGGTGATGGCGGCCAGCAGCACTTCGGCGAGATAGGCGTATCCGGAGTCGTTGGGATGGAAACCGTCGGCGGAGTAGATGCCGGGATTGTAGGAACGCGCGTCGCACATCAGATCCACCACCGGTACTCGTCCGCTCAGCGGATTGATCGCCTCGCGTGTCAATCGCACCGCCACCTCCTGCACGATCCGGCGTTCGGTCAGCGGGCGTGCGGCGATGTACGGCAGCCCGCCGAAGTTCGGCGCGTTGAGCACGACGATGAAGGCGCCCGGTGCGCGCGTCCGGATCGCATCGATCAGGCGTCCATAGTCGCGTGCGTAGCCCAGCACCAGCTGGCCACCGAAGGCGGCGGGCTCGCCGCCGCCCCGGGGGGGCGCGCCCGGAGCGCAGTGCCCCGGCGCCCTGGGCCGGGGGGGTCCCCCCCCCCCGGGGCCCAATGTAGGGCGGGGGTCGGCCCCCCGCCACGGCCGGCGCCGATCGCGGTGGCGATCGTGTTGACGTCGTTGCCGCCCGCGAAGATGGTCACGAGAGTGGTCGAGGGCGGCACGAACGGCGCGAGCTGGTCGAGATAGTTGCCGGGGATGTCCCGGCCCAGCTCGTTGCCCAGCGTCTGGATGTCCCGGCTGAGCACCCCACCCGGCAGCGCCAGGTTGAGCAGCGACACTGTCCGTGTCTCGCCGAGCCGCCGCTGGATCAGCCCGACGTACGACGTGCTGTCGCGGCAGCTCGTGGCCAGGGGCAGGCACGGCACGCTGCCGCCGACGCCGGCCGCGTCACTCGCGCCGATCGCCG
>CBIHOS010000060.1:0-22124 GCA_966211945.1 uncultured bacterium
TCGTCGGCGGCCTTCCCGGCCAGGTCGGGACGCTCGACCAGCGTTTCGAGCGCGATCACCGCGCGGCGGTGGACGTCGAACGGATTGAAGCCGTCGCCGAAGTCGCGGGCCACGTCGGCGAGCCGCGGCGCGTCCAGCAGTGTGAACACCTGGTGGTATTTGCGCCACAGCTCGCCGAGCCACTGCACGGTCAGCGCTTCGGGGGCAACGACCAGGCACCGCTCGATGCGCTGCGTGTGCAGCAGCCGGTTCATGATCAGCGCGGCCTCGATGGTCTTGCCGAGGCCGACCTCGTCGGCCAGCAGCCAGCGCACCGGCATGCGCGCGGTCGCGCGCTCGGCGACGTGCAGCTGGTGCGGGAACAGCCGCACGCGTCCGCCGAGCATCGAACCGAGACCGTCGGCTTCACGCGTGGCGAGCAGCTGCAGCGCGTCCAGCCGCGACAGGAACGCGGACGAGTCGTCGACGTCACCCGCGGCGAGCCGGTCGATCAGCGATCGATCGCGGCGCGGCGTCGCCTCGGTCGCCGGCACCAGGGCGTCGCTTCCCGCGGCCAGCCGCATCGTCGTCGACGGGAACTCGACGACGAGAACGCGGCCTTCGACGGCGATGACGCGACCGGTGCCGAGCTCCGAGTTGTGGCGGTGGGTGAGTCGGTCCCCGGTGGACCAGGCAGGCACCCAGCGATCTTACACAGACCGAGCCCATCGCGCAGGTCGGGCGGCTCGCCGAGCCGTCCGCAGCGCGCTACTTCTTCTGTGGACTCGCGCAGCGGGGATCGCTCGGCGGTGGCGGCGTTTCCTGCTTCTTGCGGCCGAAGCGCCCGAGCAGCCGTCCGCCGGGGATGGCGTCGGCCATCGAGGGCTTGCGCTGCTGTTCGGCCAGCTGTGCGCAGTACTCCTCATCGGACAGCTTCGGGTCCGGCCTGGACGCGGTGCTGCCCGTCGCGGCGCCGAGGTCCACGATGCCTTCGGGCGAGATCATGTCCATGCGCACGGACCTGAAGCTGACGCGGGCGAACCAGTCCTGGTCCCACGCGATCGTGTGGTCCGCCGGTCGCGCCGGGTAGACGAACGTCGACTCGTCGCCGTACGCGGTGAACATCAGCATCGACCCGTTCCTGGTGGCCTTGACGACCTCGGCAGGCACGGCGCAGTCGGTGGTCGAGGGCGGCAGCAGCGCGTCGAGCTCGATCAGCCGCCTCACTTCGGCCGGCGTCAGGTGTTCCATCTGGACGAACGTCGCCGGTCGCCGGGCCGACGACCACATCACGATGTGTGCCGATTCATCGTCGACCTTCTCCGGTGCCATCACGCCGATCGAGTAGCCGGTGGCACGGGCAGGTGCCTGCCAGCGCAGGGCAATCGCCCCCGACGATGCGACAGCCGTCGATGCGTAACGCACCGGTTCCATGAACGTCTGCGTGTCTGGCAGCGTGAAGTCGATCTTCGTCGTGTACGTGCCCTCGACGACGTGCTGGCCGGCGAGTGTCGCCCCGGCTGGGAACGCGGCCTCGAGGTCGGCGTTCTTCTTGCGGCGATCGGCGTGCGGCCAGTCGCCGTAGGTCTTCGAATTGCCGGCGGTCGGCGTGCGCACGGCGCGGGCACCGACTGCCGCCTGCAGTGCCTGGATCTCCGGGTCGTTCTCGCCGCGCATCAGTTTGTCGAACGTCAGCACGACGGGCTGGCCCGGCCCGGCCTTCTCGCCGCAGCCCCAGTAGAAGGTGATCTGCCCCTTCGGCGTCTTGTAGCTGCCCGGCGCCGTGGTGCTCGTGCCCGGCTGCGGGGCTTCGAGGTGGATCGGCTGGTTCACCTGGGCGCCGGCGGGGAACGTGTGGAACGCGTCCGCGTCGCCGGTCGGCGCCAACGACGAGCCGAGGCGCAACTCGATGCTCTGGCTGGACGAGGGAGGGCCCGACATCGCCATCTTCATCAGCGATCCCATCGAGGGGCGGCCGCCGCCCCCCATACCGCCCATCGCCAGCAGGCCGCTTCCCGTCGTGACCCCCATCCAGTAGCGCGATTCCGGCGGCAGCACCTGCTGCGCCGGCGGCGTCCTGGACGCGGCCCTGGGCGCCGCCTTCGACACCGTTCTGGGGGCCTGTGCCTGGCCCGTGACGCCGATCGAGACGGCGATGACTGGAACGGCCGCCACGACGACAGCCAACGATCTCCGCATGTGCAGTCCTTTCATGGGGCGCACCCCGTCTGGACCCTGTGGTCGCGGCGAGCCGGTTCGTGACAGTGAACCGTACGACCTGCGGTATCCTGCGCCTCCATGTCACACCTGCAGATCATCGAGCCGGCGGACGCGACGGGCATGCTTGCCGAGGTCTATGCGCGGATGGCGGCGCGGCCGATGCCGCCGGTGTACAAGCCGGCTCACGGCGGCCTGGCCGGCATCATCCGTGCCCACAGCCTCGATCCCGGCCTGATGCCGAAGGCCTTCGGCTTCTCCGGCGGCGTGAACCAGGCAGGGCCGTTGACGTGGCCGCACCGCGAGCTGGTCGCGGCCGCGACCTCGCGCCTCAATCAGTGCTTCTATTGAACGGCAGCTCACGCAGAGTTTCTGCGTGCCGCTCTCGACGATGACGCGCTGTCGCGCGCGGTGGTGATCGATCCGCGCGCCGTCGCGGATCGCCATCCCGACCCGATGGTGAGGGCGCTCGTGCGCCTGGCCGTCGCCGTGACCGAACGTCCGTGGTCGATGACCGGTGCCGATCTGTCCGACGCTCGCGCGGCCGGGCTTGCCGACGCGGGGATCCTGCACGCCGTGCTGCAGTCGTCGTTGTTCGGCCATTTCAATCGCGTGGCCGATGCGGTGGGCGTGGACCTGGACTACCCCAACGCCTTCGGGGCTCCGCATGTCGAGCCGGCCACGCCGCCCTATCTGTGGCCCTCGTTGCGCCCCGATGCCGAGGCGCCACGGCCGATCGACCTGGACAGCTGGTCCGGTGCGGTCGAACTGGCCGCGGCGTGGCAGCGCTACGCGGTCGACCGCGACGCGCCGCTCACGCGCCGGCTCCGCGCCGTCGTCGCGGCGGCGGTCGCCGCCCGCCTGGGAGACGCGACGGGTCAGGCCCTCGAACCGGAGACCGATCTCGAGCGCGCGCTGGTGACGCTGGCAGACGTCGTCACCCTCGCACCGTGGCGGCTCGGGCCGGCCGCGTATGCCGATATTCGCGACCTCGGCCTCGCCGACGACACCGCGGTGTTCGACGCCGTTGCCACGGCATCGTCGGTCGGCGTGTTCTCGCGGATCAGGGTGACGCTGGCCGCGTTCGCGCGTCGTCAGGACCAGCGCGACGGTCCCTGAGCTACCGTGTCCGTTCGAGCTTCTGCTTGGTCATCTTCAGGGCAGCCAGCGCGCCGTCCTGCACCTCGCTGCGCACCCGGCGCCGCACGAACATCCCTGTGAAGCCGCTGAGGCCGTCGGACCGGCAGCGATTCACGGTCACGAACCAGAAGCCGGGACCCCGGCCTGGGTCGGGCACGAGCGACCGAACCTCGAGCCCCGTCCAGAAGTAGTGGCTCGCATACAGCATCTTGGACGCGACGACCGTGTCGTCGGGGCCTTCCCGAATCGTCAGGTGGCTGATGCGGATCGTCGGCTTGAGCCCGAACTCCGTCTCCTGCCAGTACAGGAACGACGTCGAGTCCGGCATCGTCGCGCGCGGGTACTCCAGCAGATACCGGCGCAGGTTCGGCATGTGCGTCGTGAGCTCCGGCATCCCGTCGATCATCGCGCGGAATTCCCTGGCCACGAAGGTGGGGCGCGAGTTGTCGCGATACACGGCGAGTTGGTCGTTGCCGCCCTTCAAGTACCGGGTCACGTACTCGAGCGACAACTGCCGCATCAGGGCGTTGGCCGTCTCGTGTGCGGCTGGCGATGTCCAGTCGATCTCGCGTCGAAAGCGCTCGAGCGCCTGCGCGCCAAGCTTGATCTCGCAGTCGCCGACGCGGCACGTCTGCAGCGCGTCGAGATCGACGTCGGGAAGCCGCATGCCGTCGAAGTCGGCGAGTCGGGGCGGCGCGCTGATCTTCCTCGTGACGTTGAAGCCGGGGCCCTTCTCGAACTGCTCGATGTCCGTGACCGCGTCGACATAGCGGCGCGTCGGCGCGGCGATCCAGACGGCGCCGAGCACCGCGACCTCCTTGCTGTCGTCGCCCTCGAGCAGCCTCGTCACGGGCTGTCCCGCCACGAGCGCGGCGCGCTCCTCGGCCGAGAACGTGCCGGCGCTGGCGAGGTAGTTCTGGAGCCTGGTGGGAAGCCGCTGCGGCTGTCCTGACGTCGCGACTCCGAGGACGAGCGTCGTCACGAGGGCGGTCACGACGACGGTCGCTGGTGGCCGGAGCCCTCGACGCGGTCCCCGGTTCCGTCTGTCGTCCACGTCGTGCCCTACGCGTGGCGCGGCAACACCGACGTCACGCGCGTGATGAAGTCGTGGAACTCGGTCATGTAGGTCCGGAGGAACGCGCGGGTCGATTCGTCGGACACCTGGCCGTCTTCCCCGATCAGTCCGTCCTCGAACTGGATGTAGGCCTCGATCGAGTTCATCAGCGGCGAGTTGCAGAAGGACAGGATGCTGCGGAGATGCTGCTGGGCGACCGCGGTGCCGATCTTGCCGGGAGACGTCCCGATCACGGCCGATGGCTTGCGGGCGAACGCGTTCTTGCCGTACGGGCGGCTCGCCCAGTCGATGGCGTTCTTCAGGCCACCCGGAATCGAGCGGTTGTACTCCGGCGTCACGAACAGCACGGCGTCCACCGCCGCGATGGCGTCCTTGAACGCCGTCGCCACCGGAGGGTAGTTCGTGTCGTAGTCGTAGCTGTAGAGTGGCAGGTCCCTGAAGGAAACCTCGGTCAACTGCAGCTCCGGTGGCGCGCAGCCGGCCAGCGCCCGTGCGAGGCGGCGGTTGATCGAGTTGGTCGCGAGGCTGCCAACGAGATATCCGACAGTGAAGCCTGCCATGTGCGTCTTCCTTCCTCACCGTTCAGGTGAAAGGTCGGTCACAACCGGCGTCGCCACGCGCCGCGCGAATGATGAAACCATTATGTACGGCCACCGGACTATTCTGTGGCGCGCACGCAGTCCCGGCTGCGGCCCCGCGGCTTCTCCGACGACGTGGCGTGTGAAAGACGATCCGATGATCCCTGACGGCGCGATCGGGCGGCACTTCGAACCCCTCTCGGGGCAGGACGTGCCGGTGCCTGCCATCTCATCCGCGGAGGGCGACGCCCTCGCGTTCGCCGCAGCCATCCTGATCGGGAGCGCGTGACCGTGGCCGACCAGATCTCGATGGGTACGGCCTGGCTCGTGCTGGATTTCGCCGGCACGGCCGTGTTCGCCGTCAGCGGCGCCGCCATCGGTGTGAAGTACCGCCTCGATGTCTTCGGGGTCTGCGTCCTCGCCTTCGTCGCCGGCAATGCCGGCGGCATGCTCCGCGACGTGATGCTCGGCGCGACGCCTCCGGCGGCGCTCAGCAACTGGCATCACGTCGCCGTGTCGCTGCTCGCGGCCACGCTCACGCTCCTGTGGCATCCGCGCATCGAGCGGCTGCGCATGCCGATCCTGCTGTTCGATGCGGCGGGGCTCGGGCTGTTTGCCGTCTCCGGTACCGAGAAGGCGCTGGCGCACGGGCTCGACCCGTTGGTGGCGGCCATTCTCGGGATGCTCACCGGCATCGGCGGCGGCATGCTGCGCGACGTGCTGGTGAACGATGTCCCGACGGTGCTGCACGGCGATCTGTATGCGGTGGCTGCGCTGGCCGGCGCCGCCGTGGTCGTGGCGGGACACGTGCTCGACCTGCCGCCGGCGGTGCCGACGATGCTCGTTGGCGCGGTGCTGTGCTTCGGTATCCGGCTCGGGTCGATCCGGCACGGCTGGTCACTGCCCACGGCCGGCAGCAGGGGACGGCTGCCGAAGCAGCAGTGAATCGAGGTGAGTGGTCGCGGCGATCGTCTCGATCGTGCTGACAGTCCACAAAGGGAAGACGCCGGGTGCCGCGCAGCCCGGCAGGAGCATGCATGCCGAGCCGCGTGAGTGAACCGCCGGATCCGCTCGTGGCGTATCGCGGGCGCATCGAAGACATCGTCGAGAAACTCGGCACCGATGCGCGGCGGGGCCTTGCCGCCGCAGAGGCGCGATCGCGCCTGCAGCGGTACGGCCCCAATGAGCTCGAGGCCGAGCCGCCCGTGCCCGGATGGCGGCGGTTCGCCGCGCAGTTCCAGGATGTGCTCGTCATCCTCCTGTTGGTCGCCACCGCGATCTCGGCCGGCCTCTGGGCCTACGAGCGTGATGCGGCCTTGCCGTACGAAGCCCTCGCGATCTTCGCCGTCGTCCTGCTGAACGCGGCGATGGGATACATCCAGGAGTCGCGCGCAGAGTCGGCCGTGGCGGCGCTGCGGGCGATGTCGGCCGCCGATGCGACGGTCGTCCGGGACGGCGAACGCCGGTCCATTCCGGCCGCCGAGATCGTGCCGGGCGACATCGTGCTGATCGAGGAAGGCGACACCATCCCCGCCGATGGCCGCCTGATCGAGTCGGCCGCGCTCCAGGCCGCCGAGGCCGCGCTCACGGGCGAGAGTCTTCCGGTCAGCAAGGATCCCGCGCCGATCGACGGGGACGTGCCGCTCGGAGACCGCCTCAACTCGGTGTTCAGCGGCACCACCGCGACATATGGGCACGGCAAGGCCGTCGTCACCGCCACCGGCATGCAGACCGAGATGGGACGCATCGCCGGGTTGCTGCAGGCCACGTCCGACGAGTCGACGCCGCTGCAGCGCGAGCTCGATCGGACCGGGAAGATTCTGGGCGTGGTCGTCGTCGTGATCGCGATCGTCATGGTCGTGACGATCATCCTGGTCGAGGACGTCAGGAGCGCCGCCGGGCTGTTCGACGTGCTGATCCTCGGCGTGGCGCTGGCCGTCGCCGCCGTGCCGGAAGGCCTGCCGGCCGTGGTCACGGCGGTGCTGTCGATGGGCGTGCAGCGCATGGCCGGGCGCAATGCCATCGTGCGCCACCTGGCGGCGGTCGAGACGCTGGGGTCGGCGAGCGTCATCGCCTCGGACAAGACCGGCACGCTCACGAAGAACGAGATGACCGTGCGGGTGGTGGTCACCGCCAGCGGACGCGTGACCTTCGAAGGCTCCGGCTATGCGCCGACGGGCATCGTCTCCCGAGACGGCGGCGGACCTGTCGAGGGACCCCTGCGTGTCGAACTCGAGCGCGCGCTGGCCGTTGCCGATCGCGCCAACAACGCGACAATCCAGCTGCGCGACGGGCGGTGGACGGTGCAGGGCGATCCGACCGAGGGCGCGCTGCTGGTGGCGGCGCGCAAGGCGGGCCTCGACCCCGATGCGCTGGAGAAGCAGTTGCCGCGCGTCGGCGAGGTGCCGTTCTCGTCCGAGCGGAAGTTGATGAGCACGCTGCACCGCGACACCGATCAGCGCGATCGCGGCATCGTCTTCACCAAGGGCGCGCCGGACGTGCTGCTGGCGCGCTGCTCGCGCGAGCTGGTCGGTGAAGAGCGGCGGCCGCTGACGCCGGAACGACTGACGGAGATTCTGGAGATCAACGAAGCGCTCGCGGGGCAGGCCCTGCGGACGCTGGGCGTCGCGGGCCGGTGGATGACCGCCGACGCGCTGGACGAGCACGTGGCGCACCCCGATGGCCGGCTCGAGCAGGATCTCGTGTTCGCCGGCCTCATCGGCATCATCGACCCGCCGCGCCAGGAAGCCCGGGCGGCCGTCGCGCGCGCCCACGCGGCAGGTATCCGTGCATTGATGATTACGGGTGACCACCCGCGGACGGCGTCGGTGATCGCCAGGGAACTCGGCATCGCCGCCGACGACCGCGTCATGACCGGCGCCGAGCTCGACGCGCTGTCGCCCGAGGCCGGCCCGGACGCGGTGGCGAACATCGCGGTGTTTGCGCGCGTGAATCCCGAGCACAAGCTGCGGATCGTCGATGCCCTCCGCCGGACGGGCGCGGTGGTCGCGATGACCGGCGACGGCGTCAACGACGCCCCCGCGCTGAAGCGCGCCGACATCGGTGTGGCGATGGGGATCACCGGCACCGATGTGTCGAAGGAGGCGGCCGACATCGTCCTCGCCGACGACAACTTCGCCTCGATCGTGGCGGCGGTCGAGGAGGGGCGGGCCATCTTCGCCAACATCCGCAAGTTCCTGCGCTACCTGCTGTCCTCGAACATCGGCGAAGTGCTGACGATGTTCTTCGGCGTCCTGCTGGCACGGCAGATCGGTCTCGAGACGAACGGCGACGCGGTG
Source organism: uncultured bacterium (assembly GCA_966211945.1). Lineage (GTDB taxonomy): Bacteria > Acidobacteriota > Vicinamibacteria > Vicinamibacterales > Vicinamibacteraceae > Luteitalea. The sequence goes on from CBIHOS010000060.1 coordinate 8,289, forward strand.
GTCCTGCCGTTGCTGGCGACGCAGATCCTCTGGATCAACCTGGTGACCGATGGGCCGCCGGCGCTGGCACTGGGCGTCGATCCTCCAGATGAAGGCCTGATGCGCCAACCGCCCCGCGCCGCTGGCGAGGGCGTGATCACGCCGCGGATGTGGCGCGGCATCTTCTTCGTCGGCAGCATCATGGCGGCCGGCACGCTGCTCGTGCTCGACGGGGCGATGCCCGGCGGTCTCATCGACGGAGGCGGCGACCTGCAGTACGGACAGACGATGGCGTTCACGACGCTGATGCTGTTCCAGATGGTCAATGTCGTGAACGCGCGGTCCGACGAGCACAGCGCATTCCGCCACCTCTTCACGAACCGGTGGCTGTGGGCTGCGATCGGCGCGTCCGTGGTCCTGCAGTGCTTCGTGCTGTATGTCCCGTTCCTCCAGCGCGCCTTCGGCACGACCGCCCTGGGTGTTGCGGACTGGGCCGTGTGCACTGCGGTGGCAAGTTCGGTGTTGTGGCTCAGGGAGGCGAGCAAGGCCATCGCGCGGGCCCGCTAGCTCATCACCATGCGCAGGGCATGCGCGTGTTCGGTGCTAAGTTGTGGCCGACGGCCGGCTCGTATCGCGTGCTCGGCAGTCATGCGCCCCAGGAGGCCCGTATGCTTCGACTCGATGACGCCCAGAGAATGATCGCCGCCGCACGGAAGAAGGCCGCGGAGATCGGTCAGCCCATGAACATCGCCATCGCCGACGCCGGCGGCAACCTCATCGCGCACGTCCGGATGGACGACGCGTGGATCGGCAGCATCGACATCTCGATCAAGAAGGCGTACACGTCGCGCGCCTTCGACATCGCCACGAAGGACCTGGCGGCGCATTCGCAGTCGGGCGGGCAGTTCTTCGGCATCCACGCGTCCAACGACGGACGCATCATGATCTTTGCCGGCGGTATTCCCCTGAAGAAGGATGGCAAGGTCGTGGGCGCGATCGGCGTGAGCGGCGGATCAGGCGACCAGGACCACGCTGTGGCCGAGGCCGGCGCACAGGCGTTGTAGCTCGGACTGCCGGGGCGCCTCCCCGGCCTGCGGTGTTGCGGAGGGAGTGATTCCATGGCCAGCAATCGCGGCGTCGTCTATCTGGGTCCCGGCAAGGTGGAAGTGCAGTCGATCGACTTCCCGAAGATGCAGGCGCCCGACGGCAGGGAGATCGCGCACGGCGTCATCCTGAAGATCGTCGCCACCAATATCTGCGGCTCGGACCAGCACATGGTGCGCGGCCGCACGACCGCGCCGACCGGCCTCGTGCTCGGGCACGAGATCACGGGCGAGGTGATCGAGAAGGGCGCCGACGTCGAGACGCTCGCCATCGGCGACCTCGTCACCGTTCCCTTCAACGTGGCCTGCGGGCGCTGCCGCACCTGCCGCGAGCGGCAGACGGGCATCTGTCTCAACGTCAACCCGTCGCGCGCCGGCGGCGCGTACGGCTACGTGGACATGGGCGGGTGGGTCGGCGGTCAGGCCGACTACGTGATGGTGCCGTACGCCGACTTCAACCTGCTCAAGTTCCCTGACAAGGCGCAGGCGATGTCCAAGATCCGCGACCTGACCATGCTCAGCGATATCCTGCCGACCGGCTTCCACGGTGCCGTGAGCGCGGATGTCGGTGTGGGTTCCACGGTCTACGTCGCCGGCGCGGGACCGGTGGGCCTGGCCGCGGCGGCGTCGGCGCAGATCCTCGGCGCTGCCGTGGTGCTGATCGGCGACATGAATCCCGATCGCCTGGCGCATGCGAAGTCGGTCGGATTCGAGCCGGTGGACTTGACCAGGAGCGACAGGCTCGAGGATCTCATCGAGCAGATTCTCGGCGTGCCGGAAGTGGACGCGTCGATCGACGCGGTGGGCTTCGAGGCGCGCGGACACGGCGCCCACCACACGGAGGAAGCGCCGGCGACCGTCCTCAACTCGCTGATGACGGTCACTCGCGCCGGCGGCGCCATCGGCATCCCCGGTCTCTACGTCACCGAGGATCCCGGCTCGGCCGACACCGCGGCGCAGCAGGGCAACCTGCGCATGCGCTTCGGGCTGGGCTGGGCCAAGTCGCATCGCATGGCGATGGGCCAGACGCCCGTGCTGCGCTACAACCGGCAGTTGATGCAGGCGATCCTGCACGATCGCCTGCCGATCGCGAAGATCGTCAATGCCACGGTGATCACGCTCGACCGCGCCCCCGAGGGCTACCAGGAGTTCGACAAGGGCGCCGCGAAGAAGTTCGTGATCGACCCGCACGGCGCGGTCACGGCCGCGGCGTAGCGTTCCGCGATCGTGCCGTCACGAACACGCCGGCGACAGGGCGCGTTCCTCGGATGTACCGCCGCAAGCACGCAGGTAGGGGCCGTTCCCCGAACGGCCCAATCGACGGCGTCGGCCGATCAGGCCGACGACACTTGCGTGGAACGCGACGGCTGGACCGACGCGCCGACGGTCAGCACGGGCCGTCCCGCCTCGCGGATGACGCGTCGCGCCGTCGACCCGAACACCGTCAGGTCGAGGGGATTGCGTCCCGACACGCCGAGCACGACGATGGCGACGTCGTGCTCCTGAACGAGCCGCAGCAGTTCGTCGCCGGGCTCGCCGTAGCCCACCGCCAGTTCGAGGCGGCATCGCGACCGCATGTCGTCGGTGACCGACACGTTCAGGCGCGCGATCGCATCGTCTTCGGACGTCGGGAAGCGGCCGCCGTCAGCGGACGGCACCGTGTCGTGCTCTTCCGACCACTCGAGCACGTGCGCGAGCAGCAAGCCAGCCCCCGCGGCCGCCGCGAGTGACGCCGCATACGCGATCGCACGCGGTGAACTCGCCGAGAAGTCCACGGCACAGAGCACCGGATCAGGCGTGACCGCGCGCGGCTGTCCAGTGCCGGTGGCCGGCACCACGAGGACGGGCGTCGGCGACCGTCGGGCGACGGCTTCGGAGACCGATCCGAGCAGGAGTCGCGACAGGCCCGTGCGCCCGTGCGAGCCCATGACGATCAGATCGGCGCCGATCGCGCCGGACGAGCGCAGGATCTCCTCGATCGGCTGGCCACGCCGATGGAGGGCGTGCGGCGCGGCCGTCGTGCCGAGTGCATCGGCGATGAACGCCACCAAGGCTGCGGCCCCCTCGTCGTCACGCCCGGACGCGAGGGTGGCGTCCACGTGCAGCACGGTCAGTTCGGCATGCATGACCGACGCCAGTTCGGCAGCATAGCGCAGCGCTTCGCCCGAAGCCGCCGACAGATCCACCGGGCACAGGACGCGCAGGATCGCGATCATCGTGGCGCGTCCGGGCCCTCGGGACGCGGGCCGTCGGGGTCCTGGGGCTCACGCGGCCGCTCATCGACGACGGTCCCTTCCCACAGCGGTGCGCCGCCGCGCGCCGCCGCGCGCGCGATGACGTGCGCACCCACCGCCGTCGTGAGCAGCATGAAGGCGGCGATGCTGCCGGCCCGGACGACGATCGCGAACTCCGGCGTCCGTATCGCCAAACCAAGCAGCAGGCAGCCGAGGCCGAGCGTCGAGGCCTTCGTGGAGGCCTGCATGCGCGTGAACACGTCGGGCATCCGCAGCACGCCGATGCCGGCCAGCAGCGCCAGGGTGGCGCCGGCGATGAACAACCCGCCCGAGAGCCATTCGGTCACGATCGGGTCCGTTCGATGTAGCGCGCGTAGGCGACGGTGCCCACGAAGCTGACGAGAGCCACCACCATCGCGACGTCGAGAAAGGCCTGCTGCGCGGTCGCAGAGGACGTCAGCACGAGGATGCAGACCATCAGCACGCCGATGAGATCGATGGCGATCACACGATCGGGGAGCGTCGGCCCCTTCACCAGCCTGATGAAGGTCATGCCGGCCGCCAGCGTGAGCATGGTCAGGGCAACGGCGAGAGACATGGTCAGTACAGGCACGGCAGCAGCTCTCAGCCCAGCACGCCGAGGACGCGGCGCTCGAACCCGCGCTTGATCTCGTGGCGCGCGGCGTCTGGCGTCGTGATGTTCATCACGTGCACGTAGAGGACCGTGCGGTCGGCCGAGACGTCCAGCGCCACGCTGCCGGGCGTGGTGTTGATCAGCATCGACAGCAGGAGAATCTCGCCATCGGTGTTCGCGTCGAGCGGCACGGCGATGATGCCCGGCTTCATGTGATACCGGGGCGTGACCACGTCGAGCGCGATCCGCAGGTTGGCACGAACGAGTTCGCGCAGGAAGTACGTCGCCAGGCCGAAGACGCGATGGACTCTGCCGATGTACGGCGACGGCTGGAGCACGCCGCCGCGGCACAGCGCCAGCAGGATCAGGTAACCGATCACGTGCCCGGTCAACAGGGCCGGGACCGAGAACTCGCCCTGCAGGGCGGCCCACGCCAGTGCCAGCAGCAGATTAGCGAGCAGCACGTCGCACCCCTTCCCCGAGCACCGCCTGCACGTAGCCGGACGGGTCCAGCAGTTGCTCGGCCGCCTTCGTGGCGACGCGGTAGGCGGGGTCGGCGCCGACGGTCAGGCCCAGCGTCAGCGTCACCAGGAAGGCGACGGGCGTGAGGATCGCCCCGCCGAGACGCGGCTGGTGCGCCCCGGCCGGCGGCTCCGGCGCCGGCTTCCAGAACGCTTCCTCCCACACGCGCGCCATCGACAGGACCGTGAGCAGGCTCACCGCCAGCGCGATCGCCGCGAGCAGGTACTGTTGCGACTCCAGCATGCCGCCGACGACCGCGAGCTTGGCGATGAACCCGGACAGCGGCGGCGTGCCGGCCAGCGAGAACAGCGGCACGAGGACGAGACACGCCACGACGGGCTGACCGCGGTACATGCCCCCGAGCACGCGCAGGTCCGTGGTGCGCCGCTGTCGCAGGAACAGTCCGCTCACCAGGAACAGCGTCGAGATCACCAGCATGTGATGCAGCACGTACAGGATCGACCCGGCCAGCGCCGCCGGCGTCCACAGCGCGAGGCCGACGGTCGTGAAGCCGATGTGCCCGACCAGATTGAACGACAGCACGCGCCGCAGATCGTGCTGGCCGAGCGCGCCGATCAGCCCGACCACCATCGTGATCGCCGACATCACCAGGATCGCGGTGTAGACCACTGCCGACGGCGCCGGGAACAGCAGCGTGAACACCCGGATCATCGCGTAGACGCCGACTTTCGTGAGCAGGCCCGCGAGCAGGGCGCCGACTGCGGCCGGCGGCGTGTGGTACGACGCCGGCAGCCAGAAGAACAACGGGAACAGGCCCGCCTTGATGCCAAAGGCGGTGAGGAACAGCATCGACAGCGCCGCGTCCAGCCCCGGCGTGCGTCGATCGGGCCACGCCCGGGCCAGATCGGCGAAGTTCAGCGTGCCGGCCTGGCCGTACAGGAGTCCGATCGCGGTCAGCAAGAACGCCGATGCGAGCAGGTTCAGCCCGACGTACGTGAAGGCGGCATGGAGCTGGGCGCGCGTGCGGTGCAGCGACATCAGCACGAACGAGCCGATCAGCATCACCTCGAACCAGACGTAGAGGTTGAAGATGTCGCCGGTGAGAAACGCGCCGGACACTCCCATCAGCAGCACGTGAATCAGCGAGTGATAGCCGAGGCCCTCGCGGCGCGGATCGACGCCGGCAAACGACGTGGCCGTCACCGCCACGCCGATGATGCCGGCCATCACCACGAGCAGCCCGCTGAGCAGGTCGGCCACCAGTGTGATGCCGAAGGGCGCCGGCCACGACCCGACATGGAGCACCTGGATGCCTGCCGTGGAGGTGCGCGCGAGCACCGCCACGGACGCGGCGAGGCTCAGCACGGCGCCGAGAAACGCCACCACGCGCAGCAGCCGGCTGCGCTGGGGCAGCAGGTGCAGCGTCATCGCCGTGGCGAGCGGCACAACGATGGGCAGGACGAGCAGCACTACGCGCGCTCCGTCTGCGGCGCGACGGCCGTCGCGGCATCGGATCCGATCGTGTCGATGTCGTCCGATCCGCCGGACTGATACACACGGTGCGCCAGGACGAGCGCAAAGGCCAGCACGCCGAAGCCGATGACGATCGCCGTGAGGATCAACGACTGCGGCACCGGGTCGGCGAACTGGTCGGCGATCATCTCGGGATCGGTGATGAGCGGCGGCTTGGCCCGTTTCACGCCGGCGGCCGCGAGAATCAGGATGTTCGACCCGTTCGAGAGCAGGCCGAGGCCGATGATGAGCTGCGCGAGCCGGCGCCGCAGCATCAGGTACAGACCCGTGGCATAGAGCACGCCGGCCACGATCGCGAGTAGAAGTTCCATGTCACTCCTCGCTGAGGCTGACTTCGGCCAGCGTGAACACGATCGTCAACACGACGCCGATGACGGCGAGAAACACGCCGATGTCGAACACCAGGGGCGTCCCGATGGCGACGTGGGTCCCGCCCACCGACAGTTCGGTCCACTGTGCCGTCATGAACGGCTGCCCCAGGAGAACGCTCGGCAGGCCGCTCGTGAGCGCGACGAGGGGACCCACACCGAGCAGCGTGGACGGGTTGACGAGCAGCGCGCGGCGGGCGGCGTCGACGCCGAACGCGATCGAATGCAGGACGAACGACGAGGCCACGATGAGCGCCCCGACGAAGCCGCCACCCGGCTGGTTGTGTCCCCGGAACAACAGGAACACCGCAAACAGCAGCAGGAGCGGCATCAGGACGCGCGTGGCGGTCTGCAGGATGGACGACGTCATTGGCGGCGCTCTCCTCCGATGAGCAGCAGCGCCCGCACACCGATGGCGACGGTCACCAGCACCGTGATCTCACCGAGCGTGTCGAAGCCGCGGAAGTCCACGAGGATGACGTTGACGATGTTGAGGCCGTGGGCCAGCCGCGGCGCCGCATCGGCGAAGAAGTCGGCCAGCCGTGATGTGGTGCCCGACGCGCCCACGAACAGCACCAGCGTGGTCACGAGCGCGCCCGCGGCAGCTGCCACCAGCGCGTCGCGACCACGCACCAGGCGCGACGAGAGATCGCCGAACCCGCGCAACCGGTAGAACACCAGCACGAAGATGACGACCGTCAGCGTTTCGACCGCGAACTGCGTCATCGCCAGATCGGGGGCGCCGAGCAGGGCATACATCACGGCGACGCCATAGCCGACCGTGCCGAGCGACAACGCGGCGGCCATGCTCGTACGTGCCAGCGTGGCCGACACCGCTCCGCCGATGATCAGCGTGGCGAGCCCCGCCTCGTGGAACTGGATCGGTGTCCACAGACGGGGCGTGGGCAGCGCGCGCCCCGCCGCCAGCGCAATGATCACCAGTCCGATCGCCGTGACGACGACGATGAGCGCGTACGAACGGAGCGATGCGCTCTGCATCGCCGGCGCCGTGCGGCGGCTGAGCGCGTCGAGCCCTCGCAGGATCGACGTGTACGGCAGATCAGCCTGGAGAGCGGTTGGCCACTGCAGCTGCCAGATGCGGGCGCGCGTTGCGAACAGGGCCAGCGAACCCGCGAGCGTCACGGCACTCATCAGCAACGTCGGAGTGATGCCGTGCCACAGTGAGAGCGGCACCGTCGATCGGATGCCGGTGACCGCCTCGCCGGCGAGGGCGACAGGAACGCCCGCAACTCCGGGAATCACGCCCAGGAACAGACCGAGCGCGCCCAGCACGATCGGCCCGAGCCACAGCGACGGCGGCGCGTCGTGGGCGGCCGGCGTCGGCGTCGCGTTGCCGCGAAACGGCGCAATGCCGGCGATGAGGCCCGCGGCCCCGAGCCCCATGCTCGCTGCCACGGCCAGTGCCACCAGCCCCCCCGCCCATGCTCCAGGCATCGTCGTCGCGAGGATGCTTTCGTAGAACTGCTCCTTGGCGATGAAGCCGGCCAGCAGCGGAATGCCCGCCATCGATCCCGCCGCCAGCGCCGCGGCGATCGCGGTGACCGGCATCGATCGGCGCAGTCCTCCGAGCGAGGCGACGTCGCGCGTGCCTGTCTCGTGCTCGATGGCGCCGGCGATCAGGAACAGCGCGCCCTTGTAGCAGGCATGCGCGACCAGGTAGACCACACCGGCGGTCACCGCTTCCGGCGTCCCGATGCCGAAGAGCAGCATCAGCACGCCGAGCGCGCTGATCGTGGAGTACGCGAGCACGCGCTTGAGGTCGGTCTCGCGCAGGGCTCGGAGCGCCCCGACGACCATGGTGAGGGTCGCGACGATGGTGAGCGTGCCCGACCAGAGGGCCGTGCCGCCGAGCAGCGGCGTCATCCGTGCCACCAGATAGATCCCGGCCTTCACCATCGTCGCCGAGTGCAGGTAGGCGCTGACCGGCGTGGGCGCCTGCATGGCGTTGGGCAGCCAGAAATGGAACGGCACCTGCGCCGACTTCGTGCACGCCGCGAGCAGCACCAGGCCGACGATGGCGGGGTAGAGCGGAGAGCCGGTGAGTGGGCCACGTCCGATCATCTCGGACAGCAGCGGCGTGCCGGAGGCGTCGACGATGAGCAGCGCCGCCGCGAGCAGGGCGAGGCCGCCTCCGCCGGTCACGATGAGGGCCTGCGTGGCAGCGCGCCGCGCCTCCGGCCGTTCGTGCTCGAACCCGATGAGCAGGTACGACGAGAAGCCGGTGAGTTCCCAGAAGACGAACAGCGCGATCACGTTGTCGCTGAGGACCACACCGAGCATCGACCCCATGAACGCGAACAGCGCGACCTGGAATCGCCCCGCGAGTGCGTGATGTTCGAGGTACTTGCCGGCGTAGATGACGATCAGCGTGCCGACGCCGGAGATGAGCGTGGCGAACAGGGCGCTGAGGCCGTCGAGCCGCAACGACAAGGAGAGATCAAGGGCGGGCGCCCAGGCGGCGGTGACCGCGAATGGGCCGTGGAGGCTGACCAGCCAGAACGCGTAGATGAAGTAGGCCGTCAGGGAAGCCGGGAGCAACGCGAGCAGGCGCGACCCGGCGGTGCCGCGCGCCCCCAGCCAGCCAGCGGCGGGTAGCGCGACGAACGGCGACAGCATGAACGCGACGTGAAGGGCTTCGGATGACAAGATGGCCTGGCTGCCTGGCTACCGAACGCGATGCGCCGCACGTGACCGCGGTCCCGGGGCTCGAGGGCCCCAGTCTTGCACGGCTTGGCCAATCGCTGGTACACCTTCTGCCGGTGGGAAAGGCGTCCGAGGCATCGACGACATGGACGCGTTCACGAGCATGTTCGTCGATGTCGAGGCCGCAACACGGCGTCATGACGGCCTGATCCGCCCGCCTTCGGTTTCCCAGCGCGCCAGGGCGCGAGCCGCGATGCGCGTGCTCGCGTCGGGTGGGACGTTCGCGAGCAGCACGTTGAGCGCTTCGGCCATGGTGGGGTGGGTGAGGATCGCGTCGCGGAGGCCGGTGTACGGCAATCCCGCCAGCATCGCGGTCTGCACCACGGCCACGACCTCTCCGGCCTCGGCGCCGAGCATCGTGAAGCCGAGGATGCTGTCGCTGTCGGCATCGATCAGCATCTTGATGAATCCGCGCGTCTCGCCGATGGCCTTGGCGCGCAGCACCGACGTCATCGGCATGCGGGCGACGCGGACGGCGATGCGACGCTGGTGCGCGGTGGTCTCGTCGAGTCCCACCCGCGCCAGTTCCGGATCGATGAACGCGCAGTAGGGGATCACCCGGTCGCGCGTGGTCCGTGCCTTACCCGCCAGGTTGTCGCGCACCACGCGGAAATCGTCCAGGGCCACGTGGGTGAACTGGGGGCTGCCGGCACATTCGCCCATCGCCCAGACGCCGGCCGCGGTGGCCTGGAGCCGGTCGTCCACCGTGACGAAGCCCTTCGAGTCGAGCTCGATGCCGGCCTCTTCGAGTCCGATGCCGCGCGTCTGCGGCGTCCGTCCCGCTGCGACGAGGATGTCGGAGCCTTCGATCGTCCGGGGGCCGTCTGGCGTCGCGACACGGAGGCGCACGGTCTTGCCGGATCGACCGTCCACGGCCTGCGTGTCGGCGCCGAGCACGACGTCGATGCCGTCTTCCTCGAAGACCGTACGAACCGCCGTTGCCACATCCGGGTCTTCGCGCCCGAGGAGTTGCGGCCCGAATTCGAGGACTGTCACCCGGCTGCCGAAGCGGCGGAACGCCTGCGCGAACTCGATTCCGACGTAGCCGCCGCCCAGCACGATGAGGTGGGCCGGGAGCCGATCCAGTTGCAGCGCCTCGACATGGGTGAGCGGCTGCGCCGCGGCGAGACCCGGAACGCCGGGGATCGCCGCTCGTGTGCCGAGGTTCAGGAACAGGCGTTCGGCGACGAAGCGGCGCGTGCTGCCGTCACGCAGTCTCGCGTCGACGGTGCGCGGCCCCGCGAGCACCCCCTCGGCCAGCACGAACTCCAGATGCGGAACTGCGAACTTCTGCTCGTGCATCGCGATCAGGCCATCGACCATCGTCCGCGTGCGCTGCCGCACGCCGGCCATGTCCACGGTGGCGGCGTCGATGCGGACGCCGTACGAGGCCGCGTTGCCGACCAGGCTCGCGACCTTGGCGCTTCGAATGAGGTTCTTGCTTGGCAGGCACGCGACGTTCGGGCACGAGCCGCCGATCAGGCCGCGTTCGATCACGACGACCGGCCGCCCCTGACGTGCGAGGTCCCACGCCAGGTACTTGCCCGCCTCGCCACCGCCGAGGACGGCATTCTCGATGTGTACGGTCTCAGTCATGGCGCCCTCAGCGATCTTGGGAGTGGAGTCCCCGCCTGTGATTGTCGCCCGACGGCGATCCGCTCCGACGTGGCCCCGCTGGCGGCCAGTTCCAGCAGGACCTCGACGCTCAGACGGGTACCTCGGACGCAGGGCTTGCCGTCAACGGCCTGAGGTTGGCGACAATGATGAAACGTCGCCGCCGCGGCATGACGCTATTCGTGACGCAGCGCGGTCAGCGGGTCGATGCGCGCGGCGCGGCGCGCAGGCAGCCATGCGGCAAGGAGCGCGGCTGCGCCTAGCACCAAGGCCGAGACGAGGAGGGCGCGTGGGTCCGTAGGGGTGAGCCCGAACAGCAACTGACGCCCCAAGCCGGTCACCATCACGGCGGCGCCGGCCCCAATCGACACCCCGGCCAGGGTCATCACGGCGACGTCGCGGATGACGAGCCAACTCATCGCCCACCGTCCAGCACCGAGCGCCATGCGAACGCCGATCTCGTTGGTCCGCCGCTCGACCTGCAGCGCCAGTACGCCGAAAACGCCGACAACGGTCACAAGCAGTGCGAGCCCGCCGAAGAGCCCACTGGTTGCGGCCATGATTCGCTCGGTCAGAATGGTCCGCCCAATGTGCTCCGTATACGTCGTCGCCGACCGGAGCCCCAACGTGGAGTCGGTGTCTCGCACAACCCGCTCGACGGCAGGGACGAGCCGCAGTGGGTCACCCTCGCTGACATGCACCATGTAGAAGCCCGTCTGCGAAGGCTTATTCCACTGGGACAAGGGGATGTAGATCGTACTGAACCCTTCGTCGTCGCGGATCGTCTGGTATTTCGCATCGCGTACCACTCCGACGACCTCATAGCTCTCGCCAAGGTACGTCACCGTGACCCTGCGCCCGATCGCAAGCGCAGCCACCGACGCTGGAAGCCGTTGGCCTGTCTCCATACTCCGTTGCCCGGCCTCAGCAGTGGCTGCAGAGAACTGCCGCACGAAGCTCTCGTTGACGACCGCCACCCGTTGTGAGTTGGCGGTGTCGCGGCGATCGTACTCACGCCCCGACACGAGCGGCGTTCCAAGCGTCTCGAAATAGCGAGACGCGACCGCGTTGAAGCCGACCGCATTCGAGTCGCCCGGCGGGAACTGGTATCCCTCGACCTGCACGCCGAAACGCATGAGGGCTCCGCCTCCCGGCAACGCCAGGGCCGCGGTGGCTGATTGAACACCCGCCAGTGCGCCGAGACGATCGAGCAGCGAAGCCTGCAGCACCGCCGAACGCTCTGGAGGATGCGGTTGGCTGCTGCCCACGTTGAGGAGGAGCCGGCTTGCGACGCTGAAGCCGGGATCGATACCGTAAAGGTTCACGAGTGTCCGGACGAAGAGCGTGGCGCCGACGACGAGCACCATGGATATCGCGAGCTGCGAGACAACGAGCGCGCGCCCCAGACGATGGCTTCCAGCCGTGGGCACGATCTTCAGCGATGGGTTGAGTGGCGCTCGAGCGGCGTACAGCACTGGCACCAGCGCAGAGAACAGCGCCGCCGCCAGACAGATGGTCATCGTGAAGCCAACAACCCTCCAATCCGGCGTGACCGACAACGCGAGGCTTCGGCCATCGTCGAAGAGTGACAACAGCCTCGTACTCAACCAGCCTGCGACAGCGAACCCGACGGTCCCGCCCATCGCCGCCAGCACCAGCGTCTCCGTGACGACCTGGCGGGCGAGGCGCCCGAGGCCCGCACCGATGGCAAGTCGGACAGACGTGTCGCGCTGCCGCGCGGTCGCGCGCGCCAGCATGAGACCAGAAAGGTTCACGCACGCGAGGACGAGAATGAGCGTGACGAGGCCCATCAGCACCCAGAGCGAATGCGCATGATGTCGGAGCGGATTGATCCCGTCGGGTGCCAACAATGCGGCAGCCCGCTGCTTCATCAGGGCCGCCCGCGCTTCATCGTTACCAGCCTCGGCCGCCTGTTCTCGCAGTGTGGCGGCCCACAGGGCTCCAACTTCGGCACTGGCTTGTTCGGCCGAGACTCCTGGCTTCAGCTTTGCCAGCACGCTCAACCAGCTGAGAGTGAGCGTCTGCCGCAGATCCGGCGGAATGATCTGGCCCAACGACAGGGTCACGTCTGGGGCGAACCCACGCTCGACACTGTGGAATGACGGCGGCGTCACGCCGACGATGGTGACCACCACCCCATCGACGCTGAATGACCGCCCAAGCGCACTGGGAGAACGACCGAAACGACGACGCCAATAGGCGTCGCTGATGACAGCGGCAGCTGGAGCGGCCTGCGCATCGTCGGAGGGGCTCAGCAAGCGTCCGGCCGCTGGGTCGATGCCGAGCACGGTGTGATAGGAGCCAGACACCTGCGCGGTCGTGACGAACTCGGTCTGCCCATCCAGGACGATGGCGCGGTCATCGCGGCGGAAGGCGAAGACACCAGACACAGAGTGCAGGTGGTCACGGAAATGCTCGAACAGCCGGTACGACAGCTCCGATGGCTGGCCATCGGCCCGGAGCCGTGCGATCTGCACCAATCGCTGTGGGTCCGCGACTGGTAAGGGCCGCAGCATGACTGCGTTGACGAGGGCAAAGATCGCGGCGTTCGCACCGATGCCGAGCGCCAGCACGAGGACTGCGACGGTCGTGAAGCCTGGACTGCGTCGAAGCGTGCGCAGCGAGTAGCGAAGGTCCTGCCGAAGGTCATCCAACCAACGCCCCCTCACGTCACGGACGGCCTCCTCAATCTGCCGCGGGTTGCCCAACTCGAGAAGCGCGCGACGTGCCGCCTCACGGCGGTCGAGACCTTGGGCCACGTAGTCGTCGATCAGGCGGTCGCGGTGGTAGCGAATCTCTTCGGCAATGCGAGGGTCGTCGTGGCCGAAGGGTGTCATGGGCTCACTCCGCGGTACGCAAGACATCGGAGACCGCCGCGGACAAGCGGTCCCACGACGCGCTCTGCTCCGCGAGTTGCTTGCGACCGACTCGGGTGAGCGAGTAGAACCTGGCTTCTCGCCCGGTCTCGGTTGCCGCCCATTCAGCGCTCACCCAGCCGCGCTTCTCCAGCCGGTGCAGCGCTGGATACAGGGAGCCCTGCTGTACCTGAAGCACGTCGCCTGACATCTGGCGAAGGCGCTGAGCGATGGCGTAGCCATGCACTGGCCCGAGGGCAATGACCTTGAGGACGAGGACATCTAGTG
>CBIHOS010000061.1:0-21549 GCA_966211945.1 uncultured bacterium
GGGTAGCGGGTAGCGGGTAGCGGGTAGCGGGTAGCGGGTAGCGGGTAGCGGGTAGTGAAGGCCCAAGGCCCAAGGCCCAAGGCCGACAGCGAAGCCGTCAGGTACGATCCCCCTGATGTTGCAGCTGGTCGGACTACGCAAGGCCTTCGCCGATCGCGTCCTCCTGGACGACGTGACCTGGCAGTTGAACGCTCGTGACCGGGTCGGATTGTGCGGCCCCAACGGCGCCGGCAAGACGACGCTTCTCAAGATGCTCGCGGGCCTGGACGAGCCGGACGCCGGCCAGGTGGTGACGCCGGCCGACCTCACCATCGGCTACCTTCCGCAGGACGGGCTCGAGTACGGCGGGCGGACGCTCGTCGGCGAGGCGCGCCAGGCGTTCGGGCCGCTGCTGGCGCTCGAGGAGGAGCTGCGCGTCCTCGAAGAGCAGCTGGCCGACACCTCGCTGGACGAGGCCGCACACGAAGCGGTGCTCGTGCGGTACGCCGAGGGCCAGGAGGACTTCCGCCGGCTCGACGGCTACACGATGGACCTGCGCGTGGCGACCGTGCTGCGCGGCCTCGGGTTCGAGGAGCGCGACCTCGACAAGCCGACCGAGACCTTCTCCGGCGGCTGGCAGATGCGCATCGCGCTCGCCAAGCTGCTGCTGCAGCGCCCGAGCCTGCTCCTGCTCGACGAGCCAACCAACCATCTCGACCTCGACGCCCGCAACTGGCTCGAGGAGTACCTGCACGAGTACCCGGGCGCCGTCATCCTGGTCTCGCACGACCGCTTCTTCCTCGACGCCGTCGTCACCCGCATCGCCGACCTGAGCCTGCGGACGATCACCGACTACCACGGCAACTATTCGTTCTATCTGCGCGAGCACGAGGCGCGGATGGAGCGGCTGCGGACGATGAAGCGCGAGCAGGACGAGGAGGTCGCGCGGATCAGGATGTTCATCGACAGGTTCCGCTACCAGGCGACAAAGGCCGCGCAGGTGCAGAGCCGGATCAAGGCCCTCGAGAAGGTCGTGCCGATCGACGTGCCGCCGGAGCGGAAGAAGGTGCACTTCACGTTCCCCGAGTGCGCCAAGAGCGGCCGCAGCGTCCTCGAGCTGGCGCACGCGGGCAAGCGCTACGGCGAGAAGGTGATCTTCAAGGACCTCTCGCTGCTCGTCGAGCGCGGCGACCGCGTGGCGCTGGTCGGGCCCAACGGAGCCGGCAAGTCGACGCTGATGCGCATGCTGTCGGGCGCCGAAGCGCCCGACGCCGGTACCCGGACCGAGGGGCACCAGGTCGTGATGCAGTACTTCGCGCAGGACGAAGCCAACCGCCTCGACCCGGTCCGCACCGTGTTCGAAACGCTGGCCGACGGCTCGCCGATGCACATGGTGCCGGCGATCCGGAACATCCTGGGCGGCTTCCTGTTCGCTGGCGACGACGTCTACAAGAAGGCGGGCGTGCTCTCGGGCGGTGAGCGGACGCGGCTGGCGGTGGCGCGCATGCTGTTGCGCCCGGCCAACCTCCTGCTACTCGACGAGCCGACGAACCACCTCGATCTCGACTCCAAGGACGTGCTGCTCGACGCCCTCGAACACTTCACGGGGACGCTGATCCTCGTCTCCCACGATCGCTACTTCGTCGACCGGCTGGCCACCAAGATCATCGCGGTGGGCCACGGCGAGGCGCTGGTCTATCCGGGGACGTACGAGGAGTATCGCTGGAGCCAGTCCCAGCGCGAGGCGGCAGCTGCTGCCGCACCCGCCGTGGCGGCCCGCCAGCCGTCGGCGGCATCGTCCCGCCCCCTCGCCTCGGCCACCTCGTCCAGGACCCGGACCGCCTCTCCCGCGCCGGACCGGAGCCCGGTCGCCGTCGCCGCGGCGCCTCCGCCCGAGGCCGCGCCGGCACCCCCGGATCGCGATCAGCGCAAGCGGGCCGAAGCCGAACAGCGGCGGGTCCGCCGGACCTGGGAGGCCCACCAGGAACGGGTGGCACGGGTCGAGAGCCGGATTGCCGAGTGCGAGCGGGAGATCAAGGCGCTCGAAGCGACAATGGCGCACCCGGGCTTCTACGCCGACCCGGCCGCATCCAAACCGGTCGTGGACCGGCACCAGGCGCTCATGTGGGAAGTGGGCGACCGGATGTCGGAATGGGAGGCGCTGCTGGAGTCGGCGCCGCCTGCGCCGGCCTGACAGCCTCGCCACGGCTGACCTGCCTGACAAAAATCGTCACCTGATTACAACATTTGTCCGGATTTCTATCCAACGGTATGGAGATCGGCATCGGCGACCTGTCTTCTTTCCTACCGTTGTTGCTTTTTCGTAATCGGCATACACCTTGTATGTAATCACGGGTGACGCCATGCACTCGCACCTGCTGAATCCGCCCCATGAGCCAGGAGTGCAGATGGCGTCGCGAGCGGGCCACCGAGGCGCCAGTGAGGAACCCGTGCCGGAACGCTTCTTTCGCGACCTGATTTCGGGCATGCGCAACGGCGTGATCGTCATCCGGCGCGACGGGAGCCTGGTCGCGATCAACGACGCCGCGTACGCCTCGCTGGACATGCTGCCGGGCCAGGCCGACATCGGCCGGCCGATCGGGCTGGTGCTCGCCGACGTACCTGAGATCGTGCGCGTGCTCGAGGCGGCGTTCGGCAGCGACCCCCTGCCCAATCGGGCCGAGGTGAAGCTGGCGCATACCGGCCGGTCGATCGGCTTCACGCTGTCGCTCGTCCGGGACGCGCTCGGCGAGGTGTCGGGGGCCGCGCTGTTCTTCCGCGACCTGACGCGCGTCGAGCAGATGGAAGAGCGTGAACGGCTGCGCGACCGCCTTGCCGCCCTCGGAGAGATGGCGGCCGCGATCGCCCATGAGGTCAAGAACCCGCTGGCCGGGATCGAGGTGATGGCCGGCCTGCTCAAGCGCCGGCTGTCGGACAACCCGGAGGCGCAGGCGATGCTCGGCGACATCATCTCGGAAGCCAAGATGGCCAACGCCATCGTGCTCGAGGTGCTGGATTTCGTGCGGCCGGTGCGGCTGCAGGTCGAGGACGTGGAGGTCGGCCCGCTGCTCCAGGATTCGCTGCTGATGGCCGACAGCCTCGTGCCCCGCCGCAGCGTGGCGGTGAGCGTCGACGTCGCCGACGATCTGCCCCCGATCCAGGGCGACGGCCACCAGATGCGGCAGGTCTTCACCAACCTCCTGACCAACGCGCTCGAGGCGCTCAACGGCGAGGGCCGGCTGGTCGTGAGGGCGGCCGCGCTGGACCGGCTGCCGTTTCCGCAGGCGCCCGATCACCCGCACGGCCCTGGCGTCGAGATCACGGTGACCGACGATGGACCGGGCATCCCGGATTCGATGCGCGAGCGCATCTTCAACCCGTTCTTCACGACCAAGCCGCGCGGCTCCGGCCTCGGCCTCGCCATCGTCCGCAAGGTCGTCGATGCGCACGAAGGCCGGATCGAACTGGCGACCGGTCCGGCCGGCACCGGCACCTCCTTCCGGGTCTTGCTGCCGCTGGCGCCGGCCCTCGAACTGACGCCGGTCCGGATGCAGGACAACGGCGCCCCGGGCGGGCCGAGGCTGCGATGAGGAGTCGGCGCGCGCCATCGGAGCGTCGCTACTGCGCAATGCGGAATGTCGAATGCGGAAGGTCGAGTGCACGCATGAGCCAACGCCAGGCGTCTTCTCCGTCTCTCAGCTCTTTTAGCCCTTTTAGCCCTTTTGGCCCTTTTGGCACTGACACTCGTGCCTTCGACTTCGACTTCGACTTGATCAGGAACGACTGACATGGGCCGCATCCTCGTCGCCGACGATCACGATTCACTCCGCCGCGCGCTCGCCCGGGCCCTCAACGAGGCCGGGCACGACATCACCGAGGCCGCCAACGGCAACGTCGCCATCGAACGCCTGCACGAAACCAACTTCGACGTCGTCCTCAGCGACCTGAAGATGGGCGGCAGCGACGGCCTCGACGTGCTGCGCACGGCCAAGGCGCTGCAGCCGCAGACCGCCGTCATCCTGATGACCGCGTTCGGATCGGTGCACACGGCGGTCGAGGCGATGAAGATCGGCGCCTTCGACTACGTGCCCAAGCCGTTCGAGATCGAGGAGATGGAGGTCAAGATCGACAAGGCGCTCGAGCACCGGCGCCTGCGCAACGAGGTCGACTACCTCCGCCACGAACAGGGCGGCATCTACCAGTTCGACAACATCATCGGCGCCAGCGGCGCGCTGCAGCGCGTGCTCGACGTGGTGCGCAAGGTCTCCAAGAGCAACACGACGGTGTTGATCAACGGCGAGACCGGCACCGGCAAGGAGCTGATTGCCGGCGCGATCCACCACAACTCGCTGCGGTCGGCCCGCAACTTCGTGAAGGTCAACTGCGCGGCGCTGCAGGAGAACCTGCTCGAGTCCGAGCTGTTCGGCCACGAGCGCGGCGCCTTCACCGGCGCCGACAAGCAGCGCATCGGCCGCTTCGAGCAGGCCGACGGCGGCACGTTGTTCCTCGACGAGATCGGCGACATGAGCGCCAACACGCAGGCAAAGATCCTGCGCGTGCTGCAGGAGCACGAGTTCGAGCGGCTCGGCGGCACGCGGACGATCCGCGTCGACGTGCGCCTGATCGCGGCCACCAACCGCAACCTGGCGGCGATGGTCGAGCAGGGCGGATTCCGCGAGGACCTCTACTACCGCCTGAACGTCGTCCAGATCGAGATGCCGCCGGTGCGCGACCGCAAGGAGGACATCCCGGCCCTCACCAACTTCTTCATCAAGCGCTATGGCGTCGAGCTGAAGAAGCGGATCGAGGGCGTGACGCCCGACGCGCTGAAGCTGCTGATGCGCTACAACTGGCCCGGCAACATCCGCGAGCTGGAGAACACGATCGAGCGCGCCGCGCTGCTCTGCGAGGAGCGGCTGATCAACGCCGACGACCTGCGCCTCGGCGGCTCGGGCACCGCCGAGCACGATGGCCCGGCGACCGTCGTCAAGATCCCGCCGCAGGGCATCCCGCTCGAGGAGATCGAACGCCAGGCCGTGATCGAGGCCCTGAAGATGGCCAACTGGGTGCAGAAGGACGCGGCCGAACTGCTGTCGATCAGCCCGCGCGTCATGAACTACAAGATCAAGACGCTCGGCATCGACTTCCCGCGGAGCCGCCGCACGCCGCTCGGCGGCGCCCCCATGGTCATGTAGCGGGCCTTGGGCCTTCGCGCTGGTAGGGCGCGTTCCCTGAATCGCCTGAACAATTGACAAAGTCGAAAGGGCGAAAAGTTCCAAAAGGGCAAGAAGGCGCGCGCTGACCCTTTTCGCCCTTTTGGCACTTTTTGCCCTTTTCGCCCTTTTTCGCCCTTCGCCAACTACGATCCCCGCGCTTTGGGATGCGCCGCCCGATAGACGTCCATCAGATACTGCACGTTCACCTGCGTGTAGCGCTGCGTCGTCGCCAGGTCGACGTGGCCCAGCAGTTCCTGGATGGCGCGGAGATCGGCGCCCCGCTCGAGCAGGTGGGTGGCGAAGGAGTGGCGCAGCGCGTGCGGGCTGATCCCGTAGCGTGACGTGCAGAGGCCGACGTAACGCGCCACCAGGCGGTGGACGCTGCGCGGCGTGAGCCGGGTGCCGCGATAGTTCACGAAGAGCGGCTCCTCGCGCGGCGGCCGGCGGCCGGGCCCGAGGCTCGCGGCCTGCGCCGCGGTGACGAGCGGCAGGCGGTCCTTCAGCCACGTGCCGATGGCATCGGCGGCGCGCTGGTGGCACGGCACGAGCCGCTCCTTGCGGCCCTTCCCCATCACCCGCACCATCCGCGTCGAGAGGTTGACGTCCTCCACGTCGAGATCGACGAGCTCGGACAACCGCAGCCCCGAGGCGTAGAACAGCTCGAGCATCGCGCGGTCGCGGCGGCCGAGCGGCGTCGCGGTGTCGGGCGCCTCGATCAGCGCGGTGACCTCGTCGACCGAGAGCACCTGCGGCACGCGCTGCTCGCGCTTCGGGCTGCCGACCAGCGCCGCCGGGTCGTCGTCTCGCACCCCCTCGTGCCGCAGGTAGCGCGCGAAACTGCGCAGCGTCGAGATGCGGCGCGCGGCCGAGGCGCGGCTGTTGCCGCGCGCGTGCAGTTCGCCGAGGAAGCCGCGAACCGATTCGGGCGTGACGTGGGCCGGCGTGAGCGCGTGGCGGGGCATGCCGGTGAACGGCCCGAGGAAGTACAGGAACTGCACGAGGTCGCCCTCGTAGTTGCGGACGGTGTGCTCCGACGCGTTGCGGTTGAGCGCGAGGTGATCGCGGAAGGCGCGGATGGCGTCGCGCAGCGGCGAATCGGCGTCGAGTTCGCCATCGGACACCCGCGGCGCGCGGCCTCCCCCGTCGCCGGCGCTTCGGCGGACAGGCGGGCGCCTGGCCGGCGTGCGTGTCACCGCGGCGGCTCCGGCCCGGGCTGCAGCGCCGCCGCGACCGGCTCGGCGTCCAGCGACTGCTGCCAGTCGGCGAGCGCGGCGAGCGCCCGCGCGGCGAGCGCCTCGTTCCGGAGCGCCTTCCTGCCCGGCCCGCCGCCGCGGCGGCCACGCGTCGCCGGCCGCTCGGCCAGCGGCGGCATGATCCCGAACGTGACGTTGGACGGCTGGTAATACTTCGCTTCCGCGTGCGACACGTAGTACGCGAGCGCACCGATCGCGGTCTCGCGCGGGGCCTGCGTCGGCCGCTCGCCCAGCGCGACGCGCGCCGCGTTGATGCCTGCCAGCAGGCCCGACGCCGCCGATTCCACGTAGCCTTCGACGCCGGAGACCTGGCCCGCGAAGAACAGGTCGTCGCGCGACCGCACCTGCCAGGTCGGGCGCAGGATGGTCGGCCCGTTGATGTACGTGTTGCGGTGGACCATGCCGAAGCGGACGAACTCGGCCTGGGCGAGCCCCGGAATCATCCGCAGCACGCGCGCCTGCTCGCCCCACTTCAACTGCGTCTGGAAGCCGACGAGGCTGAAATGATCGCCGGCCAGGGTGTCCTGCCGCAGTTGCACGACGGCGAACGGAATCTGGCCCGTGCGCGGGTCGGGCAGGCCCACCGGCTTCATCGGCCCGAACCGCAGCGTGTCGGGGCCGCGGTGCGCCATCACCTCGATCGGCAGACAGCCCTCGAAGAACTTCGCGTTGTCGAAGTCGTGCACGGTCGCCGACTCGGCCGAGACCAGCGCGTCGTAGAACGCGCGGTACTCGTCGGCGGTCATCGGGCAGTTCAGGTAGTCGCCCTCGCCATCGTCGACACCGCACGCGGGTCCGGCGGCAGGCGCGTCGGACGGCCGGGCTGGGACAGCCGGCCCTACCTCCGAGGAGTCGGGGCCCCGGAGACTGCGGCCCCAGCGTGAGGCGCGATAGACGATCGACCTGTCGATCGACTCGGCGAGGACGATCGGGCTGATCGCGTCGTAGAACGACAGGTGGTCGGCGCCGACAAGTCCGACGATGTCCTGCGACAGCGCGTCGGAGGTCAGCGGCCCGGTGGCGACGATGACGGGGCCGCCGGTGGTGCCGGCGGCGGGTATCGCCGGCACTTCGCTCCGCACGACCTCGATCAGCGGATGGGCGGTGATGGCGTCGGTGACCGCCTGCGCGAAGAGCACGCGATCGACGGCCAGCGCGGCGCCGGCCGGTACGCGCGTCGCGTCGGCGCACCGCATCACGATCGACCCGAGCCGGCGCATCTCCTCTTTCAGGACGCCGACGGCGTTGTCGAGTTTGTCGCCGCGGAAGCTGTTGGAGCAGACGAGTTCGGCCAGCCTGTCGGTCTGGTGCACGAGCGTCGGCCGCACCGGCCGCATCTCGTGCAGGCGCACGCGGACGCCGCGCGACGCGACCTGCCATGCGGCCTCGCTGCCCGCGAGGCCGCCGCCGATGATGGTGACGGTTCCCATTCAGACGGCCTTGGTCGTTCGGCCTTCGGCCTTCGGACAGACCACGGCTCTCGAGCTAGGCCGACCGCTTCGCGGCGCGCTTGCGCGGCGCCGCCGCACCGGTGCGCTTGGCGGGCGCGCGGCCGCGGCCCTTCTTGCTCGGCGCGCCCTCACGAGCCTTCAGCAGGCCGACCGCCTCTTCGAGCGTCAGCGCCTCGATCGCCATGTCCTTGGGCAGCGACGCGTTGGTGGTGCCGTCGGCGACATATGGGCCGTAGCGCCCCTCGAGCACCTCGATCTTGGCGCCCGACTCGGGGTGCGCGCCGACCTCGCGCAGGACCGTGCGCCTGGCGGTCTGCCGGCGGCCCTTCTTCTCCTGCTTGAACAGCTCGATCGCCTGATCGAGCGTCACCGCGAAGACCTCGGCATCGCTGCCGAGCGACCTGAACTCGTCGCCGCGCTTCACGTATGGGCCGAAGCGGCCGAAGTTGGCGATGATGTCCTGCCCGCTCTCGGCGTCGTGCCCGACCAGCCGCGGCAGCGACAGCAGTTCGAGGGCGCGCGCCAGGGTCATCGTGTCGGGACGATCCACCTTGGTCAGCGAGGCGCGCCGCGGCTTGTCCTTGCTGCCCTTCTCCGGCACCTCGCCGAGCTGCACGTACGGACCGAAGCGGCCCGTGAGCACGTAGACCGGCAGGCCCGTCTTCGGGTCGGCGCCGAGCGTCTGCGGACCCTGCGTCTTGTCCTTCAGCAGCCGCAGCGCCTGCTCGAGCGTGAAATCGGCCGGCACGACGTCCTCGGGGATCGACGCGTTGGCGTCGCCCATCTGCACGTACGCGCCGTAGCGGCCGATGCGGATGACCACCTTCTGCTGCGTCGACAGCTCGGTGCCGAGCTCGATGGCCGGGTAGTCGATGCGGTCCTCGTTGGTCACCAGGTGGCGCAGGCCCGGCCAGCCTTCCTGGCCGTTGTAGAACTGCTCGAGGAACGCGGTCCGATCGAGTTCGCCGTTGGAGACCTGGTCGAGATCCTCCTCGATCCGGCCGGTGAAGCCGAGCTCGACCAGCTGTCCGAAGTGCTGCTTCAGGAGGTGCGTGACGGCAAACGCGGTGTAGCTCGGGATGAGCGCCTTGCCCTGGCGCCACACGTACCCGCGGCGTTCGATCGTCTGGATGATCGACGCGTACGTCGAGGGCCGGCCGATGCCGTCTTCCTCGAGCCGCTTCACCAGCGACGCATCGGTGTAGCGCGGCGGCGGCAGCGTCTCGTGCGCCTTCGGGTCGAGCGCCGCGAGCGTCAGCGGCCCCTGCCCCGGCGCGGTGACCTGATCGCCCACGACCAGCTTGGGCAGCAGCGTCTCCTGGTCGCCCAGCTCGCTGGCGGGATCGTCGCTGCCCTCGACGTAGGCGCGCAGGAACCCGGCGAACTGGATGGCCTTGCCGGTCGCGGTGAACACGTGCGGCCGCCCGTCGGCGCCGGTCGCGGTGATTTCGAGGGTCGTGCGCAGCAGGCGCGCCTCGGCCATCTGCGAGGCCACCGTGCGCTTCCAGATCAGGTCGTAGAGCCGCGCCTCGTCGGGCGGCAGCGACAGCGATTGCGGCGTCTGGCCGAAGTCTGTCGGCCGAATCGCCTCGTGCGCTTCCTGCGCGTTCTTGACCTTGGTCTGGTACTGGCGCGGGCCGCCGTAGAACGCGTCGCCGTAGAGGTCCTTGATCGCCCGCGACGCCTCGCGCAGCGCCTTCTCGCTCAAGGTCGTCGAGTCGGTGCGGTGATACGAGATGACGCCGTCCTGGAACAGCCGCTGCGCCGCGCTCATGGTGCGGTCGGCCGAGAACCCGAGCTTGCGGTTCGCCTCCTGCTGCAGCGTCGACGTCGTGAACGGCGCCGACGGCCGCTGCGTGGCCGGCTTCTCCTCGACACCCGACACCCGCCATGGCAACCGGCCGGCCAGCACGTCGCGCAACGCCTTGGCGGCCGCTTCGTCGATCAGGCGGACGTTGCGGCCCACGAGGGCGCCGGTGGACGGGTCGAAGTCCTTGCCGGTCGCCACGCGCTCGTCGCCGATGCGCACGAGCGTCGCCGTGAACTGCGTGTCGGCCGCCTCGAGCCGCGCGTCGAGGTCCCAGTACGTGCTGCGCCGGAAGGCCCGCCGCTCCTCTTCACGCTCGACGATCAGGCGCACGGCCACGCTCTGCACCCGGCCGGCGCTCAGGCCCGTCTGCACCTTCTTCCACAGGACCGGCGAGAGCATGTAGCCGTACAGCCGATCGAGAATGCGGCGGCTCTCCTGCGCATCGACCAGCTTCAGGTCGATGTCGCGCGCCTGGTCGATCGCCTCGCGCACCGCTTCCTCGGTGATCTCGTGAAAGACGATGCGCTTGACCGGCCCTTTGGGCTTGAGCACCTCGCGGAGATGCCAGCTGATCGATTCGCCTTCGCGGTCCGGGTCGGTGGCCAGCAGCACTTCGGGCGCGTCCTTGACGGCGGCCTTCAGTTCGCGGATGCGCGACTTCCGATCCGACGAGACCACGTAGTACGGCTTGAAGCCGTGGTCGACGTCGACGCCGATGCGTCCCCACGACTCCTTCTTGATTTCGTCGGGCACCTCGCTCGCGTTCTCGGGCAGGTCCCGCACGTGGCCGACGCTGGCCTCGACGCGGAACTGGTCGCCCAGGAACCGCGCCAGGGTTCGCGCCTTGGCAGGGGATTCGACGATGACGAGGGGCTTGGACATTGCGTTTCGGACCTACGTTACCACTTCCGTTCCGAGGGCAAGAACCGGCCGCCCGGGTCGCGCCGGACCAGACCGGCCAGCTCGAGATCGAGAAGTTCGCCAAGCAAATCCGAGGAATTCCGCCCCGTTTCGGCCAACAGCTCGTCCAGCGTGACGCCGTCCTCGCGCGCGAGGAGAGTGAGCAGGGCCTCATGAGGCAGGGACGCACGACCTTCCACCATGCCATCCATCGGACCGCCCGGCGGGCGGTCCCTACCTATCTGATCCACCTCCACCGGCGGGCGGTCCCGACCTATCCACCCCAGCTCCTCCAGCACGTCCGCGGCGCGTTCCACCAGGCGCGCCCCGTCCCGGATGAGCGCGTGCGCCCCGGCGTTGGCGCCGGTCCGGACGTCGCCCGGCACGGCCATGACGTCGCGGCCCTGCTCGAGCGCCATGCGGGCGGTGATCAGGCTGCCGCTGCGGGCCGCCGCCTGGACCACCACGACGGCCGACGCCAACCCGCTCAGCGCGCGGTTGCGTAGAGGAAAGTGGTGGGGCCGGGGCGGCGTGCCGGGCGCGAACTCGCTGACAATCGCACCGCGCTCGAGGATGGCGGCGCGCAGCGGCGCGTGGTCGCGCGGGTAGTCCTGGTCCAGCCCGCAGCCGAGCACGGCAACGGTCCGGCCGCGCGCCGCGGCGCCGCGGTGGGCGGCCGCGTCGACGCCGCGCGCAAAGCCGCTCGCGACCACGACGCCGGCCGCCGCGAGATCGCCGGCGAGTGTCGCCGCGACGTCGCGGCCGGCCAGGGTGGCGTTGCGCGACCCCACCAGCGCGACGATCGGCTCGTGCAACGCGGACGGATCGCCGACCGTCCACAGCACGAGCGGCGGATCGACGATGGCTGCCAGCAGGGGCGGGTAGTCGGGGTGCGCGGGCCAGAGGAGGCCGGCGTCCCGGGGCGCGGCGCGGGCGAGCCGGCGGACCGCTGCGGCGCGCCAGGGGGCGGCGGCGCCGGGGCCGTGGCGGGCGATCGCGACGAGGGCCTCGTCGAGCGGGCAGGCCGGCCAGGTGGGCAGCGCCGCCTTCAGCGTGGCCGCGGCCCTCGCCGGCTGCTCGCCGGCCGCCAGGGCGAGCGCCACGGCATCCACGCGCGGGTCGGGAGACATGCCGTGCGCTGGTGCAAAGGCGTCGCCAGGACGGCTGAAGCGGCGCGTCGAGCGTCAGTGATTCTGGGTGATCCGGCGTGGCAGTTCCTGCAATTCCGGCGTCACATGCGCAGGTGTATAGTGGCAATCAGTCACATGATCAACTCCCGTTCCTGGATGTTCGCGCTGGCACTCGTGCTGGGCGCGTCGGCGGTGGCGTCGGCGGACGAGGACGCGCGCGCGCAGGCCCGGGCTCAGGTCGAGTTCGGCATCTCGGTCGCGCAGAAGAACCTGTGGCAGGAGGCGGTCTTCCGGTGGGAGCGGGCGGCGGAAATCGATCCGACCTATGCGGCGGCGTTCAACAACCTGGGCATCGCCTACGAGCAGCTGGGCAAGTTCGATCAGGCCGGCAAGGCCTACGAGAAGGCCCTGGAACTCGAGCCGCAGAACCTGTCGATCCAGCAGAACTACGATCTGTTCAAGGAAATCAATGATCGCGCCAAGCGGAATTCGGGTCGCTAGCCTCGCGCTCGGCGCGGCGCTGCTCGCGGCGGGCTGCTCGTCGATGTACGAGGTGCCGATCGACACGCCCATCCAGGCCAAGCTGGACGTCACCCCCTTCTCGCGCGTCCACGTCGTCGGGTTCATCTCGGGCGGCACCGAGGACGTCGATGCCAACATGGAGACGGTGCGCCTCCTGCGCAGTCAGCTGCGGACCAAGAGCAAGCTGCGCGTGATCGAGGCCGACCCCCTGCCGCTGCGCCAGGTGGCGCGGCAGCAGGCCAACGGCCCGGCGCCGGCCCCGGCCGGCAACGGCGCGGCACCGCCCGCCGAGGCCCCGGCCGGCGGCATGGTGTTGCCGGAGCGGATCGCGGACGAGAAGGACCTCGAGCCTTACGAAGCGCTGTTTGCCAACGCCGCGTACTGGAAGAAGATCGGCGAGGAGTTCCAGCAGCCGCTGATCGTCACCGGCACCGTGCTGTTCCGCCCCCACCAGGCCTCGGGCATCGTCACGCAGGAGCGTGAGGTCTACGACCAGTTCGGCCGCCGCACGGTGGTGCCGATGCGCGTCTACATGGAGCGCAAGGGCTACATCCTGCGCCCGAAGCTCGTGTTCATCGACGGCCGGACCGGCGCGGTGCTGTACCAGGAGAGCTACCGCGAAGAGCGGCTGTACCCGTCGCAGCAGAACGTGCCGGCGCTGTCGTCGTTCTTCGAGCAGATGGACGCGGTGCTCCCGTCGTTCCTGAACACCCTGAGCACGACCCGCATCCGCGGCTCGCGCGTCCTCCTGAAATAGACTGAAATAGATCCGAGGCGTGCAGCCCCTCAGGCCGTTCCCAGGCGGAGCCTGGACGTGTTACACTCGCTGTCTTTGTCGGACCCGACCCGCGGGTCCAGTGTGCAGGACGCAGGAGCCACCACCGTGTTTGCCATCATTCAAAGCGGCGGCCGCCAGGTGAAGGTCACCAAGGGCGAGACCGTCACTGTCGACCGCGTCGACGTCGAGCCGGGCCAGGAAGTCACCGTCGAGCAGGTGCTGCTGGTGGGCACCGACGGCGGCGAGGTCCATGTCGGCGCCCCCTTCGTCTCCGGCGCCCGCATCGTGGGCACCGTTGCCGGCGAATCGCGCGGCCCGAAGATCCGCGTGTTCAAGAAGAAGCGCCGTAAGGGCATGCGCCGCACCAAGGGGCATCGCGCCACGTACACGCGCATCGAGATCAAGGACATCCTTCTCTAGAAGGTCCGGTCGCGTGACGGCGACCGCGACACGGGAAGGTAGGGCGCGTTCCCCGAACGCGCCTGACAGCATTCGTTTCAGGAACCCTACGTCATGGCTCATAAAAAGGGACAGGGCAGCTCGCGCAATGGCCGCGACAGCAACTCGCAGCGCCTCGGCGTGAAGCAGTTCGACGGCAACATCGTCACCGGGGGCTCGATCCTCGTCCGCCAGCGCGGCCGCAGGTTCAACGCGGGCCGCAACGTCGGCCTGGGCAAGGACGACACGCTGTTTGCCAAGGTGGACGGCGTGGTCAAGTTCGAAGACCACGGCGCCCACGGCCGTTTCATCAGCATCCTCCCCGCGTCCGAGTAACGCTCGGGACTGCCCCGGGCCGTCCCGCACCCGCGCATGTTCGTCGACGAAGTCGACATCGCCGTCAGTGCCGGGGCCGGAGGTCGGGGCGCCATCAGCTTCCGCCGCGAGAAGTTCATTCCGCGCGGCGGGCCCGATGGCGGCGATGGCGGTGCTGGCGGATCGGTCTACCTGGTCTCCAGCCCGCATCACAACACCCTGGTCAATTTCCGGTTCCACCCCGATTTCGCCGCGCCTCGCGGCGCAAATGGGTCAGGTGCGCTCCGCACCGGCAAGTCCGGCAAGGACCTGGAACTGCCCGTGCCCCCTGGCACGGTCGCCTACCGCATCGACGAGTTCGGCCACGCCCATCAGTTCGCGGATCTGATCGGCATCGGCGATCGCGTGCTCGCGGCCAAGGGCGGACGCGGCGGACGCGGCAACGCGCGATTCACGTCGTCCACAAACCGCACGCCGCGGCGGGCCGACAGCGGCGAACCCGGCGAAGAATTCAAGATCCGCCTGCGGATGAAGCTGCTGGCCGACGTCGGCATCGTCGGCTACCCCAACGTCGGCAAGTCGACGCTCATCGCCCGCGTCTCGGCCGCCAAACCGAAGATCGCCGATTACCCGTTCACGACGCTGGTGCCGAACCTCGGCGTGGTCGCGCTCAGCGACGACCGCAGTTTCGTGATGGCCGACGTGCCCGGCCTGATCGAGGGCGCGCACGAGGGCCGGGGTCTCGGGCACCGCTTCCTCGGCCACGTCGAACGCACCAAGGTGCTGCTGCACATCGTCGACGTCAGCGAGGCCTCGGGCCGCGATCCGATCGAGGACCTCGAGATCATCCGGCGCGAGCTCGAACAGTACGTGCCCAACGCCGACACGCTCGACCCGGACGCCCTGCCGCTGGCGGCGCGGCCGCAGGTCGTCGCGGCCAACCGCATCGACATCCTCGAGAATCCGGCCAGGCTCGAGGCGCTGCGGGCGCATGCCGCCACGCTCGGGATGACCTTCCACGCCATCTCCGCCGTGACCGGCGAAGGCGTCGGACCGCTGCTCGAGACGCTCTGGCCGTACGTCCAGCACGTCAGCGCGGAGCGGGCGCTGCAGCGGTCGCGCCAGGCGAGCCAGGTGAGCCAGGACGGCGCCGTCCCGGCCGGCGACGAGTCGGACCTGCCCGGGCAGCCGGACGGCGACGACACGTCTGACCCCGCCGATTCGCAGGGATGACCCGCGCCCCCTTGCGCCTCGGCGTGCTCGGTGGCACGCTCGACCCAGTGCATGACGGACACCTGGCCGCGGCACATGCTGCCGCCAGGGCTCTCTCGCTGGACGAGGTGTGGCTGATGCCCTCGCACGTCCCGGCGCACAAGGCGGCGCCGGGCGCCTCGCCGTGGCATCGGTTCGCGATGGCCGCGCTCGCCGTCGCCGGCGATCGGCACCTGGCGGTCAGCGATCTCGAACTGTCCCGCCCGGGCCCGACCTACACGGCCGACACCCTTGCCGGCCTCGTCGCCGCCGGCTTCGAGGCGTCGCAGATTTTCTTCATCACCGGTGCCGATGCGTTTGCAGGAATCGAGACGTGGCACCGGTTCCCCGAGGTCCTCGACGCGGGGCACTTCGTGATCGTGAGCCGGCCGGGCCACGAGCTGCCGGCCGGCGTGCGCGCGCATCCGGCCGTGGCGCCGCGCCTCCGGTCCGTGGCCGAGGGCGGCGAAGCGGGGTCCGATCTGGACGGAATCTGCGGGATCTGGCTGATCGAGGCCGACACGCCTGACGTGTCGTCGTCCGAGATCCGTCAACGACTGTTTACAGGTGAGGCGGCTGGCACGGGGGTGCCGGCCGCCGTGGCCGCGCACATCCGCCAGCACGGCCTGTACGTCCCCGACCTGGCGGCGAGACGCTTGCATGGCGAACACTGACGTGCAGCGGGCCGAACACGAGCCCGCTCCTCTTCCGGACGATGTCCGTGCGGCCGTCGACGCGGCACTCGACAAGAAGTCCCCTCGCGTCACGCTGCTCGATCTGCGCGGCGCCGGCGCGTTTGCGGACTTCTTCATGATCTGCACCGGCACCAACGTCCGCCAGGTGCAGGCGATTGCCGATGGCATCGAAGCCCGGCTGAAATCGGAGGGGCTGCGGCCGGCGCACGTCGAGGGCTACGACCGTGCCGAGTGGATCCTGCTCGACTACTTCGACTTCATCGTGCACGTCTTCACCCCCGACACGCGCGAGTTCTACTCGCTCGATCGCCTCTGGGGCACCGCCATCCGCACCGAGATGGCTGGCGACGGCCGCTGAGGCCGCGCCCTCGCCGCTCGACGCGGCGCTCGCGTTCGTCCTGGCGCCCCGCTGCGTCGCGTGCGACGGCTGGCTCGACCGTCCCACCGAGGGGCCGGTCTGCATGGCGTGCTGGGATGCCGTGTCCTGGTACGAGGGCCCACTCTGTCCCGCCTGCGGCGCCCGGCTGCCCACCGGCGTGCAGTGCCGCTGCGTCGACCGGCCCGCTCATGTGACATCCCTGGCGTGCGCCGCGGACTACGACGGGCCGATGCGCGCCATCATCCACGGCTTCAAGTACGCCAGGCACCAGAGCCTGGCCGCGCCGCTGGCGTGGCGGCTGCGCGCGCATCCCCACCTCGCGCTCGATCGGATCGACCTCGTCGTGCCGGTGCCGCTGCATCCCTGGCGCCGCATCGTCCGCGGCTTCAACCAGGCCGAGCACCTCGCGCGGCACCTCGAGCGGCCGCTGCTGCACGCCCTGGCGCGCTGGCAGTGGACGCCGCCGCAGGCCGGGCTGTCGGCGCCGGCGCGCCGGCGCAACGTGCGCGGCGCCATCCGCCTCGCGCCCCGGCTCACCGCGAACGGCAGCCGCCGGCTGCGCGCGCAGGTCGCCGGAGCCCGTGTCCTTGTCGTGGACGATGTGGTGACGACCGGGGAGACGATGTCGGCGTGCGCGCGGGTGTTGCGGGAGGCGGGCGCGCGCGAGGTCCGTGCGGCGGCGGTGGCCCGCACGCCCCTGGCCTACAAGCCTACGGCCTACAGCCTCAGGTAGGCTGCAGGCTACAGGCTATAGGCTGCCCGCCCTCGTCATCGCCCGTGGTGGCCGCAAGGCCATGGATGACTTGTCCGGCCGACCCGGCGTTGCCGACCGGCGTTGTCCGATTGGGGCATGCTGGCGCGTCACGACGCTGACGCGCCCGCCGGGCGCCGCGTGAGGAGGTCCGATGCAACTCGAGTCCGCCAGAGCGCTCAAGCAGGAACTGCTGGGCACGATCGTCAACCCGTTCGCGCTGGAGACGACCCGGGTTCGCGTGGCCGGCGCCCGGGCCGTGGCGCGCGGCGGCGCCAGCGAGGTCTTCGGGGTGCAGGCCCGGCCGGTCCACGCCGTGCAGGCCGTCCTGCGCTCTGTGGCGATTGGCGTCGCCCCCAAGGGCCGCGACTTCCGGGTGGCGGTCCGCGTCCAGCGACAGGGACTGCGAGACAGTCCGCTCGTCGACCGCATCCGCGCCGAGGCGCGCGGAGAAGTCGATCTGCGAGTGGTCGGGCGCATCGACAAGCGCATCGTGACGCGACCGCTCGCGGCCGCGCCGTGGTACCGCAGACGGCAGCGGCCGTTGCAGATCGGCGCCTCGATCGGGCACGTCGACGTCACCGCCGGCACGATCGGCGCGTTCGTCTCGTCGCGCGGCGTCACCTGCGTGCTGTCGAACAACCACGTGCTCGCCAACGAGGATCTCGCCAGCCGCGGCGACGCGATCGTGCAGCCGGGCACCTTCGACGGCGGTCAGGCGCCGCGCGACCGCGTCGCGACACTGACGCGCTGGGTGCGCCTGAAGCCGACCGGCGTCAACCTCGTGGACGCCGCGATCGCGCGGGTGGAGCGCGGCATCGAGGTCGACCCGACGCGCCTGCGCGATCTGGTGGGCGGCAGGGACCGCGTCCTCGCCGGGGCCGGCGACGAGTTCATCGATGCCGGCACCGACGTCTTCAAGGTGGGCCGCACCACCGGCGCGAGGAAAGGCCGCGTCACCGCCTTCGATCTCGACAATGTCGTCGTCGGCTTCGACATCGGCAACATCAGGTTCGACGACCAGATCGAGATCGAGGGCGCCGGCCGCCGGGCCTTCAGCGACGGCGGCGACAGCGGCTCGTTGATCGTCGACTCCGACATGCAGGCGGTGGCGCTGCTGTTCGCGGGCAGCGAATCGGGCGGCAGCAACGGCCTCGGCCTGACGTACGCCAATCCGATTCACGAGGTGCTGTCGGCCCTGCGGGTCGAGCTTCGCTTGCGGTGAGGCGCGAACGGGCCGAAGATGGGGCATGGCCCACATCACCCTCGACAAGGCGCGCGCCGCGAAGAAGGTGGCGCAGGCGCGGCTCGAGGCAGCTGGCCAGCCGGCGGCCGTCGGCATCACCCGCGTCGACGGCGAATATGCCGTGAAGATCAATCTCGCGACCGGCTACGACGGCGAGACCGGCGTTCCCGCTCGAATCGACGGCGTGCCCGTCCAGGTCGAGGTCGTCGGCACCATCCGCAAGCGACGCGTGCAATAGGGCAGGGCCTTCACGTCTGCGTCGCGAAGCCGCGACGTCATCGCAACGACGACTGCACAGCCCGCTCCACGTCCGCCGCGATCTCCTCGCGGTCGCGCGCCGCGTCGACGACCCGCCAGCCCGGCGTCTCCGCAGCCTGCCGCAGGTAGCTCGCGCGCACCCGCCCGAGCAGGTCGAGGTCCTGCTCGAAGGCGTCGCGGTGCTGCTGCTTGCGGCTGGCCGCCTCGTGCGGCGCGATATCGAGCAGCACCGTCAGATCGGCCGGCGGAAGAATGCGCTGAATCGTGCCGAGCCACGCCGGATCGAGCCCCTGCGCCTCGCCGTAGGCGATCGAGGATGCGAGGTAGCGATCGCAGACGACCCAGGCGCCGGCGGCGCGCGCGCGCGCCAGCGCGGGCCGGTGCTCGCACCGGTTGGCGACGTACAGCAGCTGCAGGCAGTCTGGCGGAAACGCCCGCGAGCCGGCGAGGGCCGCGCCGATCTCGCGGCCGATCGGTGTCGCGTAATCAGGAAAGTCGAAGCTGACCACGCGAAGACCGGCGGCCTCGAGCGCTTCGCGCAGGCGGAGCGCCTGCGTCTGCTTGCCACTCTGATCCAGGCCTTCGAAGGCGACGAGCCGGCCCGGCGTCACGGCTGATCTTCGAGCGCCACTTCGAGCGCCAGCATGTCGTCCACGGTCTGGCGGCGGCGCAGCACACGCCAGGTGCCATCCTCCTCGACGAGCACTTCGGGCGGCAGCGGACGGCGGTTGTAGTTGTTCGACATCACCGCCCCGTAAGCGCCGGCGTCCATGATCGCCATCAGCTCGCCGACCACCGGCGCCGGCAGGTCGCGTGTGCGGCCGAAGGTGTCGCTGCTCTCGCAGACCGGACCGACCACGTCGCAGGGCACGACGGGCCGCGAGGACGGTTCGACCGGCACGATGCGGTGGAACGCGCCGTACAAGGCCGGCCGCATCAGCTCGGTCATGCCGGCGTCCAGCACGACGAAGCGGCCGCCGCCCGCGTGCGGCTTCACGTCGATCACCTGCGCGAGCAGCACGCCGGCCGGCCCCACGACCGTGCGGCCCGGTTCGACGATCAGCCGCAGCCCGGTGGGTCGGGCCACGTCCACCAGGGCCTGCGCGAACGCCTCGTAGGTCGGCACCTCGCCGCCGTCGTAGACGATGCCGAGACCGCCGCCGAGATCGAGATGGGCGAGCGGGAACCCCTCGGCGCGGAGGGCGACGGCCAGGTCGGCCACCTTGCGGGCCGCGTCGCAGAGCGGCCCGAGCGACGTGATCTGCGAGCCGACGTGTACGTGCAGGCCGACGATCTCGAGGCCGGCCGCACTGCGGCGGGCCCGCAGGATCTCCGCCGCATCGTCGAGCGGCACGCCGAACTTGGAGCTCTGGAGGCCGGTGCTGATGTAGGGGTGGCTCTGGGCGTCGACGTTCGGGTTGACGCGCAGCGCGACCCGGACGCGGCGGCCCCCGGCCCGGGCGAGCGCGTCCAGCCGATCGAGCTCGCCGGCCGATTCGGCGTTGATCGTCTCGAGGTCGAGCGCAACGGCGCGCGCCAGCTCCTCGGGCGACTTGCCGACGCCGGTGAACACGATCTGGTCCGGCGTGAACCCGGCGCGGCGGGCGATCTCGATCTCGCCGATCGAGTTGGCGTCGGCCTTGGCGCCGGCGTCGCGTACGAGGCGGACGATCCCCAGCGAGGAGTTCGCCTTGAGCGCGTAGTGCAGGGCGCAGTCGTACCCGGTGGCGTCGAAGGCCTGCCGCAGCGCGGCGAGGCGGCCGCGGACGACCGGCGCGCTGTACACGTAGCAGGGAGTGCCGAGTGCCGCCGCGATGCCGGCGAGCGGGGCGCGGTCGAGCGTGAAGATCGGAGCCGGTGTGGTGTCAGTGGCCGCCACCCCGGGATCATACGCTGGAGCTGGACTCCCCTGATATCATCTCGACGCGTTCCGCCCCCGATGACCTCCGATTTCTCCCAACCGCCGTCCGAGATCGATACGCTCATCGAACGGTGTCTGGCGGGCGACCAGGACGCGTGGGCGCAGATCGTCCGGCAGCACTGGCGCAAGGTCTTCAACGTCGCCTACAAGTTCACCGGCAAGCACGACGAGGCCGAGGATCTGACGCAGGACATCTTCGTCAAGATCTTCAAGTCGCTGCACACGTTCGACCGGCGGGCGAACTTCCAGACCTGGCTGATCAGCATCAGCCGCAACCTCTGCATCGACCACTACCGCAGCATCCGCAAGGAACGCGAGACGATCTCCCGCGACGTCGACTCGCGCGAGATGGGGACGGCGACCCGGCCCGAGCCCGGTCCGCTGGCGGGCATCGAACGTGAGGATCAGCGGGCGCTCCTCCGGCTCGCGCTCAACCAGCTGGCACCGACCCTGCGGTCGGCAGTGCTGCTGCGCGACATCAAGGAACTGTCCTACCAGGAGATCGCCGCGATGCTCGCCCTGCCCGAAGGCACGGTGAAGTCCCGCATCAACCGCGGGCGCACGGAACTGGCCCGGCAGATCCGGCGTTTGCAGGATTCGGGCCTGTCCACGCCGCGCCGCGCCGCAGCCGGCCGCCGCGAGACGCGCCACGGAGACACGCCAAGATGAACCTGACCACCGAGCACCACGGGGACGTTGCGGTCGTCCGGGTCCAGGAGACCCGGATGCTGTATCCGATCCTCTCGGACTTCGCCAACACCGTCACCGGCTTCGTGCAGCAGGGGCAGCGCAAGGTGCTGATCGATCTGACGCCGGTCACCTACGTCGACAGCGCGACGATCGGCTGCCTGATGGATCTGTACCGTCAGATCAGCGGCGCCGGCGGCGAGGTCAAGCTCTCGGGCGTGCAGAAGCGGGTGGAGACCATGCTCACCATGACCGGCACGCAGAACTTCATCGACGTCCACCCCGACGCGGAAAGCGCGTTGGCGAGCTTTGGAGGCTGATGCCGTGCGCGCAATCAAGACCAGCACGGGAGTCGAGATTGCCCTCGACGGCGACCTGCTCGCCGTGGTCGAGACGCTGTTCCAGGAAGTCACGGTGCGCCACGAGCTGGCCCGCACGTTCGAGGACATGATGCGCGAGATTCAGCACCTGGCCGACCAGCTGTCGCCCGAGGAGCTGCGCGCCTACTTCGTCGAGAGCGTGTTCCTGAACACGGTGACCTACGAGAACGAGCGCCTCGGCGCGCTCGT
>CBIHOS010000062.1:0-20786 GCA_966211945.1 uncultured bacterium
CGGGATGCCCGCGCCGCTGCCGCCGCGCAGGAAGTCGAGATCGGCACCCTCGCTGGCCTGCTGCACGTGATCGACGTACAGCTTCACGTAGCCGCGGCTGGTCGGCGGTGCCGGGGCCGTCCAGGCGGCGCGCCGGCGCGCCAGTTCCTCGTCGGACACGAGCAGGTTCAGCGTCCGGGCCGGCACGTCGAGCGCAATCCGGTCGCCGTTCTGCACGAGGGCGAGCGGGCCGCCGATGGCCGCTTCGGGAGAGATGTGGAGGATGACGGTGCCGTACGCGGTGCCGCTCATCCGGGCATCCGACACCCGTACCATGTCGCTCACGCCTTCGCGCAGCACCTTGGGCGGCAGCGGCATGTTGCCGACCTCCGGCATGCCGGGATAGCCGCGCGGGCCGCAGTGCTTCAGCACCAGCACGCAGGTGTGATCGACGTCGAGCCCCTCGTCGTCGATGCGCGCGTGGAAGTCGTCGATGTCCTCGAAGACCACCGCGCGCCCGGTGTGCTGCAGCAGCCGCGGGCTGGCGGCGGCCGGCTTGATGACGGCGCCGTCGGGGCACAGGTTGCCGCGCAGCACCGCGATGCCGCTGTCGGGCACCACCGGCGCGTCCGGCGTGCGAATCACTTCGGCGTTGTAGCAGGGCGCCTCGGCGATGTGCTCGCCCATCGTCCTGCCGGTGACCGTCAGGGCGTCGCGGTGGATGACGTCGCCGAGCGCGCGCATGACGGCCGGCAGGCCGCCGGCGTAGTAGAAGTCCTCCATCAGGTACTGCCCCGACGGCATCAGGTCGACGAGGCACGACACCTGGCGCCCGAGCCGGTCCCAGTCGTCGAGCGTGAACGGCACGCCGACGCGGCCGGCGATCGCCAGCAGATGGATGACGGCGTTTGTCGATCCGCCGACGGCGTTGACGGCATGGACGGCGTTCTCGAACGCCTGCCGCGTGAGGATCTTCGAGATCCGCAGGTCCTCCTCGACCATCCCGACGATGCGGTTGCCGACCAGGTGGGCGAGCCGCGACCGGCGGGCATCGACGGCCGGAATCGCCGCATTGGTCGGCATCGCGATGCCCAGCGCCTCGACCAGGCAGGCCATCGTCGAGGCCGTGCCCATCGTCATGCAGTGGCCGGTCGAGCGGCTCATGCCGGCCTCGGCATCGGTGAAGTCGGCAAGCGGCATCATGCCGCAGCGCACGTCCTCGCTGAACTTCCACACGTGCGTGCCCGAGCCGATGTCGCGGCCGCGGAACTTGCCGTTCAGCATCGGGCCGCCCGAGAGCACGATGGTCGGCAGATCGACGCTCGCCGCGCCCATCACGCAGGCGGGCGTGGTCTTGTCGCAGCCGACCATCAGCACCACGCCGTCGATCGGGTTGCCGCGGATCGACTCCTCGACGTCCATGCTCGCGAGGTTGCGGAACAGCATCGCCGTCGGCCGCAGCTGCGTCTCACCGAGCGACATCACCGGGAACTCGAGCGGGAAGCCGCCGGCCTCGTAGACGCCGCGCTTGACGTGCTCGGCGAGCTCGCGGAAATGGCCGTTGCACGGCGTCAAGTCCGAGAAGGTGTTGCAGATGCCGATGATCGGCCGGCCATCGAACATGTGATCGGGATGACCCTGGTTCTTCATCCAGCTGCGGTGGATGAAGGTGTTGCGGTCGGTTCCCGAGTACCACCCGGCGCTGCGGCGTTGCGGCTTCTTCTCGTCAGACATGCTTCTCTCGACCAATTTCAGAATTGCAGAATTTCATCACCTTCAGTAAAGCCTCGAAGGTTGGCGGTGGTAATGAAATTCTGCAATTCTGAAATTCTTGAAATTGCGCCTCACAGCAGGAACCCCGCGATCGTCGCGGTGACGAAGTTGGCGAGCGTACCGGCCATCATCGCGCGGAACCCGAGCCGGGCCAGATCGTGGCGCCGGTTCGGGGCGAGCGCGCCGATGCCGCCGACCTGCATGCCGATCGAGCTGAAGTTGGCAAAGCCGCACAGCGCGAACGTCGCGATCGTGAACGACCGTGGGTCGAGGCCGGCCTTCAGGCTGCCGAGCTGCGAGTAGGCGACGAACTCGTTGAGCACCATGCGGGTGCCGAGCAGGTTGCCGATGAGCGGCGCATCGCGCCACGGCACGCCCATGCTCCACGCGATCGGCGCAAACACCCACCCGAAGATCTGCTGCAGGCTCAGCCCGGCCAGGCCGAGGACGGCGTTGACGAGCGCAATCAGCGCCAGGAAGGAAATCAGCATCGCGCCGACGTTGAGCGCCAGCATCAGCCCCTCGGAGGTGCCGCGGCCGGCCGCGTCGATGATGTTGACGTCGGTGCGCTCGGTCTCGAGCGTCACCGTGCCCATCGTCTCCGGCACGCGTGTTTCCGGCACGAAGATCTTGGCCATCATCAGCGTGCCGGGCGCGGTCATGATCACCGCCGTCAGCAGGTGCTGCGCCTCGATGCCGAACAGCACGTAGGCCGCCATGATGCCGCCCGAGATGTGCGCCATGCCCGACGTCATCACGGTCATGAGCTCCGACTGCGTCATCTTCGCGAGATACGGCCGGATGGTCAGCGGTGCCTCGGTCTGGCCCATGAAGATGCTGGCGGCCACGTTCAGCGTCTCGGCGCCGCTCGCCTTCATCACCCACCGCATGCCGACCGCGAAGAGGCGGACGACCAGCTGCATCACGCCGAGGTAGTAGAGGATCGCGAACAGCGAGGCGATGAAGATGATCGTCGGCAGCACCTGGAACGCGAACAGCACGGAGTACCGGGCGCCCTCCTCGCCGAGCGCCGCGGTCATGACGCGCGGCCACACGG
Organism: uncultured bacterium; assembly: GCA_966211945.1. Lineage (GTDB taxonomy): Bacteria > Acidobacteriota > Vicinamibacteria > Vicinamibacterales > Vicinamibacteraceae > Luteitalea. The sequence continues at coordinate 2,810 of CBIHOS010000062.1, forward strand.
TCTTGTCGCCGAGCGGACCGAAGACGAAGGCCGCGCCGACGCTGCCGAAGTCCAGCAGCCAGTTGATGCCGCGGCCGGCCGCGGCAAACGCCGTGCGGCCCGGCGTGGTGCGCAGGACGATGAGCGCGATGACGATCTGCAGGGCGAGGCCCCACGCCACCGTCTTGCGGTCGATGGCGCTGCGGTCGCTCGACCAGGCAAACGCGATCAGCAGCAGCACGAACAGGCCGCAGAGCGATTGGACCTTGGGCAGATCGAAGAGGAACGCAACGGCCGCCGCCGCGGCGGCGCCAGCCACCAGGGTGCCGGCAATGACGAGGTCGGCCCGGCGCCAGGGCGCCCGGACAGGAGCATCCACTCGTTCGTGCGTCACAGCGGGCGAGTATACCTAAGCCGAACCGTAGCGTTGGCGCATTCGCGGCGGCATTCGCGCGCGAACAGTCTGGCTCTCGGGTATCGGTACCGGGTACCGGGTACGGCCGTCCGTTCGCGGCGACACGGCTGAGATACTCTCGCTCGCATGTTCCGCCGATTCGGGGCGCTCGCGCTGCTCGTGACCGTGTTGCCGGTGCTCGACGTCGGAGCGCAGCCGCGCCAGGTCGATTTCGAGGCGCTGCCGTATGCACCGCGCCACGTCGTGTGCTACCGCACGCCGGCACCGCTCACCATCGACGGCACGCTGTCGGAGCCGGCCTGGGCGGCGGTCGAGTGGTCGGCGCCGTTTGTCGACATCGACGGCGTCCGCCCGGTGCGCCACGCGACTCGCGTGAAGCTGCTCTGGGACGACACGGCGCTCTACATCGCCGCCAGGCTCGACGAGCCCGATCTGTGGGCGACGCTGACGCAGCGCGACGCCGTCATCTTCAACGACCACGATTTCGAGGTCTTCCTCGACCCCGACGGCGACACCCACCTCTACTACGAACTCGAAGTGAACGCGCTCGGCACGCCGTGGGATCTGCTGCTGGTGCGGCCGTACCGCGACGGCGGGCCGGCCATCCACGACTGGAACATCAGCGGCCTGCAGGTCGGCGTCGACGTGCGCGGGACGCTGAACCGGCCGGGCGACACCGACGAGGGCTGGACCGTCGAACTCGCGTTGCCGTGGGCGAGCCTGCGCGAGGCGGCCACCGAGCACCGGGCGCCGCGCGACGGCGACAAGTGGCGCCTGAACTTCTCGCGCGTGCAGTGGACGCTCGACGTCGAGGACGGCGCCTACCGCCGGCGCCTCGATCCGGCGACCGGCCGACGGCTCCCCGAGGACAACTGGGTCTGGAGTCCGCAGGGCGCGATCGACATGCACATGCCCGAGCGCTGGGGCCTGCTGCAATTCACCGACGCCGCCGCCGGCACCCGGGTGGTGCCGTTCGCCGAGGATCGTGACGACCGCGTGCGCTGGGCGCTTCGCCGGCTGTACTACCGGCAGCGCACCCATCACCGCACGCACGGACGCTACGCATCAGACCTGGCCGCGCTGCGCGCGCAGGACGTGACCGTCGCCGGCCTTCGCTTCGAACCGGTGCTCACCGTGACGCCCTCGATGTACGAGATCACAGCACCGGGGTTCAATGGCGCGACGCTGCACATCCGCCAGGACGGCAGGACCTGGACGACCCGCCCGCGACGCTGAGTCAGCCTGGGGTCCCTTCCGTGCCCGGCTCGTCGTCGACCGGTGGCGACTGGACCTCGTCCTGCAGCTTGGCGGCCAGGCGCGCCGCATGCTCTTCGGCTTGTTCCCGCGTCTTGTGGACGGCGGCCCCCGCGCCTTCACGCAGGAGCCGTCCATCCTGCACGACGGTCCACGCCGCGCCCTGCCGTATCACGCGAATCATCCGACGCTTTGCTCCTGGGATTCTGGCGGATCGTCGACGACCACTCGGCCGTTCCATTGCGTCACGATCTCGCGCGCCAGCCGCACCGCCTCGGCGCAGCTGGGGACCGGCTCGTCGATCACACGCTCGCCCCGGTAGTTGAAGATGCCGAAGCCCTCGTCGCCGCGCTTCACGCAGACGTCTCCGGCATGCAGTGCGATGCCCGGGTTCTCGCGACTCTCCTGTGGTGAATCGCGGCCGTCGGGCTGAGAGGTACGGTGGGCTGACAAGTCGTTCACGGCATCGCCATGTGTCCTTCGTCAGCACGCGACGTGCCAATGTCGATCGATCACGATGGTTCGCTAGCTCGACCTGCGGGCCTGACGCGCGCCCAGCACCTTGTCGATGGCCGCCATGTCGACGGGCTTCACGAGATGCGCGTCGAAGCCGGCCGCCCGCGATCGCGCCATGTCGGCGGGCTGGCCGTACCCGGTCAGCGCCACGAGCGTCATGCCCGCCAGCCCCGGCAGTTGCCGCAGGCGTACGGCCAGCTCGTGACCGTCCATGACCGGCAGTCCGATGTCGAGCAGCGCGACGTCGGGGTGGAAGCGCGCCGCGGCCTCGAGCGCACGCGGGGCATCGTGCGCGACCTCGGCCTGATGTCCGCGGGCCCCGAGGACCGCCGCCATCATCGCCGCGCCGTCCTCGTTGTCGTCCACCACCAGCACGCGCCGGCCCACCGGCGGGGCCGGCGCCTCCGGCTCGCTGGCACCTGTCGGCCTCATGGCCGCCTCCACGAGAGGCAGCCGCACCTCGAACGCACTGCCCTTGCCCGGTCCGTCGCTTTCGGCCGTGATCGTCCCGCCGTGCCGCTCGACCAGGTTCTTGACGATGGCCAGGCCCAGACCGAGCCCGCCATGCGCGCGGTCGCTGGCCTGCCGCTCCTGCACGAAGAGCTCGAAGATGCGCGGCAGGATCTCCGGTGCGATCCCGACGCCGCTGTCGCTGACGCGCAGCACGAGCTCGCGGCCGTCGCGCTGCGCAGTCACTTCGACGTGTCCACCCGGATCGGTGTACTTGGCGGCGTTGGTCAGGAGGTTCGACAGGACCTGGCTGAGCCGGGTGGGATCGCCGATCAGATCGAGCGGCTCTTCCGGCAGTTCGATCGTCAGGTGCTGCCCGCGCTCTTCGAGCAGCGGACTCACCTGCTCGACCGCGCGTCCGACGACGTCGGCGATCTCGACCGGCTCGTGGCGCAGGTCGACCTGCCCACGGGCGATCCGAGAGACGTCGAGGAGGTCGTCGACGAGCCGCGTCAGGTGCGTCACCTGCCGCTCGATGACCGTGCGCTCCCGCGTGACCACGTCTTGGTCGCGCAGCTTCATCAGCTGCAGCGCGGTGCGGATCGGCGACAGCGGGTTGCGCAATTCGTGCCCCAACATCGCCAGGAACTCGTCCTTGGCGCGATTGGCGGCCTCCGCGCGGTGCCTCAGGTCCTCGGCTTCCGCCCGGGCCCGCTGCTCGCGTTCGACCGTGTCGTGCAGGGTCCTGGCGATGCGCGATCGTTCGATCGACTCCCAGCACCGGCCGGCCACCAGCTGGAGCAGCTGCACGTCGTGGCGATGCCACACCCTGGGCACGCGCGTGTGCACGGCCAGGGCCGCGACCAGCCGTCCCTCCTTCACGATCGGCACGCAGATCATGCCGCGGATCTGCGTGGCCCTGTAGGCGTCGCGCTCATGAGGCGCAATTCGCCGATCGGCCTCGCAGTCCACGACGACCCAGGGTTGATCGGTGCGCATCGCGCGCAGACACGCCGCGCCGAACTGCGAGAACGTGAACCGCCCGACGATGCTGGCGACGCCGTTGGTGTAGTTGCCGGTGATCGCAAAGCCGTTCTGATCGTCGTCGACCAGGGCATAGGCACAGCGCTGCACCTTCATGGAGGTGCCGAGCACGGTCGCCGCGGTCTGCATGATGGGCTCGACGTCGACCAGCCGCCGCAGCGCATCGTCGAGGGCGACCAGCAGGCGATTGCGGGTTCGCACGTGATCGCGATCGATGACCAGCGCGGCGGTCCGGGTCAGCAGATCGACCGAGTCCCGTTCGGCCTGGCCGGGGGTCCGCGGGAACGCCGCGTAGACGGCGAAGGAGCCGAGCACCGCGCCCGACGACGCGAGGATCGGTGTGGCCCAGCACGAGCGCAGCCCGTGCGCGGCGGCGATGGGGCGGTAGCTGTCCCAGCACGGGTCGCGCGCGATGTCCCGAGCCACGACCGGCTGGCGGGTGAACGCTGCCGCACCCACCGCGCAGGCATGCGGCCCGATCGCCATGCCGTCCAGCGCCTGGGTGAAGGTGGCCGCCAGCGTCGGGGCGGCGCCGTGGCGCAGGTGCAGGCCGTCGTGCTCCAGCAGAAGGACGGACGCGATCAGCTGCCGCTCGAACATCCCCTCGAGCGCGAGGACGAGGGCCGACAGCACGTCGGTGAGCGGTGCCCCGGCCACGGCCAGCTCGAGCGCGCGGGTCTGGCCGGCCACGAAGCGATCGAGCGGCAGTCGTCCCCACGGCACCCTGGCCGACCGCTCCAGCTCCGATTCGCGCAGGTCCGCCATGCCCGGGGCTATGCACGAATCGGACTCAATCCGGATGGCCCGTGAATCGAGCTGCCGTCCGGTTATAGGATCATGAGCCGCATGACGACGCTGACCCTCGGTCGGGACCCGTCAGTTCCCCTCGCCGCCAACCCCCACCTGCTCCGCTGGGTCGAGAAAATGCGTCACCTGACCACCCCTGCCGCGGTGCACTGGGTGGACGGGTCGCAACAGGAGTACGACGCCCTGTGCGATCAGATGGTGACGACCGGCACCCTCACCAGGCTCGACCAGGACTTGTGGCCGGGCTGCTACCACGCGCGGTCCGATGCCTCGGATGTGGCGCGTGTCGAGCAGCGGACGTTCGTTTGTTCATTGTCCAAGGACGCGGCCGGCCCGACCAACAACTGGGTCAACCCGTTCGAGATGCGCAAGACGCTGCGCGGCCTGTTCAAGGGCGCGATGGCCGGACGCACGATGTACGTGCTGGCCTACAGCATGGGCGAGGTCGGCTCGCCGATGTCACAGATCGGCGTCCAGCTGACCGATTCGCCGTACGTCGTCGCCAGCATGCGGATCATGGCGCGCATCGGCCTGCGCGTGCTGGAGGAGATCGACCGCGACACCAAGCGGGTGGTGCCGTGCATGCACAGCGTCGGCCGGCCGATCGGGCCGGGCGACACGGATGTGCCGTGGCCGTGCAACGAGGAGAAGTACATCGTCCACTTCCCCGAGACGCGCGAGATCTGGTCGTACGGATCGGGCTACGGCGGCAACGCGCTGCTCGGCAAGAAGTGCTTCGGCCTGCGCATCGCCTCGGCGATGGCCCGCGACGAAGGGTGGATGGCCGAGCACATGCTGATTCTCGGCGTCGAGGATCCGCACGGCGAGAAGACCTATGTCGCGGCGGCCTTCCCGAGCGCGTGCGGCAAGACCAACCTCGCGATGCTGGTGCCGCCCAAGGCGATGAAGGGCTGGACGGTGTCGACGGTTGGCGACGACATCGCCTGGCTCAAGCCCGATGCCGACGGCCGGCTGCGCGCCATCAATCCGGAAGCGGGCATGTTCGGCGTCGCGCCGGGCACCTCGCAGAAGACCAATCCGAACGCGATGGCGACCATTGCGCGCAACACCATCTTCACGAACGTCGCACTGACGCCGGACGGCGGCGTCTGGTGGGAAGGCATGACCGACGCGCCGCCGGCCGAGTGCGTCGACTGGCGCGGCCAGCGCTGGACGCCGGAGCTGGCCAGCCAGCACGGCACGACCGCGGCGCATCCCAACGCGCGGTTCACCGCGCCGATCAGCCAGTGTCCGATCATCGATGCCGGCTTCGACGATCCGCTGGGCGTGCCGATCAGCGCGATCATCTTCGGCGGGCGGCGCGCCACGACGATGCCGCTCGTGTACCAGGCGTTCAACTGGACGTCCGGCGTCTACATGGGCGCCACGATGGGCTCCGAGACGACCGCCGCCGCGACCGGCGCGGTCGGCAAGGTGCGGCGCGACCCGATGGCGATGCTGCCGTTCTGCGGCTATCACATGGGCGACTACTTCCGGCACTGGATCACGATGCAGCGCTCGCTCACCGAGACGCCGAAGATCTTCCACGTGAACTGGTTCCGCAAGGACGCCGACGGCAGGTTCCTGTGGCCCGGCTTCTCCGACAACATGCGGGTGCTGCGCTGGATCGTCGATCGGGTGCGCGGCCGCGTGCCGACGCGCGAGTCGGCGCTCGGCTGGATGCCGCGCTACCAGGACGTCGACTGGCGGGGCCTGACCTTCCCGGAGAGCGCCTTCGAGCAGTTGCAGGCAGTGGACCCGGTCCAATGGCGGCGCGAGGTGATGGAGCACGAAGAGCTGTTCCTGCGCCTCCACTCGCATCTTCCGAAGGAGATGGTGTACGAGCGCGAGCTGCTGATCTGCCGGTTGTGAGCCGCGATGATCGCAACGCGGCGGGCGCTCCGCGCCTGTCCGCCTGCCTCACCGGTCCAGTCGCGCCAGCCGCTCCCGCAGCATCCGCGTGAAGGCCTCGCGGTCGCCGGCCGACACGGCCGGGGCCTGCAGGGCGTCCAGGCCGCGGAGCACGACGTGCCGCGACTCCTGCCGGCGTCCTGCCGCTTCGAGGACCTCGCTCAGTGAATCGTAGGCGTTGGGTGAGGCCGGATAACGGTCCAGCGTCGCCTCCAGGATGGCGACCGCGTCGGCATGACGATCGTCCCGGAAGAGGCGATAGCCGAGCGCGTTGAGGGCGCGCTCGTCGAAGAGCGGCGCGCGCGGATCGCGCGCCGCGGCGTCGCGCAGCGTGCGCAGCGCCGGCTCGATGCCCTCGCCGCGAATCTGCGCCTCGAGTGCCTCCACCGTCGGCGCCGGATCGATGGCCTCGAGCACGCGGAGCGTGGCCAGCCCGGGCGCGACGCCGTTGTCCTCCGGCCGGCGCGTGAGGAACGCGGCCGCCGGCGCGTCGCCCTTCACGTGCGCATCCATGAACGCGCGCACGTAGCGCACGGTGGTCTCGAAGGCGGCCTGGAGCCGCGGCGCCGCCTCGCCGCGCAGTCCGGGCGTGAGGCTGGCGATCATCCCCTCGCTGGCGAAGTCGCCGTGCGTCAATCCCGGCGCGTCCACCAGGAAGTGATACCGCCGCGCGTAGCGCATCGCCTCGAAGTCGCCGCGCCGGTTCTCGCGGGCGCTGAGCGGCACCCCGTAGGTGTGCAGGAAGGGCACCTTCAGCGCCGCGACGTCGTAGCCCCAGCCGCGCGACAGCGGCCACATCACGCGGTCGTCGAAGATCGCGCTCTCGAGGTCGCACACCGCCTGCACGTCGGGATGCCGCATCGCGAGCAGCACCTGCGAGAAGCCGGCGCCGCTGAACCCGAGAACCGCGAGCGACGACGGATGGACCCAGGCGCGCGTCCGCATCTCCGCGATCGCGAGCTCCATGTCGCGCACGGCGACCTCGAGACCCGCCCCTGCGTCCGACGTGCCCGGCGACGTGCCGGACACCATCGCCACCACGTAGCCATGGCTGGCGAGGTGCTCGTTGACGATCGTCGTGGCGAACGGTCGCAGCTGGCCGACGATGAGGGGAAAGGGCCCGGCCGCCGGCGGCGCGTCCCGGCGCGCGAGGAAGGGCTGCCCGAGCAGTGTCTCGACCTGTGCGTCGGTGACCGGACCGAACGACCCCATCGTCTGGCGGAAGTTCGCGATGCGAGCGAGGCGGCGGCTGGCGCGCGCGGCCTGGTCGGGCAGATCCGGCAGGTGGGCGTCGAGATAGTCGGCCACGGTCATCGCCGGGCCGGCCGTGTCGGGTCGCGACGGATACCACAGCTGCACGCGCACCACTCGGGCGCGTGCATCCAGCGTCACGGCATGGCCATCCCGGGTTGCCGCACCCTCCGGCCGCTGGCGATCCCGCAGCACCAGGTGCGTCACGCCGACGCGGTGCGGGCCGGTGTCGAGCCTGCCGTGCAGCGGCGACATGCCGGCCGCGACGTCGGCCCGCACCGTCGATGCGCCGCACGGCGACAGCAGCACCACGGCGCACGCCAGACCCGTCATTGCGCGCTTACTCCTCGCCAGTCCGTGGCTCGTCACTGCCACCCACGCTTCACGCCTCGTCTGCATGCAGATCAGGGTGCGGCGAGACAGCCGCGCGCGCCAGCCCGGCGGTACGGACCGGTCGCCTGCCGACGCGAACGGGCCGCAGCGTGCGTGACTGCCGGCCCCGCGCCGCACGCGGGTGATCCTGCCGAGGGTTCAGGCGCGTTCGGGGAACGCGCCCTACCATCGTGACGCTGCTAGCCCGGAACCCGGTACCCGATACCCGGTACCCGGTACCCGATACCCCACCCTTACGATTCCTGCGTGACCGCTGCCTCGAGTCGCGCCGCCACGGCCTCGAACCCGGGCGTCGGGCCGGTCCACCGCAGCGACTCGACATCGTCGAACAGCGGCAGGTCGTCGCGCAGTGTCGCGAGCGTCCTGAACAGGAACGCCTGCTCACGCTGGGCGGCGAGATTGAGGGCGAGTGATGCCGGGCTCGTCGCGTTGACCTGCCACTCGCGGTGATTGGCGGGAATCGCTTCCAGGTGCCCGTAGTGGGCGAGCACCGCGGCCGTGGACTTGGCGCCCCAGCCGCGAACGCCCGGATAGCCGTCGGCGCTGTCGCCGACGAGTGCCAGATAGTCGGGGATCGAGACGGGCGGCACGCCGAACTTCGCGACGACGCCGTCGTGATCGAGCGTGACGCGCGTGCGCCGATTGAGCTGCACGACGCGCGTGCCCTTCACGCACTGCGCCAGATCCTTGTCGGGCGTGCAGATCACGACCTGCGTCACCCGCGCATCCGCGTCGGCGATCCGCGCCGCCGCCGCCAGCGCATCGTCGGCTTCGTATTCGACCATCGGCCACACGACGAAGCCGGCCGACGCGAGCACGTCCTCGAGGATCGGGAACTGCGCCCACAGCGCCGGCGGGATGCCGGCGCCCGTCTTGTACCCGGGCCACAGATCGTTACGAAAGGACTCGATGACGTGATCGGTCGCGACGCCGACGTGGGTGGCGCCGTAGCGGACCAGGCCGAGCAGCGACTGGAGCACGCCGCGAACCGCGCCGACATCCCGTCCGTCGGCGTCGAGCGCGGCCGGGACGGCGTGGAAGTACCGGAAGAGCTCGTACGTGCCATCGATGAGGTGAACGTGCATCAGCTCGAGAATGTGCGCCTATTTTTGTGATCCCGCCAGCCCCCGTCGATGCTAGCCTGCGGCAGCACGTGATGGCGAACGAACTCCTGGTGGTGTCCCTGGGCCGCATCCTGGCCGATGAGGTCCGCGTCGAGGCCGACGAGGCTCATGCGCTCATCCAGCACGTCTGGCACCATCTGCGGGCCCGCCGTGCCAACGACGGCGGCCTGCCGCTGCTGCCCGCCCTCGACGACGTGGGCGTGACGGCCTTCGGCGACTTCCAGGTCCGCCAGTCCACCGCCGACGGTGTCGGCGTCGTACGACCGCCTCATCAGGTGGCGCGAGAGCTCGCCGATCTGCTCGTGAGGCTGGTCCGGTCGGGGCGCGATCCGCTGGACGGCGCTGCCGCGACCTGCGTCGCCGTCGCCGATCGCACCCTGAGCCGGCTGGCGCCGTCGGGCCGGCCGATCACGGCGCCCGACGCATTGCTGAGGGCGCTCGAAGCGTTCCGCCCCCGCGACGCATCTGCCGCGCTGGCCGCGCTGTACGCGCGCTGGATGCGGGCGACCGACAGCGGCCGCTCGACGGCTGCCGCGTCACGGCCCAAGGGTGGTCTGGCGCTCGGGATTGGCCGCCCCCGTCCGGTGCCTGCGGGTGGCACCGAGGCCGTGGCCGCCCTCACAGCGGCCCGGGTGCAGGTGCCGGCCCCGGCGCTCGACGCACAGCCGCCGCGGATCCTGTTTGCAGCTGTCGACGCGCCGGCGCGTCGTGAGGCGAGAACGCCTGCGCCCGCCGTGCAGCCGCAGGCGCGGCCCGCGCCATCCGCGGCGCGACCTGTCGCGCCCGCCGACGTGCCCCTCGCCCCGGCTGGCGACCGCAGTTCCACGTTCACCCCGGCGCTGACCCCGACCGGTCGCCGGCGGCAGTGGGTGCCGTCGTATGGCAGCCTCGGCTTCATGCTCGTGCTGGCGCTCGGCGCGGCCGGCTTCGCCTGGCGACCCGAGTCTGCCGCTCGCCTCGGCACACAGGCCCGTTCGGTCTTGGCGCGCGTGGTGCCCGCGGCGGGCGCCACGACGGCCGCGGCGGCGGCATCGCCTTCGGCCAACCCGGCCGAGCCCGGACGGGCCCGCCAGGTGCTGGGAGCCGAAGGCACGGGCGGTCCGCCGTACGCGCCGTCCTTCGATCCCACGACCCATCACCTGGTGTTTCACACCGGCAGGGAGCGGGCCGCGCTGCGCGAGGCGGCGCTGGACGCCGATGGCGACGTGGCCGGCGTGTCGACGCTCCGCGTCCACGCCGCCCGCAGCAACCACGCGCAGGTCTCGCCCGACGGGCAGCTGCTCGCGTTCGACTCCGACGTCGATGGCACTCGCGGGGTGTACGTGGCCGCACGCGACGGCTCCAACCCGCGGCGCGTGAGCGGCGCCGGGCACGCCGCCGTCCCCAGCTGGTCGCCCGACGGCGAATGGATCGCCTTTGCGCGGGCCGAGAAGGGACGGCCGCAGGTCTGGAACGTGTGGACCGTCCACGTCCCGACCGGCCGGCTCCAGCGCCGCACGACGCACCGGACCGGGCAGCCGTGGGGTGCCTCCTGGTTCCCGGACGGCCGCCGCATCGCCTACAACCTCGAGGACGCGCTCATCGTGCGCGATCTCGGGACCGGCCGCGCCGAGACGTTCCGCACGCCAGTTCCCGGCCGGCGCGTCCGCACACCGGCCGTCTCTCCCGACGGCAGCCGCATCGTCTTCCAGGTGCGCGACGACGGCGCCTGGGTGCTCGACGTGGCGAGTGGCACGCCCAGCCGCGTCCTCGCCGATGCATCCGCCGAGGAGTTCGCGTGGTCCCCTGACGGCCGTCGGGTCGCGTACCACAGCCTCCAAGGCGGCGAATGGGGCATCTGGCTGCTCGATCTCGCACCGTAGCGGCCACGAGCGTCGCCTTTCGCGACGGCCGCGTTGGCACAACGGGCTCCACCTTCCGCCCCCCGCGTCGAGACGACGGGCCCTACCTTGCGTAAGCACTCGTGAACACGAACGACTCCCGATGCGAGGGGAGCGCGAGATCGTGGGTTGACGATCGCGCGAGCGCGAGACATGATGCGCGGCATGTCGGTGCCTTCCCTCCCCTGATCTGGACGTGGACGACGAGAACAGCCAGGATCGGTGGTCGCCGGAGCTTCGGGCGTTCGTCTTCAGCTGCATCGACAGTGTCGAGCAGGTGCAGGTGCTCGTGCTCCTGCGCAGCGGCGAGGGGATGTGGACGGCGCGCCGGGTCGCCCAGGAGATCTCGTTGAGCGACCACCTGGCCCGCCATCATCTCGAGTCGATGGCGGCCCGCGGGCTGGTCGCGGTGACGGTCACCGGCGAGGCCTCCACCTGGCGCTACGCCCCGAAGAGCGAGACCCTCGGCCGGCTCGGTGATCAACTCGTCGACGAGTATCGGCGGGCGCCGATGGCGGTGGTCCGCCTGGTCGCCAGCAACGCCCGTCCTTCCATCCGGCGCATCGCGGACGCCTTCCGGCTCCGCGACCGCAAATAACCATGGCCGAGATCGTCTATCTGCTGTGCGGACTGACCAGCGCCGGCTGCGCCGGGCTCGTGATCCGCGAATACCGGCGTTCACGATCGCGACTGCTGCTCTGGATGTCGCTCGCCTTCGTCGGGCTGACGATGAGCAACGTGCTGGTCTTCGTGGACTTCGTGCTCATCGCCGGCATCAGCTTCGCGCTGCCGCGCGCCGCGCTGGCCTTCCTCTCCACCACGCTGCTCGCCTGCGGCCTCGTCTGGGACGCCGACTGACGTGGAGACCTTCCTGCACGGCGCGACGGCGATGAATTGCGCGGTGATCGGCCTCTGCTTCCTGCGCTTCTGGAGGCAGTCGCGCGAGCGCCTGTTCTACTGGTTCGCCTGGGCGTTCCTGATCCTCGGGATCGAGCGCACCACGCTCGGCCTGACGCCGTTTGCGACCGAGTGGCGCGAGTACGTGTACCTGCTGCGCCTGCTCGCCTTCAGCTTGATCATCTACGGGATCGTCGAGAAGAACCGAAGGTAGGGGCGCCTCCCCGAGGCGCCCTGATCCCCGCCGGCGCGCGTGTCAGGCCCGTTCGGGGAACGGGCCCTACCGGTATCAGGACACGGCCGTCGGACTGGCCTCCGGCGATGCCGTGGCGACGGGCGCCGCCGCGGTCGTCGGCAGGTGTACGCTGAACGTCGCGCCTGTGCCGAGGCCCTGGCTCGACGCGTCGATCGTGCCGCCGTGCAGTTCGACCAGGTGGCGCGCGATCGAGAGGCCGAGACCGAGCCCGAAGGACTCGCGGGTGGTCGACGCATCCTCCTGGCGGAAGCGCTCGAACACGTGTGGCAGGAACGCCGGAGCGATGCCCCGGCCGGTGTCGGTGACGCCGACGCTGACGGTGCCGTCCTGGACGTGCATCCGCACGTCGACCCGGCCGCCCGCCGGCGTGAACTTGACGGCGTTGTGTACCAGGTTCCAGAACACCTGCTGAAGCCGCCGGGCGTCGCCGGTCACCGAACACGCCACTCCCGCATCGTCGATCGCCACACCGACCTGCTTGGCCTGCGCGGTCGGCCCGATCGCCTGCATCGTGAGTTCGAGGACGCCGCCCAGGTCCACCACGCCCATGTCGAGCCGGATGTTGCCGGTCATCAATCGGGTCATGTCCAGCAGGTCGTCGATGAGCCGCGCCTGCACCGAGGCGTTGCGCTCGATGATGCCGAGCGTACGGCGGGTTTCGTCGTTCAGCCCGTCGCCCTGCAGCAGGATCGAGAGCCAGCCCAGGACGGCGTTCATCGGTGTGCGCAGTTCGTGACTGAGCGTCGCCAGGAAGTCGTCCTTGAGACGGCTCTGGCGCTCGGCTTCGTCGCGAGCCACGCGGGCCCGCCGCAGCAGGTCCTCGCGCTCGCGGGCCGACTCCCGCTCGGCGGTGACGTCGCGCGTGATGCCGACCATCCGATCGTCCATGCCGCCGTCGTGCCGCACCGTGCGGCCACGCTCGGTGAGCCACACGATGCCGCCGTCGGGGCGCACGACACGGTACTCGCAGTCGTAGGTGCCCGAGGTCAGGGCGTCGCGCAGGCACGACTCGACGCGTGCCCGGTCGTCGTCGTGCAGCACGCGGACGATGCGCCGGTCGGCACCGAACGCACCGGGCGGGAACCCGAAGAGCGCCTCGGGATCGGTGGCCCAGGTCATCTCGCCCGACGCCAGGTGCCACTCCCACGCCGTCATCTGCCCGACGTCCATCGCCATCCGCAGGCGTTCCTCGTTCTCGAGCACGCCCCGGTGGGCGCGGGTCAGCGCCTGGGTCCGCTCCAGGACCCGCGCCTCGAGTTCGTGGTTCACCTGCTCCAGCGCCGCCTGCGCGGCCTCGCGTTCGGCCGCCTCGCGCTGCAGCGCCTCGTTGAGATCGGCAAGGGCCCGCGTCTTGCGGAACAGCTCGATGAAGACGCCGACCTTGGAGCGCAGGATGTCGGCGTTGACCGGCTTGCTCAGGTAGTCGACGGCGCCGACGCCGTAGCCCTTGAGCACCTCGCTCTCGTCGGCGGTGTGCGCGGTGAGGAACAGGATCGGGATGTGCTGGGATCGCTTGCGCGCCTTGATCAGCCCGGCCAGCTCGATGCCGGTCATGCCTGGCATGCGGATGTCGAGGACGATCGCCGCGAAGTCGTGCCTGAGCAGCGCCAGCAGCGCCTCGTCCGGCGAATGCGCCCGCACCAGGACGCACTCGGACGGCGCCAGCATCGCCTCGAGCGCGTCGAGGTTGCGCGGCTGATCGTCGACGATCAGGACCTTGGGAGGATCGGTCACCTGCATCACGTCGCTCACCGGTACAGCCACACCCGCAGCAGCGACAACAACTGGTCGGTGTTCACCGGCTTGGCGATGTAGTCGGAGGCGCCCGCCTCGAGGCACTTCTCACGGTCGCCCTTCATCGCCTTGGCGGTGAGCGCGAGGATCGGCAGCGTCCGGAACTCCGGGTGCCGCCGGATCTCGCGGGTGGTCTCGTAGCCGTCCATCTCCGGCATCATGATGTCCATCAGCACGACGCTGAGGTCGGGCAGGCTCCTGACGATCTCGATGGCCTGCCGGCCGTTGGTCGCGCTCAGCACCTCCATGTCGTGGTTCTCGAGCACGGTGGTCAGCGCGAAGATGTTGCGCGCGTCGTCGTCGACGACCAGCACCTTGCGGCCGCGCAGGACCTCGTTGGATCCGTGCAGCCGGTCGAGCATCAGGCGCTTGCTCTCGGGCAGTTCCGACACGACGCGGTGGAGGAACAGCGCCGTCTCGTCGAACAGCCGCTCGGGCGACTGCACGTCCTTGAGGACGATGCTCTTGGCCACGGCCCGCAGCTGCGTCTCCTCCTCGTGGGTCAGCTCGCGGCCCGTGAAGACGACGATCGGCAGGTCGTGCAGGTCCGGCACCGCCTGAATGCGCGCCAGCAGATCGAAGCCGCTGATGTCCGGCAACCGCAGGTCCACCACGCAGCAGTCGAAGGGAGTGGCACGCAGCAGCGTCAGCGCTTCCTCGCCGGTCGCGACGCCCACCGCCTCGATGTCGTCGTGGGCCAGCAGGTCGATCACGCTCTGGCGCTCGATGTCGTTGTCCTCGACCACGAGCAGGCGCTTGGTGTGCGGCGTGACGTAGTTGCGGATGCGGTCGAACGCCTGCTCGAGGTCCTGGGTGGTCGCCGGCTTGACCAGGTAGGAGAAGGCGCCGTGCGACAGCCCGTGCTGCCGCTCCTCCTCCACCGACAGCATCTGCACCGGGATGTGCCGCGTGGTCGGATCGAGCTTGAGGTTGTTGAGCACCGTCCAGCCGAGCATGTCGGGGAGGAAGACGTCCAGCGTGATTGCGGTCGGGCGGAACTGGTGCGCCAGGGTCAGCGCCGCCTGGCCGCGGTTGGCGACCAGCCCCTTGAAGCCGCGATCGCGCGCCAGGCCGAGCAGGACCCGCGCGTAGTGCGGATCGTCGTCGACGATCAGCAGGACGTTGTCGCCCTCCAGGATCGTGTCGCGGTCGTCGGCGATGATCTCCTCCGACTTGGCGAGCGTGAGCACCGGCAGGCTCGCCGGTGACGGCGGTGCGAACTGCAGCGACGACGGCACGGTCGTCGGGCGGGCCGGGCCGGTGTAGGTGAGCGGCAGGAACAGCGTGAAGGTACTGCCCTGCCCGGGCGTGCTCGTCAGCCGGATCTCGCCGCCGAGCAGCGTCGCCAGCTCACGGCTGATCGCGAGGCCGAGCCCGGTACCGCCGTACTTGCGGCTGGTGCCGGCGTCGGCCTGCTGGAACGCCTCGAAGATCAGCTTCTGCTTCTCGGGGGCGATGCCGATGCCGGTGTCGTTCACCTGGATGGCGACGGCGCTGCCGGCAAAGCGCAGGATCGGGTGATCGGACGACCACCCGCCGGTGACCGGCACGACGCGCATCGACACCTGGCCCACCGCCGTGAACTTGAAGGCGTTCGACAGCAGGTTCTTGAGGACCTGCTGCAGGCGCTTCGGGTCGCTCGTGAACGTGCGCGGCAGCGCCGTGTCGATGTCGACGTTGAAGCCGAGGCCCTTGGACTCGGCGACGTGGTGGAACGTGCGCTGGACGCTGTCGCGCAGCGAGGCGAACGTGATCTGCTCGGCCTCGACCGTCACCGTGCCCGATTCGATCTTCGACAGGTCGAGAATGTCGTTGATCAGCGTCAGCAGGTCGGTGCCGGCCGAATGGATGTTGCGCGCGAAGTCGACCTGCCGCGTCGTCAGGTTGCCGACCGCGTTCTCGGCCAGTTGCTGGCCGAGGATGAGGATCGAGTTGAGCGGCGTGCGGAGCTCGTGCGACATGTTCGCGAGGAACTCCGACTTGTACTTCGAGGTGAGGGCCAGCTCCGCGGCCTTCTCCTCGAGCGCGCGGCGGGCCTGCTCCACTTCCTTGTTCTTGCGTTCGACCTCGACGTTCTGCTCGGCCAGCTGCTTGGCCTTGGAGGCGAGTTCCTGGTTCGTCGCCTGCAGCTCGGTCTGCCGGGTCTGCAGCTCGATCGTCAGCTGCTGCGACTGCTGCAGCAGGTTCTCGGTGCGCATCGTCGCTTCGATCGTGTTGAGGACGACGCCGATCGACTGGGTGAGCTGTTCGAGGAACGTGAGGTGGGTGGCGGTGAACGGCGTCAGCGACGACAGCTCGACGACCGCCTTGGTCTCACCCTCGAAGAGCACCGGCAGCACGACGATGTTCTTGGGGCGGGCGCTGCCGAGGCTGGACTGCACGCGGCTGTAGGCGCGCGGCACCTGCGTGAGCAGGATGCGCTGCTTGTCGAGCGCGCACTGCCCGACCAGGCCGTGGCCCACCTGGATGCGCACCGCCTGCCCGTCGCCGAGCGCGTAGCCGGCCAGCAGCGCCAGGAACGGCGCCGGTTCGCCGACGTCGCGGAACATCTGGTAGACGGCGCCCTGCTGCGCGTTGACCAGCTGCGCGAGTTCCGACAGCAGCAGCTGACCGACGGTCACGAGATCGCGCTGGCCCTGGAGCATGCGCGTGAACCGCGCCAGGTTGGTCTTGAGCCAATCCTGCTCCTGGTTGCGGTCGGTCGTGCCCCGCAGGTTGTCGATCATCGTGTTGATGTTGTCCTTCAGCTCGGCCACCTCGCCGCGCGCTTCCACCTGGATCGACCGGGTGAGGTCGCCCTTGGTGACGGCGGTCGCGACTTCGGCGATGGCGCGCACCTGGTTGGTCAGGTTGGCGGCGAGCAGATTGACGTTGCCGGTGAGGTCCTTCCACGTGCCGGCCGCGCCAGGGACGTTGGCCTGGCCGCCGAGGCGGCCCTCGACGCCGACCTCGCGCGCCACGTTGGTGACCTGCTCGGCAAACGTCGCCAGCGTGTCGGTCATGCTGTTGATCGTCTCGGCGAGCGCCGCGACCTCGCCCTTGGCTTCGACCGTCAGCTTCTGCCGCAGGTTGCCGTTGGCGACCGCGGTGACCACCTTGACGATGCCGCGCACCTGGTCGGTGAGGTTGGCGGCCATGACGTTGACCGAGTCGGTGAGGTCCTTCCACGTGCCGGCCACGCCGGGCACTTCGGCCTGGCCACCGAGCTTGCCTTCCGTGCCCACCTCGCGCGCCACGCGCGTGACTTCGGCCGCGAAGCCATTGAGCTGGTCGACCATCGTGTTGATGGTGTTCTTCAGCTCGAGGATCTCGCCCTTCACGTCCACCGTGATCTTGCGCGACAGGTCGCCGCGGGCGACCGCCGTGGTGACCTCGGCGATGTTGCGGACCTGCGCCGTCAGGTTGGCGCCCATGACGTTGACCGAGTCGGTGAGGTCCTTCCAGGTGCCGGCCACGCCCGGCACCACGGCCTGCACGCCGAGCCGGCCTTCGGTGCCGACCTCGCGGGCGACGCGCGTGACCTCCGAGGCGAACGACCGCAGCTGCTCGACCATCGCGTTGATGGCTTCCTTGAGCTGCAGGATCTCGCCGCGCACGTCCACGGTGATCTTGCGTGACAGGTCGCCGTTGGCCACCGCGATGGTGACGTCGGCGATGTTGCGCACCTGACCGGTCAGGTTGGACGCCATCGAGTTGACGTTGTCGGTCAGGTCCTTCCACGTGCCGGCCACGCCCGGCACCTGCGCCTGCCCACCGAGCTTGCCTTCGGTGCCGACCTCGCGCGCCACGCGCGAGACTTCCGAGGCGAACGCGTTGAGCTGGTCGACCATCGTGTTGATGGTGTTCTTCAGCTCGAGGATCTCGCCCTTGACGTCCACCGTGATCTTGCGCGACAGGTCGCCGCGCGCGATCGACGTCGCGACGTCGGCGATGTTGCGCACCTGCCCGGTCAGGTTGGACGCCATCGAGTTGACGTTGTCGGTGAGGTCCTTCCAGGTGCCGGCGA
>CBIHOS010000063.1:0-20631 GCA_966211945.1 uncultured bacterium
TCGCGGCTCGGCGGAGTACCGCCGGCGGATGTCCTGCGAGCTGATCGGGAAGTTCGCTCAGGAGTGCCGGGCGTGAACACGCGTGTGCCCGGCCCGGCGTCGCGGCACGTCGGCGCGCCGGTGGCGCACGAGAGCGCGTCCGCGCACGTCACCGGCGAGGCGCGCTACACCGACGACCTGCTCGCGCGCTTCCCGGGCGTGCTGCACGCCTGGCCGGTGATGGCGCCGCATGCGCACGCTCACGTGCGGACACTCGACGTCTCGGCCGCGGCCGCCAGTCCCGGCGTCGTCCGGGTGTTGACGGCCGACGACGTGCCTGGCGAAGGCGACACCGGCCCGACCCGGCACGACGAGCCGCTGTTCCCGCGCGAGGTCATGTTCCACGGACAGCCGATCGCGTGGGTCCTCGCCGAGTCGCTGGAGCAGGCGCGCGTCGCCGCGGCGCGCGTCGAGGCGAGCTACGACCCGCTGCCGGCGATTCTGCGCCTGGACGATGCCGTCGAGGCGGAGTCGTACCTGGCGGGCCCGTTCCGGCTGGCGCGCGGTGACGTCGAGGCGGGCCTGGCGGCCAGCGCCGCAACGGTCGTCGGTGAGTTACGTATCGGCGGACAGGAGCACTTCTATCTCGAGACCCAGGCGGCGCTCGCGTGGTGTGACGAGAGCGGCGGCGTCGCGCTGCATTCGTCCACCCAGCATCCGTCGGAGACGCAGGAGGTCGTGGCGCGCGTGCTCGGCGTGCCGAAGAACCGCGTGACCGTCGAGTGCCTGCGCATGGGCGGCGCGTTCGGCGGGAAGGAGACGCAGGCGAACACGTGGGCCGCGATTGCCGCGCTCGGCGCGTGGCTGACGCGCCGGCCGGTGCGCGTGCGGCTGACCCGGCAGCTCGACATGGCGCTCACGGGCAAGCGTCACCCGTTTTTGGCGCGCTACGAGGCAGGATTCGCTGACGATGGCCGGCTGCAGGCGTTGCGTCTGCAGTTGTGGTCCGACGGCGGCTGGAGCCTCGACTTGTCGATGCCGATCATGTATCGCGCGCTGTTCCACTGCGACAACGCCTACCATCTCCCGGTCGTGGAAGCGACAGGTTACGTCTGCCGGACGCACAAGACGTCGCAGACGGCGTTCCGCGGCTTCGGCGGCCCGCAGGGGATGGTGGTCATCGAGGACGTCCTGGCCCGTGGCGCGGCCCGGCTCGGTCTGCCGGTCGAGACAGTGCGCGCCATCAACCTGTACCGGCCCGGTCAGACGACGCACTACGGGCAGCCGATCGACGATGCGGAGCGACTCGCGGCGATCTGGTTGCAGCTGCAGGACAGCGCCGCGTTCGACCAGCGCCGGCGTGACGTCGACGCATTCAACGAGGCGAGCCCGCACCGCAAGCGCGGCCTGGCGATGACGCCGGTGAAGTTCGGCATCTCGTTCACCGCGACGTTCTTCAACCAGGGCGGCGCGCTCGTCCTGCTGTACCGCGACGGCAGCGTGCAGGTGAACCACGGCGGCACCGAGATGGGGCAGGGCCTGTTCACCAAGGTCCGGCAGATTGCCGCCGACGCGCTCGGCGTGTCGCCCGACGACGTCAGGCTGATGCCGACCCGCACCGACAAGGTGCCCAACACGTCGGCGACCGCGGCATCGGCCGGCACCGACCTGAACGGGGCGGCCGTCCTCGATGCCTGCCAGCAGATTGTCGCCACCCTCACGCCGGTGGCGGCCGAACTGCTCGCTTGCGCACCGGGTGACGTGCGATTCGCGCACGGCCTCGTGTCGAACGGGACGACGTCGCGGCCGCTGGCCGACGTCTGCGAGGCAGCGTACCGCGAGCGGTTGCCGCTCTTCGCGCAGGGCTTCTACCGCACGCCCGGCCTCCACTTCGACGCCGAGCGCGGGCAGGGGCGGCCGTTCCACTACTTCGTCTACGGCGCGGCGGTGTCCGAGGTCGAGGTCGATCGCTTCACCGGTGCGTACCGCCTGTTGCGGACCGACATCCTCCAGGACGTCGGCGACTCGATCGCCCCGCTCATCGATCGCGGACAGATCGAAGGCGGCTTCGTGCAGGGCGTCGGCTGGCTGACGCTCGAAGAGTTGCTGTGGGACGGGGACGGACGCGTCGCCACCGGCTCGGCGTCCACCTACAAGCTGCCCTCGTGGTCCGAGGTACCCGACACATTCATCGTCGACGTACTCGCGCGCGCCACGCAGCCGGGCGTGGTCGCCGGCAGCAAGGCGGTCGGCGAGCCGCCGCTGATGCTCGCCATCTCGGTGCGCGAAGCGCTGCGCGACGCCATCCGCGCATTCGCCCGGCCGGAACAGCGCGCCACGACGTTGGTCGCCCTCGACAGCCCGGCGACCCCGGAGCGCGTGTACTTCGCGATCGATCGCACCCGGACCGGGTGAACTACCAGATCTTCACTCGCTGCTCCGGCGGCAGGAACAGCTTGTTCTCGGGCGTGACGTCGAACGCTGCGTACCACGCGTCCATGTTGCGGACGACGCCGTTGGTGCGGAACTCGGGCATCGAGTGTGGATCGGTCACCAGGCGCTGACGCGTGTCGTCCTCGCGGGCCATCGCGCGCCAGACCTGGGCCCAGGCGAGGAAGAAGCGCTGGTCGCCCGTGAAGCCGTCGATCACCGGCGCCTCCTTGCCCTCGAGTGACAGCTTGTAGGCCGTGTAGGCCATCGTCAGGCCGCCGAGGTCGCCGATGTTCTCGCCCATCGTCAACTGGCCGTTGATGCAGCCGTTGGGCACCGGGCAGTACTTGCCGTACTGCTCGCCGAGCCGGCTGGTGGCGGCCTTGAACTTGCTGTCGGTCTCGGGCGTCCACCAGTTGCGGGTCCGGCCGGCCTGGTCGAAGGCGCGGCCCTGGTCGTCGAAGCCGTGGCCGATCTCGTGGCCGATCACCGCGCCGATGGCACCGTAGTTGACCGCCGGGTCGGCGTGGACGTCGAAGAAAGGCGGCTGCAGGATGGCCGCCGGGAACGTGATCTGGTTCATCAACGGGTTGTAGCCCGCGTTGACGGTCTGCGGGTTCATGCCCCACTCCTCACGGTCCACCGGCTTGCCGAGTCGAGCGACCTGCCGCTTCCATTCGAAGGTGCGGGCGTTGACGACGTTCTCGAAGTGCTTGCCCTTCTCGATGCGCATCGCCGAGTAGTCGCGCCACTTGGACGGGTAGCCGACCCGCGGCTCGAAGGTCGCCAGCTTCGCGAGCGCCTCGGCGCGGGTGGCGTCGTCCATCCAGGGCAGCGCCTTCAGCCGGCCTTCGAGCGCCTTGCGCAGGTTGGCGACCAGTGCGTCCATCCGGGCCTTGTTCTCGGCCGGGAAGAACTTCGACACGTAGACCTCGCCGACGCCCTCGCCGATGTTCTCGTCGAGCAGGGTGATGCCGCGCTTCCAGCGCTCGCGCTTGGCCTGCACACCGCGCAGCGTCTTGCCGAAGAACTCGAAGCTGGCATCGTCGAACGCCCTGGGCAGGTGCGAGGCGTTGTCGGAGGCGATGTGGAACGCCAGGTACTTCTTCCAGGCCGCGACCGGTTCCTTGCCGACCAGGGCCGCACCGTCGCGGACCGCGGTGTCGCCATAGGCCACGACCTTGTCGACCGTGGACGGCAGGCCGAGGCCGCTCAGCACCGTGTCCCACGCCACGCTCGGTGCGAAGGCCTTGAAGTCGGCAAACGGCATCGGCTTGATCGCCTTGGCCACGTCGCGCAGCTGCGCCTGCGGCCAGTGGCCGCGCGCGATCCGGGTCTCGAGCCCGATCACGGTGTCGGCCGACGCGGCCGGCGCCGGGTCGCCGAGCAGTTCGAAGATTCGCGTGACGTAGGTCTTGTACGCGGCGCGGTACTTCTCGAAGGACTCGCCCTTGCCGAGGTAGTAGTCGCGGTCGGGCATGCCGATGCCGCCCTGGCCGGCCCAGACGGCGTACTGCTTCGGATCCTGCGGATCGGCCTCGACGCCCAGCCCGAACGGCGCCGCGAAGTCTGTCGTCGCCATCAGCGCGAGGATGCCGGCGGTGTCGGTGACCGCGTCGATGCGATCGAGGTAGGGCTGCAGCGGCGCCAGGCCGCGGGCGTCGATGGCCGCTTCGTCCATCCAGCTCGCGTACATGTCGCCGACCTTGGCGGCAGTGGTCCCGGCGGCGGGTCTGGTGGCCGCGATCGACTCGACCACGGTCTTGACGTCGGCCTCCGACTTGTCGCCGAGCGCGTCGAAGGCGCCGAAGCGCGACTTGTCGTCGGGCATCTTGAAGGTCGCGAGCCACTTGCCGTTGGCGTACCGGAAGAAGTCGTCGCCCGGTTTCACGGCGGTGTCCATGTGTGCCGTTTCGACGCCGAAGCTGCCGAGCGCCGCGGCGGCCGGAGCGGCGGCCGTCGACTCGGCCGGCGGAGTGGGGGCGTTCGAACAGGCTGGCAGCAGCATCACCGCGGACGCCGCGAGAAGGGCACGTCGCATTCTTGTCACCTCTCGAAGGGAACGATGGGCGCCGCAGGGCGCACCTCCCCATTTACTCACGAGCGGGCGCGTTTTCCGCCGGCGGCCGTCCCAGGACGAAGCGTTCCAGCCAGGCCCACGCCTCGGCCTGCATCTCGACGCTGAACTGGTGCGGACTGTCGTAGAGACGGGTCCGGCAGCGATCGGCAACGCCGGCCTTCGCGTAGCACGCCTCCAGCTTCGCGAGACTGTCCTTGATGCCGTCGAGCGAGAACAGCGGGTCGCGCGAGCCGCTCATCACGAGCATCGGGGTCGGCATCGCGAGCGACGCCACGTCCGGATAGTCGAGCAGCCGCTGCACGCCGGGGATCACCTTCGTGTGGCCGATCGTGTGGCGGACGTGCGAGCGCAGCTGCTTCGGGAACGACGTCATCCAGCAGACGACGACGGCGGCGCGGATGCGGTCGTCGAACGCCGCGAGATGGGTCGAGCGGACCGCGCCGACCGACAGGCCGACGCAGCCGATGCGCCTGGGGTCGACGTCGGGCCGCGAGATCAGGTAGTCCACCGTGCGGATGTCGTCCCAGCACATGACGCCCGGCCACGTGAAGCCGGCCGAGTAGATGGTGCGCCCGACCAGCTGCTCGTTGCTGCTGGCGCGGGCGTTGAACGCGTCGACCCGGGCCTCGGGCATGCTGGCCGGCCGTTCGCGCCAGTCGGCCGGATCGTCGGCGAGCAGCATCCGCCGGTCGCCCCAGTAGAACATGTCGATCACGACCACGATGTAGCCGCGCCGGACCAACTCGATGGCGATGCTGCGGCCGGCGTACGAGCGTGCACGGAACGCGCCGAGCACCGGATGCTCGCCGTCCACGGCGACCAGCTTCTCCTTGCCCCAGAGGTAGAAGCCGCCATGGTCGTGGAGGGCCACGATCGCCGGCAGGCGGCCCTGGCGGCCCTTGGGCACGAGCACGAACGCAGGTACGCGGACGTCCGGCGTCGTGGCGAAGGTGACGCGCTCGCGGATGTAGTCGCCGCAGTCGACGCGTTCCTGCGTCTCGGCGGCCGGGTCGCAGGGCGGCGGCGCGTAGTGCAGCAGGTCCAGCACCTTGGTGCGCGTCGCCGGCTTCCACGTCTCGAGCGCCGGTGCCGACGCGTTCAGGAACGACAGCGGGAACTCGCCGTGCACGGCCTGCTTCTCGATGAACGGGAAGAGCGTGCCGACGTCTGGTCCGGACGGCGGCGCCGGCTGAAGCGCCGCCGCGGCAGGGTGCGGACCGAGCACCGGCGCGGCGCCGGCCGCGGCAGTCAGCTGCAGGAAGCGTCGGCGGTCGAGGGTGGCCTCGCGGTGTGAGCGTGGCGGCGTCGGCATGGCGCCATCCTCGCGCACTGGCGCGCGCCGCGCAAACGGCGGCGCCCTACAGCGTCTTCAGGTAGGCGAGCAGCGCTCCGACGCGCGATTGGAGGATGCGTGTCTCGATCGTCGCGCGATCCCGGATCGGGTCGAGTCCACTGGTGTCGGGACACCACTCGGAGCCGAACGTGTGGCCGGCGTTGGCACGGCCAGGCTCGGTCGTGTCGAACCACTTGGCGAGGATCGACTCACCGGGCGCATAGCGGTGGGCCGGCAGCGCCGCCCACTCGAATCCGCCCAGCGCCTGGTCGTAGTGCAGGTTGCCGCGCACGAACCTGGCCGGCCGCGTCGCCGGGCAGACCAGGTGGGCGAGCGTCGGCACCGAGCCGTTGTGCAGGTAGGGTGCCTGCGCCCAGATGCCGCGCAGCATGTCCGCCTTGTAGCCGTTGGTGTGCTCCACGACACGGCGCGGTGTGTCGCGGAAGTACTCGTCGAGCCGGGCCTGCCAGTCGCCCTTCGGCACGCACCAGTCGGCACCCGCCTGCCCCTGGTGATTGAGGCCGTAGATGACGCAGGCCTCCATGACCAGCGCCGCGAGACCGTAGCGCGAGACGCTCGTGTTCACCAGCGTCCGGTTCGGATCGACCCCGAGACGGCTCGCCGGGTAGATCTTCTGGTTGCGCGGCGCGTGGCACGACGCGCACGTCCGGGCGAACAGCGCCTTGCCCTCACGGGCGCGGGCGAGGTCGACGCTGGCAAAGGGGTACGGTGGCGGCGGCAGGTGATCGATGAACGGGTTGAGCGGCTCGTGAATGCGCACGTTGACCATGCGCGGATCGCCGGTCGCCGACGCACCCGAGGCGAGCGTCCGTGACGAGGCCCCCTGATTGCCGTCCCAGTTGGCGTGGAAGCGCTCGGCCGCCCAGTTGACGCTCTTGATGTCGATCGGCGCGGGCACGGGCGGCGCCCAGGCCGACAACTGCCTCAGCGTGCGGTCGGCCGCCGCCCGCGCGTCGGCGACCGGGCCGGTCATCCCCGGCACATCCGCAGGCAATCCGTTCCCGATCGAGAAGCCGGTGAAGAACGGGCTCTGCGGGTTGTCGCGCCGCACGAACTCCATGAAGCTGTTGTCGGCGCGGCGGGTGTGGATGGCCACCAGTCCCGAGGCGATGCCGAAGGCGTCCATCTGCCCGGGGCGGTTCTCGAAGACGTCGGGGCGGCCCGACCTGTAGGCGTGGTTGCGGCCGACCACGTGATAGATGAAGTGGGTCTTCACGCCGACCGCGATCAGGTCCTGGACGATGCTCGGGAAGGCGTCGGCGACGGCGAGCGTCTGCTGCGTGCCGCGCGCGATGTCGGCCGGCGACGAGCCGTACAGCGTCTCCGGCCGCGTCCGCGCCTTGTCGATCATCTCGGTGTACAAGGCCTTCACCGCCGCCGTGTTCGGCCTGATGTTGGCCGGCGCGACCGGCGCCGTCGACGCCGGGTCGAAGCCGGACTCGACCAGCGCGCCGGCGGTGAGCATCAGCAGCTTCGAGTAGTACTGCGCCTCGAACTCGGTGTTCGGCATGCCCGGCAGGAACGTCATCTTCCCGTCCACGACGACCCGGCCGACGTGGCAGGCGGCGCACGACAGGAAGACGCGATCGAGCGAACCCGGACTGCCGAAGCCGGGTCGATCACGCTCCCAGTTCTCCTCCCGATCGGCGGTCCGCGCCTTGGCGAGCAGCAGCGAGACGTTCGTGAACACGCGCTTGGCGGTCAGACGGGCCTGCACGCGGGCCCGGCCGGCCCCCGAGAGCGGCGCGAACTCGTGAGCGTTCTCGAACGCGAACCCGTACGGCAGGGGCGCGCGGCGCTGGGCGGCGGGCCGCGGCACGCCGTCGATGTAGTCGTGAGGACTCGGGCCGGCGCCGAGATGGTCGAGCGTCCACGCCGCCGTTGCCGGTCGTCCGGCCGCGTCGGCCATCGTCGTCTCGCGCTTCCAGATGCGGGCGAGGCGGCGCAGGTGCGGGTCGGCGTGGTTCGGGTCGAGATCGAGCAGTGTCTTGAGCAGCACGAACGGCACGCCGTTGAACCCGACCGGGTTGTCGCGGAACCAGGCCCACGCGAGCCGCGGGTGCTGGCCGGACCGGAAGCCGTACGCCGCGGCGCGGCCCGGATCGCTGTCCTCGAGATAGCCGCGGATCGCGCCGTCGCGCTTCTCGCGCTCGGCCGCCCAGTCGGTCACCACCGCGCCATCGACCCAGGAGACGATCTGGTCGCTGGTGTCGGCGGCTGGCGGCTTGACGAGCATCGCCGCGGCCGGCGTGCTGGCCGGCCCGGGCGTCTGGACGCGCGGCGCCTCGCGGCAGCCGCAGGCCGCCAGGATGATGACGAGGGCCGCGAGAGCGCGGCCGGGGTGGGCGGTCTGGGTGCGCATGGTGGCGTTCGGCGACGGGGCCTGTCTGGTTCAACGTTCTGCAACCGGAGAACGGACAGAGACCGGCCCTTGCGCCTCACCCGCGTCATCGCGCTCGGGCGCGGCGAGCGCCACGCAGCCGCCGATCAGCTGCGGAAGCGGTCGAGGCGGATGCCGTACTTCTGCACCTTGTAGTGGAGGATGCGTTCGGTCGTGTCGAGCAGCTTGGCGGCCTTGGCGCCGTTGCCCCGCGACGTCTTCAGGGCGTCCTGCAGGATGTCCTTCTCGTAGGCCTCGACCGACTCGGTCAGCGACAGGCGCGGCACCGTGCCCGAGGCTTCGGCCGTCTGCAGCGTCGGTGGCAGGTGGTGCGCGTGGATGACGCTGCCGTCGCAGACCAGCGCCGCCCGCGCGATGGCGTTCTCGAGCTCGCGCACGTTGCCCGGCCAGTGGTAGCTGACGAGCATGTCGATGGCCGGCGTCGAGATGCGCTTGATCCGGTGGTCGTGCTCGGCCGAGTACTTCTCGAGGAAGTGGTCGGCGAGCAGCATGACGTCGGCCTTCCGCTGCCGCAGCGGCGGCGCGAAGATCGTGAAGACGTTGAGCCGGTAGTACAGGTCCTCGCGGAACGACCCGTCGGTGATCGCCTTCTCGAGGTCGCGATGGGTGGCGACGATCAGCCGGACGTTGGTCTTGATCGTCGAGGTGCCGCCGAGCCGCTCGAACTCGCGCTCCTGGAGCACGCGCAGCAGCTTCACCTGCGTCTGCGGGTCGAGGTCGCCGATCTCGTCCAGGAACAGCGTGCCGCCCTCGGCCAGTTCGAAGCGGCCCTTCTTGCGCGCCTGCGCGCCGGTGAACGCGCCCTTCTCGTAGCCGAACAGTTCCGATTCGATCAGCGTGTCGGGCAGCGCCGCGCAGTTGACCTTGATGAAGGCCTTGCGGGCCCGCGGTGAGTTGTAGTGGATGGCGTGCGCGATCAGCTCCTTGCCGGTGCCCGATTCACCGCGGATCAGCACCGTCGTGTTGGTGCGCGCCACCTGCGCGACCTGGTCGAAGACCTCGCGCATCGGGCCGCTCGCCCCGACGATGTTGCGGAACGAGTACCGGTCCTGCAGTTCGTCGCGCAGCTGGGTGTTCTCGGCGACCAGCCGCTGCTTCTCGGCCTGCACGAGCCCGTGCATCCGGATCGCCTGGGCGAGCATCGAGGCCACCAGGCGGTAGTACTTCAGCGATCGGTCGTAGTCGCGGTCGCGCTTGTACGGCAAATCGAGCCAGATCGCCCCGGTCGTCTTGCGGTTGACGACCAGCGGCACGCACACGAAGGTGACCTCGTTGCGCGCCAGGTCGCGCCGGGCGCCGGCCCGGTTGAGGAAGAGCGGCTCGCGGCTGGCCTGCGGCACGACCACCGGCTTGCCCGACTCCACGACCCGTCCGGTGATCCCCTCGCCGGCACGGTACCGCGCGTGCTGCCCGGCCGCCGGCAGCCCGATCGACGCGGCGACGCGCAGCCCGCCGCCCTCGTCCTCGACCAGGACGACGGCGCCGCGGGCGACGCGGTGGTGGCGCTCGAGAATCTCGAGGACGTGATGGAACGCCTGGCGGATGTCGAGCGTGCCCGACAGCGCCTGACTGATGTCGAGGAGCGTCGAGAGCCGCCGGATCTCCCGGGAAGCTTCCAGCGTCCCTACGATTTTGTGGGTCATGCGGTCAGTTCATACATTCCTGTAGGATCCTCTCACGGTTCGGCGCCGCGCTAGCCGCGCCGCCCGCGAGCCGCTCCCGCAGACGAACCACGTCGCCCACCACGATCAGCACCGGCGCTCGCAGGCCGGCCCGGCGCACGTCCGCGTCGATGCCACCGAGCGTGCCGATCACCGTCGCGGCGACCCTGGTCGTGCCGCTGGCGATCGCGGCGGCCGGCGTGTCGGCGTTGCGTCCGGCGGCGAGGAGCGCCTGCACCAGCCCCCCGAGGTTGGCCAGGCCCATGAAGGCCACGACCGTATCGGCCTGGGCGGCACCGCCCAACGCCGCCGGCACGCCACCGTCGCCGGCGCAGGCGCCGGCGATCACGCCGACCGACGTGGCCACGCCACGGTGGGTGAGCGGAATGCCGGCGCTCGCCGGCACCGCGCTCAACGCGCTGACGCCAGGCACGACCTCGAACGGCACGCCGGCGTCGGCCAGCGCGAGCGCCTCCTCGCCGCCGCGTCCGTACAGGTACGGGTCGCCACCCTTGAGCCGCAGCACCCGGAGGCGGGCGTGCGCTGCTCGGATCAGCGAGCCGTCGATGCCGGCTTGTGCGCTCGACGGCCCATGCCCGACCTTGCCGACATCGATGCGCACGGCTTCCGGCCCGACGTGATCGAGCACGGCCTCCGCCACGAGGTGATCGTGGAAGACGATGTCGCAGGAGCGCAGCAGGGTGGCAGCGCGCAACGTCAGGAGGTCGGGGTCGCCGGGGCCCGCCCCGACCAGGTACACCCTGCCGTGGACGGCGCCGCGATCGTTCGGACGCGTGCTGCCGGAAGCCGTGGTCGCGGACATGCCCGTTCGTGTAGCAAGGTTGCGGCCAGCTGGCCGCAGCCGCTCGGCTCGGGCCGCAGGCCGCGTGAATGCGGCCTGAACTCGCGGCATCGGTTTCGATGGCAGAAGCAAGATCATACGAAAACGTAGCTTCGCCAAGGCGATCCGACGTGCTCGTAGGGCCGCCTCCAGGGGTCCGTGCTCCGGAGCCCCTCGCGCCGGCGCCGGCCGGGAGCGCTCGTCGTCCGGAGCGGGCCTGCCGGTCGCGGCGTGATGTTGACGTCCCACGTTGTCGTAGGCGCGCGGCGGGGGCTCCTACACATTCGTAGTCGCGCGGGCTGACGTGCGAAACCGCCTGCGCCGCGCCGCGACGAGCCAGGATCGTCAGCAATCATCGACGATTCCCGCCGCGACGGCCGAGCCCGCCGCGGCCGTTGCCGCCACCGCGCCGGCCGGGCACGCGAGTTGCTCAGAACGCAGGGCATGACTGCCGCCCGCACCCACTGCCCGTACTGCGCGATGCAGTGCGGCATGCTGATCGGCGGCACGCCGCACGCACCGACGCTCGCCGGCGATCCCGACTTCCCGGTCAACCGCGGCGCGTTGTGCATCAAGGGATGGACGTCTGTCGGCGCGCTCGCCCACGCGGAGCGGTTGACCGCGCCGCTCGTGCGCAACGCGGCCGGGGTGCTGGTCGCGGCCACCTGGGACGAAGCGCTCGATCGGATCGCCACGACGATCGAGGCGCTGCAGGCGGCACACGGGCCCGACGCCATCGGCGTCTTCGGCAGCGGCGCCCTCACCAACGAGAAGGCCTACCTGCTCGGCAAGTTCGCGCGGGTTGCGCTGCGCACGCGGCACATCGACTACAACGGCCGCTTCTGCATGGCGTCGGCGGCGGCTGCCGCCAACGCCGCCTTCGGCATCGACCGCGGCCTGCCGTTCCCGTTGTCGGACATCGCCGGCGCTGGCGCGATCCTGCTGGTCGGCAGCAACGTCGCCGAGACCCTGCCGCCGGCCATGCAGTACTTCGACGCGCAGCGGCGCGCCGGCGGCGCGCTGATCGTCGTCGATCCGCGACGGACGCCGACCGCGGCGGCGGCGACGCTGCACCTGCCGATCGCCCCCGGCACCGACGGCCTGCTCGCCAATGGCCTGCTCCACGTGCTGATTCACGATGGGCTGGTCGACCAGGACTACATCGCCCGGCGCACGACCGGCTTCGCGGCCGTGCGCGCCGCGGTGGCCGCCTGCTGGCCGGGGCGGGTCGAGCGCGTGACCGGTGTGCCGGAACGCGATGTCGTGCAGGCCGCGCACCTGCTCGGCCGCGCCTCGTCGTCGATGGTGCTGACGGCCCGAGGCGCCGAACAGCAGGCGCAGGGCGTGGCCAACACGCTCGCGTTGATCAACATCGCGCTGGCGCTCGGACAGGTCGGGCGCGCTGCAGGTGGATTCGGCTGCCTCACCGGCCAGGGCAACGGGCAGGGCGGCCGCGAGCACGGACAGAAGAACGATCAGCTGCCGGGCTACCGCTCGCTGCGCGACCCCGCGGCGCGTGCGATCGTCGGCGCGGTCTGGGGCGTCGATCCCGACTCGCTGCCGCCGCCGGGCTCATCGGCGTTCGAGCTGCTCGACTCGCTCGGCACCGACGCCGGCCCGCGCGCCTTGATCGTGATGGGATCCAACCCGGTCGTGTCGGCGCCGGCCGCGGGGCGGATCGCCCGCCGCCTGAGCGCGCTGGACTTGCTGGTCGTCTGCGACTTCTTCGTCTCGGAGACGGCAGCGCTCGCCGACGTCGTGCTGCCCGTCGCGATGTGGGCCGAGGAAGAGGGCACGCTCACCAATCTCGAAGGCCGCGTGCTGCGGCGCCGCCGCGTGTTTCCGCCGCCGCCGGGCGTGCGCACCGATCTCGAGATTCTCGGTCAGCTCGCCGCGCGGCTCGGACGCGACGGCTTCGAGTTCGACGACGAGGCGGCCGTCTTCGAGGAACTGGGCCGCGCCAGCGCCGGCGGCATCGCCGACTATCGCGGCATCACGCACGCGCGCCTCGACACCGGTGAGCAGCTGCACTGGCCGTGCCCGGACGCGGCACATCCCGGCACGCCGCGGCTCTTTGCCGATTGCTTCCCCACGAGTGACGGCCGCGCCAGATTCCACGTCGTCACGCCGACCGATCCGGCCGAGTCACCCGACCGCGAGTTCCCGCTCTACCTGACGACCGGGCGTGTGCTCGCGCAGTACCAGTCGGGCACGCAGACGCGCCGGCTGCCCGAACTGATCGAGCGGGCGCCGTCGCCGCGCGTCGAGGTGCATCCGATCACCGCGCGCCAGCACGGCGTGGCCACCGGCGACATCGTCACCGTCCGCACTCGCCGGGGTGCGGCCACGCTGCAGGTCCACGTGACCGGCAACGCGCGCGTGGACACGCTCTTCGTCCCGTTCCACTGGGGCGGAGCGGGGTCTGCCAACCTGCTCACAAATCCGGCGCTGGACCCCACCAGCCGCATGCCGGAGTTCAAGGTGTGCGCAGCCCGCCTCGAACTGCGCGTCAGCGAGCTGCATGGCGCAGCCGACACGCCGACGCGCCTTCACGACAACGCCACGGCCGCGGCGGGCGTGGCGGCTTTCGAATGTCGAACATGAACAGACAGCGACTGGTAGTCATCGGCAACGGGATGGCGGGAGCGCGCCTGGTCGAGGAGGTGGTGCGCCGCGACCTGGACGGGCGGCTCGACGTGACCATCTTCGGCGACGAGCCGTACGGCAACTACAACCGCATCCTGCTCTCGGGCGTGCTGGCCGGCACGCATCGCGCCCAGGACGTGTTCATCAACCCGCTCGAGTGGTACGCCGCGCACGGCGTGACGCTGCACGCCGGGGCACCGGTCACGCGCATCGATCGCGAGGCGCGCCGGTTGTACGCCGGCGGCGACCTGGCCGTGGCCTACGACGATCTGGTGATGGCGACCGGCAGCGTACCCTTCATCCCGCCGATCGAGGGACTGCGGACGACGGCGGGCGGGCTCACTCCCGGCGTGCACGTGTTCCGCACGCTCGACGACTGCCACCGGATCGTGTGGCAGGCCGAGCGATCGCGTCGGGCAGTGGTGATCGGAGGCGGCCTGCTGGGCCTCGAAGCGGCGCGCGGTCTGCTGGCGCTCGGTCTCGAGGTCCACGTCGTGCACCTGATGCCGCACCTGATGGACCTGCAGCTCGATCGCGCCGCCGGCCGCGTGCTCGAACGCACGCTGCAACAGCTCGGCGTCCACCTGCACCTCGAGAAGGCGACGACGAAGGCGATCGGCGGCGAGTCGATCGAGGGGCTGGCGTTCAGCGACGGCACGACGCTCGCGTGCGATCTGGTCGTCGTGGCCGCCGGCATCCGGCCCCACACCGCGCTGGCCACGCAGGCCGGGCTCGTCGTCAATCGCGGCATCGTCGTCGGAGACGACCTGGCGACGTCCGATCCCCACATCTACGCCGTTGGCGAGTGTGCGGAGCATCGCGGCCAGACGTATGGACTCGTCGCGCCGCTCTGGGAACAGGCGCGCGTGCTTGCCGAGCGTCTCGCCGGTACGCGGCCCGACGCGCGCTACGAGGGGTCGCGTGTCTCGACCAAGCTGAAGGTGATGGAGGTGGACCTCGCGGTCATGGGGGAGCGCGACGGCGACCCCGAGCGCGACGAGGTGGTCACCTACGCGGAGCCGACGCGCGGCGTCTACAAGAAGCTGATCGTGCGCGACGGCCGGCTGGCCGGCGCGATCGTCCTCGGCGCCGGAAGCATCGCACCAGCGCTGCTGCAGGCATTCGATCGCGGCACCGAACTTCCCGAGGATCGATCGGCGCTGCTCTTCCCGCGTACCGCCGGCGCCAGCGAGGGCCTCGGCGTGCAGGGCCTCTCCGCCGACGCGCAGGTGTGCAACTGCAACGGCGTGTCCAAGCAGCAGATCGTGGCGGCGGTTGCCGGCGGCTGCCGCACGCTGAAGGCGGTGTGCAGCGCGACAAGGGCCGCCACTGGCTGCGGGTCCTGCGCAACGCTCGTGCAGGCGATCGTCGAGGAGGCGGCTGGCGGCGACCTGGACGAGGATCCGGCCGCGCACTACTACGTGCCCGGCGTCCCCCTGAACAAGCCCGAACTCGTGGACGCGATCACTGCGCGCGGGCTGAAGAGCGTGTCGGCGGTGTTTGCCGCGCTGTCCGGCGGCCTCGAGGATCCAGCCAGCAAGCCCGGCCTCGCCTCGCTGCTCAAGTCGATCTGGGGCGCCGCCTACGAAGACGAGCGCGACGCGCGCTTCATCAACGACCGCGTCCACGCCAACATCCAGAAGGACCGCACCTTCAGCGTGGTGCCCCGGATCTACGGCGGTGTGACCTCGGCCGCGGACCTTCGCCGCATCGCCGACGTCGCCGACAAGTACCAGGTGCCGATGGTCAAGATCACCGGCGGTCAGCGCATCGATCTGCTCGGCATCAGGAAGGAGCAGCTGCCGCTCGTGTGGAAGGACCTCGGCATGCCGTCCGGGCACGCATACACGAAGGGCTTCCGTACCTGCAAGACCTGTGTCGGCACCGAGTTCTGCCGCTTCGGCGTCGGCGACAGCACGACGCTGGGCATCGCGATCGAACGGCGGTTCCAGGGCCTGGAGGCGCCCGCCAAGCTGAAGCTCGCGACCGCCGGCTGTCCGCGCAACTGCTCGGAAGCGACGACGAAGGACGTCGGCGCCGTCGCGATCGAAGGCGGGCGCTGGGAGATCTACGTCGGCGGCGCCGCCGGCTCCCGTGTGCGCAAGGGCGACCTGCTCGTCACCGTCGACGGCCACGACGACGTGCTGCGCCTCGCGGGGCGGTTCATGCAGTACTACCGCGAGCACGGCAAGTACCTGGAACGGACCTACGACTTCGTCGAGCGGCTCGGCATCGATCACCTCCGCCGCGTGGTGGTCGACGACGAGGAGGGCATTGCCGCCGATCTCGACCAGCGGATGCAGGACGCCGTGGACAGCTACGTCGATCCGTGGCTCGAGGCCGACCAGCCGGTGCATCCGGCGCAGTTCGTCGACGTGGTCGGCGTCGGCGTGGCCGGCGGGGGGCGACGCCGATGAGCGGGATGCCGGCGGCGCTCGCCGCCCCCCGCGTCGTCGCGCTCGGCTCGCTCTGGGAGATTCCGCTGGGAGAGGGCCGCGTCTTCACGATCGGCGATCGCAGCATCGCGGTGTTCCGCGCCCGCGACGGCGGGGTGCACGCGACCGATCCGTTCTGCCCGCACCGCCAGGGGCCGCTCGCCGACGGACTGGTGGGCGCCGGCACCGTCACCTGCCCCTTTCACGGCTTCCGCTTCGACCTTCGCACCGGTCAGGCGATTGGCCACGACTGCCCGCCCATCGCCACCCATCGCGTGACCGTCGACGGCTTCGGCGAACTGCACGTGCACCTGGACTGACTCATGCGCCACGCGTTGCGTCAGGGGCACACGCCCACGCTCGTCGCCAGCCTGCTGCACTTCGACATGAGCTTCATGCTCTGGGTGCTGCCCGCCTCGCTGTCGGTGTTCATCGCCGAGGCCCTGCGCCTGAGTCCGTCCCAGAAGGGGCTGCTGGTGGCGCTGCCGATTCTCACCGGATCGCTGCTGCGGGTGCCGATGGGGCTGCTCGCCGATCGCTGGGGCGGCCGCATCGTCGGCGCGGCGCTGCTGGCGCTGCTGTTCGTGCCATTGACGGCTGCGTGGCTGGTCACGCCCACCGTGTCGTCGATGTTCCTCGTCGCAGCGACCATCGGCACCGCCGGCGCGTCGTTTGCCGTCGCGCTGCCGCTCGCGAGCCGCTGGTATCCGCCGGAGCGCCAGGGGCTCGTGATGGGTGTGGCCGCCGCCGGTAACAGCGGCACCGTCGTCGTCAACCTGATCGCGCCGCGTCTCGCCGCCGTGATCGGCTGGCCGGCCGTGTTCGGCGCCGCGATGATTCCGCTGGCGATCGTGCTCGTCGTGTTCCTGCTGTGCGCGCGTGAAGCGCCTGGCGACGCGCGTCCGTCCGTGGCGGCGAGCGCGCGCGTCGTCGCGACCCGCGACGCGTGGTACCTGTGCCTGTTCTATGCCGTGACGTTCGGCGGCTACGCCGGCCTTTCGGCGTTCCTTCCACTGCTGTTCCGCGATCAGTACGGCGCCACGCCCATCGTTGCCGGACAGGTGACGGCGCTCGCGGCGGTCGTCGGCAGCCTGTCGCGGCCGTTCGGAGGCCATCTCGCCGACCGCATCGGCGGCGCCAGACTGCTCGCCGCGACACTGGCGGGCGTTGCGCTGGTCTACGCCCTCGCGGCGCGGCTGCCGGCCTGGCCCGGCATGCTGGCGCTGATGGTGTGCGGCATGGCGTGTCTGGGCATCGGCAACGGCGCGGTGTTCCAGCTCGTGCCGCTGCGGTTCGGTCGCGACATCGGCCTGGCGACCGGGCTTGTCGGCGCGGTCGGCGGCCTTGGCGGGTTCCTGCTGCCGACGCTGCTCGGCGTCACGCGCCAGGCCACCGGATCGTTCGGCGCCGCCTTTGCCGTGATGGCCGTCGCTGCGGCGCTGGTCGCGGCGCTGGTCCAGGCGCTCGTGCTCGTGCAGGACGGCTGGCGGCTGGGATGGCGCGCGCCGGTCGGGAGTGTCGAGGAGGCCTGAGGAACGGCTGCCCGTCAAGTGTTCATCGCGCCGGAACCCGACGGCGCCGCGGCAAGGGCCGCGTGGATCGCCTGGATCTGCGCCGTATGCCGGGCTTCGTGAGCGCCGAGAAACACCATCCACTGGTACAGATCGAGGGTGCCGAGGATGCGGTGCGGCACTGCGACCTCGGCCAGCGCAAGGCCGTCGGCCTCGTGCAGCGCGGCCAGCGTCGCGGCGCGGAGATCGTCGAGCCGCTGCCATGCGGCATCCGCCTCGACTCCGCCATGCGGTCGGCCCGACTCGGCCGCCTCGATCGGCCGCGAGCGGTCCGCCACTCGTGCGACGTCGAGCGTGGTGAGGATCGACCCGGTCGCCTCCTCGCGTCCGAGCCCCTTCGCTCGCGCCTCGGCGAGCGCCTGCCCGAACAGTCCGGCCACGGCGGTCTCGACCAGGCCGACGTGCTCGACGACCTCCGCCACCGACCAGGCCTCCGGCGCCGGCCGGCGTGCCCGGAGCGCGGGGGGTACGGCCTCGACGGCCAAACGCAGGGCGCGGCGCTGCGTCTCGAGGTACGCGGTGATCTCGCGAATGCGCGGATGCATGGCGCATTCTAGCGGTGCCTCCGCGCGCCTGACGCAACCGCGGCGCGGGGCCACGGCGCGTGCGCGTGTCACTGGCTTCAGGATAGGCCGGCGGCACGGTGGAGCTGCCGACGACGGCCGTACTAGCAGTCGAGACTGACGATGATCCGGAGCAGCCCGGCGCGCGTGCCGGGTCGATCGGTGAAGGTCATGCCGCGCCGGGTGTCGTGCAGTGCCCGAGCAATCCGGTGCCGCGCCTCGCCATGCAACACCGCGCCCTCACGCATCGCGAGGCTGGCCAGCACCTGCTGGCGCACCGCGGCGGGAACGTCGGGCGCGAATTCGATGCGTTCGAGACGCGCGGTCGCGCCCAGCGTCGACGGATCGTCGGCGACCTCGCCGGCATGCGGCGCGACAGACCCGATGGTCCGATCGTCGACGCCGCGGTCGATCGTGCGGTCGGTTCCGGCCGCCGCCGGCACGACCAGGATCGCCGCCACGAGCGCCGCCGACAGGAGTGTGGCCCCGGCCAGCACGGCGCTTGCCCGCGTGGTACGGACCGGGGTGTCCGGACGATTCAGCAGCCGATCGACGCGCCGGACGAGCGAGCCGTGCGTCGCCGTCATCGCCAGAGCCGGCGCCGCCTGTCGCGCCGACTCCAGGGCGAAGAGCGCTCGCGCATAGAGCCGCGCGTCGCCGCACGCCGCGGCCGCCAGGTCGTCGCAGCAGTGCTCGCGGGCCACGCGGATCTGCGCGCCGAGCCACCACGCCGCCGGCTGCAGGCTCAGCACCGCCTCCACACCTGACTGGACCAGGTTGGCCAGGTAGTCGCGACGGCGGACGTGGGCGATCTCGTGGGCGAGCAGGGACGCAACGAGCGTCGCCGGCAGTGCGCGCAGCGTCTGCGATGGCATCACGATGACCGGCCGCCGTATCCCGTACGCCAGCGGCGAGTCGACGCACGGCGATTCGAGCACCTGGACATCGCCGGCACCGAGACCGAGCGTGCGGCAGAGCCCTCGCGATCGTTGCGCCCATGCCGGCGAGACCACTTGGGCGTGCCGGCCAATTCTCGGCAGGACCGACGAGGCGACGGCGAGCCGCAGCACCAGCGCGCCGACGCCCAGCGCCCACACGTAACCGATGGCGGACGCATCGACGGCGAAACGGAGCGGGAGCACATCCGGCGCTCCGGCTGTCGGCGCGGCCCGCGGCACGGGCGGCGCCAGCCAGGCGACGTCGATCCCGAACCGGTACGCCCAGAGCGTGAACGCGAAGAGCCCGGCGTGTGTCAGCAACGCGCTCCAGGCCAGGGCGTGCTGCGCGGCCGCCCCCTCGTCGCGGAGGTGCCGCCTGGCCGCCAGGTACGCGCCACTCACCAGCGCGCCCTGCCAGATCGCGTGCAGCACGGCCCAGCCGATGGCATCGG
This sequence comes from uncultured bacterium, assembly GCA_966211945.1. GTDB lineage: Bacteria > Acidobacteriota > Vicinamibacteria > Vicinamibacterales > Vicinamibacteraceae > Luteitalea. The sequence continues at coordinate 19,352 of CBIHOS010000063.1, forward strand.
CCCAGGTCATCGCGCCCGCCCTTCGGCCTCGTCGAGCAGGCGCCGCATCTCGGCCAGTTCGGCCCGCGTCGCCTTCCGGCTGCCGATGGCGCGCATGGCCAGCGCCATCGCGGAGCCGCCGAACGCGCGGTCGGCCAGTTCGGCGACCAGCCGCGTCTGGGTGGCCTCGCGCGACACGCGCGGCTGGTAGACGTGGGCCCGCTGGGTCTCGTCGCGATCGACGAGTCCCTTGTCGGTCATGATCTGCAGCAGCTTGAGCACCGTCGTGTAGCCGGTCGGCCTCGATGCGTCCAGAAGCGCGTGCACGTCGCGCACCGTCGACGCCCCCCTGGCCCAGAGCACGTCGAGGATCTCGAGTTCGGCTGGCGTCGGTCGCGGAAGCGGCATGCCGGTGACGTTAGTACGAAGAGGTTCGTATTGTCAACGAAACATTTCGTAGACGTCGCCCTCGACGTGTCGACGCGCGCCGGTCGCCGGGGTCCGTCGTCTCGAGGTCCTTCACGATGAGGGTGGGCTCCGCTTCACCACTTCAATGACGAACCGGTCTGGTACTCGGTGACGCGGGTCTCGAAGAAGTTCTTCTCCTTCTTCAGGTCCATCGCCTCGGACATCCACGGGAACGGGTTGGCCGTGTCCGGGAACAGCGGTCCGAGCCCGAGCTGCGCACAGCGGCGGTTCGTGATCACGTGCATGTAGGTGGCACAGACCTCGGCATTGAGGCCGAGCAGGCCGCGCGGCATCGTGTCGCGACCGTAGGCGATCTCCAGCGCGCAGCCCTCGTGCAGCATCTGGCGCACCTCGTCCTGCAGGGCTGCCGTCCAGATCTCGGGATTCTCCGCCTTGATCTGGTTGATCACGTCGATGCCGAAGTTCAGGTGCACCGACTCGTCGCGCAGGATGTACTGGTACTGCTCGGCGATCCCCACCATCTTGTTGCGCCGGCCGAGCGACAGGATCTGCGCGAATCCGGTGTAGAACCACATGCCTTCGAAGACGACGTAGAAGGCGACGAGGTCGCGGAGGAACGCCTTGTCGGTCTCGGCGGTGCCGGTCGCGAACCGCGGGTCCGAGAGGTGCTGCGTGTAGCGGAGCGCCCAGGCCGCCTTGTCGGTGATCGACGGCACCTCGCGGTACATGTTGAAGAGCTCACCTTCGTCCAGGCCCAGGCTCTCGCAGATGTACTGGAAGGTATGGGTGTGGATCGCTTCCTCGAAGGCCTGGCGCAGCAGGTACTGGCGGCACTCCGGATTGGTCAGGTGCCGGTAGATCGCCAGCACGAT
>CBIHOS010000064.1:0-20629 GCA_966211945.1 uncultured bacterium
TCGTTGCCCCACAGCTTCGGGTCGTTGCCCATCATCTTGCGCCAGGCGTCGCGCCAGCGGTGGATATCGCTGGGGCTGATGTTCGGCTTCAGCTGCCGCGACGTCCGGTCCGGGAACGCCGGGTACGGCTTGTGCGGTTCGAGCTGGTACCAGTAGGCGACCGTCGCGAGATCGAGCGTCAGGTTGTTGTCGTGGCCGTGTTCGATCGACGCACGCAGCGACGTCTGGAACCGCACCGGGTCGGTGAGATGGAAGCGGTAGACGTGCGTCCGTCCGAGCCAGCCGGTCTCGCCGTCGACACGCGCGTAGCCGAAGAACGGGTGCTGGTACAGCGCGTCGGGCGACCACGACGTGTTGAAGTAGTCCTCGGTGCCGGTGCCGTGCAGGGAACCGGGCCACGGTTCGCCGTCGACCTGGAAGAGGTCGTCGCCCTCGCCGTACCACATCGTCGACGGCGAATGGACGTAGTAGTTCACGCCCACGTAGTGCCCGCGGCCGGCGATGTCGGCCACCAGGTAGTTGCCGGCGCCGGTCGGGTTCTTCTGTTCCGGCCCGAGCAGGCCCCACTCGTTCTCGCCGTACGACTGCGCGTCGGTGACCTGGTGGTTGTACCAGGCGTGGAAATACGGCGTTTCGGCCGGCAGCGCCCCGGCCGGCATCGACTCGTAGTCGACGTAGTAGTAGAAGGCGTCGATGGTGCGGCCGGTGTCGTTCTCGATCTCGATGCGGGCCCGCGACCTGAACGGCATCGGGAAGTAGCTGACCATCGCGCGGCCCTCACGCGGTCCGGCCGCGAGCGGCAGCGCCGCCATCGGGTAACTCTCGTTCCATCCCTGCCCGAAGAACTCGCCGATCGGCGCCTCCACGCTCGGCGTCGTCTCATCGTCCCAGTACATGCGCAGGATGATGTCGTGCCGCGACACGGTTGGCGGTGGCGGCGCGATGGTCACCCAGATGTGCGTGATCTGGCCCGGCCCCTTGATGTCGGCCAGGGTGCGTCGTTCGCCCTGCGGGATCTTCTCCAGACGGTCGTTGTTGCCGCCGGACTTGTCGAAGCTGCTCACGCGCAGGCTCTTCACGCCAGGTTGCAGCGTGAGCCATCCCTGCAGCAGCGAGCCGCTGGATTGCGATTCGAGAACCGCCGCGGACAAGGCGACGACTCCAACCAAAGTCAGGATCAGGTGGCGCATGGGTGACTACTATCGTCCTTTTCGCCCTTGCAGGTGCCTTGCCCGGTCGGTTGTTCAATCCACTCCATTCCCACGTTGTGCAAAGAGAGTCGGTCTCTGTCTTCTCGCTCCCCGATGCCCAACGTTGCCGCCGCGTCCGCTCCTGTCGTCGATGATGTCGCCCTCGTGGCCCGTTTGCGGGCGGGTGACCCGGATGCCGAGGCCGAGCTGGCCGAGCGCTTCGGGCCGCGCATGCGTGCGCTGTGCCTGGCGCGGACCCGCCGACCGGACCTCGCCAACGATCTCGCGCAGGACGCCATGATCGCGCTGCTCATCGAGCTGCGCCGCGGCGGCCTCCGCGACCCTCACGCGCTGCCGGCGTTTGCCGCGGGCATCGCCCGCAACATCGTCCGATCGGAGCATCGCGCCTCGACCCGCCACGACGTGCAGCCGCTCGAGGTGGACGTGCCGCAGGCCGCGGCCGAGGACGCGGAGGTCCGCCGGCTCGACGTCGAGCGGGCGCTCGACCGCCTGCCGGTCGCCGATCAGCAGGTGCTGCGGCTCATCCTGGTCGAGGGCTGCAAGCCGGCCGACCTGGCCGTCCGCCTCGGCATTTCCGCCGAAGCCGCCCGCACGCGTAAGCTGCGGGCGCAGCGACGACTCATGGACGTGTTCGGTTCACCCCCGCCGTCACGTTCCCCGGCCGCGCAGCCACCTAGCTATCGATGACCTGCACACGCTATCCCGACGATGACGTGGTGGTGCGCTACGTCACCAGCGACCTGGCCGAGCCGGAGCTGTCGTCGTTCGAGGACCACATGTTCGCGTGCGATGTGTGCCTGGAGCGGGTCGAGCGCTACCAGCATGCGCAGGAGGCGCTGGCGACGCGGGAGCTGCCGTCGCTCACGGCCGCCGTCCCCGACGCCCCGGGTCCGGACCGCGCGGCTGCCCGCCCGCTGTCCTGGTGGATGCTCGGCGCGATGGCCGCGGGCCTCGTCGCGGTGCTGGGAGGGCTGACGTTCTGGGCCCGCCGCCCGGAGGCGCCGCCGACGGTCGCCAATTACAGTCAGGCGCCCGCCGCCCCGGCCGCAGAGTCCAACACGCCGCCGGCGCCCGAGACGATTCCCGCCGGAGCCCGATCGACCGGCGCGCTCCGCGTCGCGGTGCTGGCGATGGTGACACCGCCGCCGTACGTCCCGCTGACCACGCGGGGCGAATCGGCGTCCGAGGCCACGTTCCGCGCCGGCATGGATGCCTACACCCGCCAGGACTGGTCGGCCGCCGCCCGCGCCCTGGGCGGGGTGTCGTCGCCGCAGGCGGCGTTCTATCGCGGCATTGCCGACCTCATGCGCGGCGAGCCGGTCGAGGCCGCCACGGCCCTGGACGCCGCGCGTGCCAGCGGCCGGCTGCCCTACGCGCGCGAAAGCGTCTTCTACCTGGGGAAGGCCGCCCTGCAGCGGGGCGACGTCGCGGCGGCTCGCGACCTGTTCATCGCGGCCCGGGACGCCGGGGCCGGACCCGGCGGCGAAGCGGCTCGGCTCGTACGCGCCATCGACGAGCTCGCAAAGTAGGGGAGGTAGGCAGTCCTACGGCACGCCGACGGCGACGTAGCCGGCCCAGAGCAGCGGCGTCGACGGCAGCCGGACGGTCTGCGTACCCGCCGTCATCGTCACCCGCCCGGCCCGCAGGGCCCGCAGTTCGTGCAATTGCGCCGCCCGCAGCGCCGCGCTCACCGTCAGCCCCTGATCCCGCAAGCGCGCGTAGAACGCGTTCATCATCCGCAGGGCCGCCGTATCGGGCATCTCCCACGTCGTCGCCACGACCGTCCGGGCGCCGGCCGCGAGGAAACTGCGCGTGAAGCCGAACGTCCCCTCGCCACTGATGCGGCCGAGGGCCGTGCCGCAGGCGCTGAGGACGATGGTGGCGCCGTCCAGCGGCAGTGACTGCACCTCCTCGGCCGTCAGCAGGCCATCGTCGTCGGAGCCACCCAGGCCGCGGGCGAGCAGCAGGTACGACGAGGCCGTCGCTTCTTCGGCGACCCGTGCATGCGTGGCCACGTGGAGCCAGTCGTACTCACCGAGCTGCGTGCGCACCAGCCGTTCGGTCGCGGCGCCGCCCACCGACAACATCGCGCCTTCCGGGAAATACCTGGCCACGGCGCGCGCCTCTTCACGGGCGCGGGGCAGTGGGGGCGGCAACTGGAAGCCCGGCACCCGCGGCAGCGGCGCCGGATCGCCGAGCACCAGCGCGCGCCCGGGCGCGGCGCCCCGGTCCGGCGCGATCGAGCCGTTGCCGGCGCGCGACGTCCGCATCGTCGCTTCGAGCACGGCGACCGACGGTGCGTAATGAATCGCGTACCGTTCGATGAAGTAGCGGCCGCGCGCGTCGAGCAGGCCGGCAAATGGCAGGTGCAGCAGCGGGCCGTGCGGCACGATGGTGAGGCGGGCATCGGCCCGCCCCGGCAGACTCTGCGCGAGCGGCAGCACGAGGGCGCGGTACAACGTGCGCCAGGTGCTCAGGTCGGGACCTCCGAGGAGCGCCGCATTGATCGTCCCGGCCACGTCACCGGCGCCAGAGGCCGTGCGCACGAGGGCTCGCAGGCGGCGTTCGCCAACCGGCAACCGGTGCGCCTTCACGGCATTCGGCGTCACCACCCACGCGAAGGTCGATCGCTGACCGACCCAGTAGACGAGCAGCGTCGTGTCGAGCGATCGCGCCAGCGCCTGCATCGCGCCGACCTTGGGCGGCGGCACGACCGCCGCCTCGGTGCCGCGCGCATTGACCAGGTCGAGCAGCGCACGGGACCGCGCCTGCTCGGCGAGCTCCAGCGCCGCCGGCCCCTGGCCGCGGCGCATCGCGAGGTCGATGGTGCCCGCGAAGGTCTCCTGGTACAGCTCGCCGAATCCGCGCCGCGCCGTATCGCTCGACAGCGCCTGCGTCCGGGCCGTTTCGATCAGGTCCACCGCGGCATCGAGATCGCGCTGGGCGGCGTCGAGATCGCCCTGCATCGCGAGGATGGTGCCGCGCAGGTTGTGCGTCGCGACGTCCTCGTCGAAGCTCGGTCCGCCGCTCACGGTGCGGGCGCGTTCCACGTGCCCGAGTGCCTTGGCCAGCTGGCCGAGTTCCATGTACGCGATGGCGATCTGGCGGTGGCGGACGGCCTGCAGTTCGTGCGACGTCTCGATCGGGAGGACCGCGAGCAGTTCCGTGAGAGCCGCGCGGGTCCGGCCCGACAGCAGCAGCGATCCACCGAGGTTGCCCTGGAGGAACGTCTCGTAGCGCCGCAGCTTCTGCGCCCGCGCCACGGTCAGGGCCTGCCGATAGAGGACTTCGGCCTTGCGCGACTGCATCATGCGGTCGTAGGTCACCGCCTGCGCGTTGAGGCTCTGGAGCCAGGCCGGGACGTCGCCGTCGGCCTTCTGCATCTGCGCGGCGCGGACGTACAGCGCCAGCGCGTCCTGCAATTGCCCGTGCGCGCGCTGGACGCGCCCGAGGCTGACCAGGACGCGGCCGGCGGCGGCGCGGCGGCCGATGCCCTCGTAGCAGGCGAGGGCCTCGGTGAGCGCTTCGTGGGCCAGCGCGTAGCTGCCGGAGTTGAAGCGACGATCGCCCTCGGACTGCCACACGCTGCAGGCGGCCGTGAACCGATCGCCGGGTGTCAGCAGCGCGGTCGCCCTGGTCATCACCGTGTCGTACCCGTCGCCGCGCCGCAGCAGCGGCACCATCTGGCTGTAGACCGCCACCATCGCCTCGCGCGGCAGGCCGAGGCGTTCGAGTTCCTCCATCGCCGGAAACGCCGCCGCGGTCGCCGCATCGTACCGGCCTTCGTACAGCGCAATGCGCGCGAGGAGCAATTCCGCCTCGAGTTCGTAGCGTCGCTCGCCAAGCGCGCGCAGCCGATCGCGCGCCGTCGTGAGTGCCGCGGTGGCCTCGGCGAACCGTTCCTGTTCGAGGCGGATGCTTCCCAGCGTGCGCGACGCCAGCGCGGCGATCAGCGGTACGCCGGCCGCCTCGGCATCGTCACGCAGCCGTTCGGCGAGCGGCCCGGCCTCGACGAGCGCCCCGGCGTCGACGCGTGCGCGAACCGCACCGAGCCGATCGTCGAACGTGGTGGAGGGCTGCGCAGCCGCGGGCGCCCCCAGGAGGATGGAACAGAGCAGGGTGGCGGCAACGGTGACGACGAACATCGAGGTTCTGACTATAGCGAACCGCTGAGCGGTCTGCGGGCACGATCCCGGCGGCTGGTCCCTGCCAACACCGGCGAGGGTGGTCGAGCTATGATGCGGGCTCCCAGGGGAGTCCGCGACCCGCCTCGACACCGGGCGGTCGCCATGAGGTCAGACGATGATTCGCAGTGTTGCCGCCTGCGCCGCGTGCCTGTGCCTGTGGACCGGAGGCGCGGCGCTCGCCCAGCCGGCCTCGACCTCCCCGCGCATCCAGATTCCACGTCAGCCGGGGCCGCTGCCGCCGCGCGACACCAGTGCGCGCCCAACCAGCGAGACGCCGGCCGTCGCCACGGCCTGGATCAGCGGGCGGGTCGTCGCGGCCGAGACCGGACTGCCGCTCCGGCGGGCCACGGTGAGCGCGATGTCGACGCGGCCTCCCGAGCCTCCCCGCCGCGGCATGGGCTTCACGCCGCCGCGGCCGTACGCGACGCGCACCGACGAGGACGGGCGCTTCACGATCCGGGAACTGCCCGCCGGGGAGTATTCGCTGACGGTGCGTCGCGCCGGTTACGTGGACCAGAGCTTCGGGCAGATCACGCCGAACACGCCGCCGCGCCGCATCACCCTCGCCGAGGGTGCCGCGATCGGCCCGCTCGACTTCCAGTTGCTGCGGGGCGGCGTCATCGCCGGCCGGGTCGTCGACGAGTCCGGTGAACCGGCCGAGCGCGTGCAGGTCCGCGTCCTCCGGTCGCAGCGGTTCGGCGGGCAGTCGCGCTTCGTGGGCGGCGGCATGAGCGACATGACCGACGACCAGGGGCACTACCGGCTGTTCGGGCTCGCGCCGGGTGAGTACATGGTCGTCGCCGAGCCGAACGAGCGTCGCTTCATGATGGGCGGCCAGAACATCCAGGGCATGGACGTCGACACGATCCCGACGTACGGCCCGGGCACCGTCAACCCGGCCGACGCGCAGAAGGTGGCCGTCCAGGCCGGCCTCGAGACGGCCATGGACATCCAGCTGGTGGTGGCCAAGGTCGCGACCGTCCGCGGACGGGTGCTGACATCCAGCGGCGAGCCGATGGCCGGCGGCATGGTGCGGTTGATGCCGACGGGCGGCGACTTTGGCGGCATGGGCAAGGGCGGGCCGGTGATGGGCGAGGGCCGCTTCGAGATCGACGGCGTGGCACCGGGCACCTACACCGTCATGGCCCAGATGATGATGCGCGGCGGCCCGGACGGGCCCGACGAGAGCGGGCCGATGCCGGAAGCGGCGGTCCAGACGGTCGTCGTCGACGGCGAAGACGTCGATCTGGCGCTCACGAGCAGCCCGGGGTCCACGGCGCGCGGCCGGATCGTCGTCGAGGGCGGCAATCCAGGCGTGCTGGCCAATCGCGAACTGCGCGTCGGCAGCTACTCGGTGGGCCCGACTGCCAGCGTCGGGTTCGGCTTCCCGACCCGCGGGCGCGCGGCTGCCGATCTCAGCTTCGAGATGAAGGGCGTGCGAGGTGTCCAGATGCTCGCGGTGCAGGGGCTGCCCGAGGGCTGGTGGACGAAGGAACTGCGGGTGGCCGGGCAGGTCGTGACCGACGGCTTCGACTTCGGCAACGGCCGCTCGGTGACCGGCGTCGAGATCGTCGTCAGCGGCCTGCCGACCGGGTTGATCGGCACGGTGACGCTGCCGACCGGCGCCACCGCCGCCGACTACGCCGTGGTGCTGTTCCCCGAGGACGAGTCGCGCTGGGAGGCCTCGCCGGGCCCGGGCATGAGCGCTCGGATCGCGAGGCCGGGCCTGGACGGCGCGTTCAAGCTGCCGGGCGTCAAGCCCGCCACGTACTACATCCTCGCGGTGCCGGCGAGCCAGGCCGAGTACCAGACCCTCAGCGATCCGGATCAGCTGCGGCTGCTCGCGGGCAAGGCACGGACCGTGGAGGTGAAGGACGGCACGATGTCGCCGGTCACCCTGACGCTCGTCGATCGCTGAACCAGGCGGCGGGCGCCGTGAGCCAATCGGCGCCCGCTCGTCACATTCTCCGGCAGAGGACGTTCATGACCCCATCTGCCACCATCGCCCCGGCCACCCATGTCCGTCAGCACCGCAGCGTGCTGGCCGGGCTCGAGAAGCGTCTGCTCATCTGGATCGCCCGACGCCTGCCGGCATGGGTGTCCTCGGACCATCTCACCGCGCTGGGCCTGCTCTCCATGGGGCTCGTTGGCGCGGCCTTCGCCTGGTCGGCGCGCGAGCCGCGCGTCCTGTACCTCGTGCCCGGGCTGCTTGCCGTCAACTGGTTCGGCGACAGCCTCGACGGCACGGTGGCGCGGGTCCGTAACCGGCAGCGGCCCCGCTATGGCTACTACGTCGATCACGTCGTGGACATCGCTGGCGCCGTCGCGCTCTTCGGCGGCATGGCGCTCTCCGGGGCGATGCAGCCGGTGATCGCGCTGGCGCTGCTCGTGGCCTACATCGCGGCGATGGCCGAGGTGTTCCTCGCGACGCACGTCACGCACGTGTTCCGGCTGGCGTCGTTCGGATTCGGCCCGACCGAACTGCGCATCGTGCTCGCGGCCGGCGCTCTCGCACTCGTCGGTCGCCCGCAAGTGAGCGTGCCCTGGCTGGGACGCGTGCCGCTGTTCGACGTCGGCGGCATCATGGCCATTGCCGGCATCTCGCTGGCCTTCGTGATGGCGAGCGTCAACACCGCCCGCCGCCTGGCGCGGGAGGAGCGGCTCGACCCATGACGCGCCGCCTGTCGCAGTTCGTCGTGGTTGGCGTGCTCGGTTTCGCCGTGCAGATGGCGGCCGCCACCATGCTGCTGGCGGCCGGACTGTCGCCGCTGCTCGCCACGGCTCTCGCGATCGAAGCCGCCATCGTCCACAACCACGCGTGGCACCGGCGGTGGGCCTGGCGCGATCGGATCGTGGACCACACGTGGCCGCGGACGCTGTGGCGGGCACACCTCGGCGCCGGCGGTGCCTCGCTCGCGATGGGGATGCTGACTGTCGCAGCGCTCGCCGGCCGGGTCTCACCGCCGATGGCTCAGGCGATCGCCGTCTGCCTGTGCGCGGTCGCCAACTTCCTGATCGCGGATCGCGTCGTCTTTCGCCGCCGGTCCGTCGATGCCAGAGGCTCGTCAGGTCCGGTAGACTCCGGGCCTCGACGACGGGCGCCGGCACCGTCGGGCCGCGTCCACCACGTGATCGTCGGCGGGTTCATGGTCGTCGGCGTTCTCGGTGCTCCGACGTTCGTACACGCGGGGCCATCGCCCGAGGCGTTGCGGTCGTGGCAGCGATACGCGGCGGCGCTCGCTGCCGTGCGCCAGACCGACGCGGCGCGCGGTGTCCCGTCCTGGGCGGTCGACGGCGATCCGGGCGGCGCCGCCACGCTGGCGGCACTGCGCCGCGGGGAGGTCGCGGTCGTGCGCCGTACGCTCCCGCGTCAGGACGTGGACGACGCGACGCTGGAGCACTGGCAGGGGAGCGTGCTGCTCCGTGGCGTAACGCTTCAGCAGATCGCGCACCGGCTGCGGCACCCTGACGCCTACCCGCAGCCGCCCGACGTGCGCGCCCTGAAGGTGAGCGGCCGTGCCGACGAGGGCCACGATCTCTACCTGCGGCTGACCCGCTCGCTCGTCATCAGCGCCACCTACGACACGTGGCACCGCGTGCGGCACACGGCGCCGCGTGCCGGCCAGCTCGAAAGCGTCAGCGAATCGTCACGCATTCAGGAGGTCGACGATCCCGGCACCACCCGGGAGCGGCGCCTGCCGGCCGACGACGGCCGCGGCTTCCTGTGGCGGATGCAGTCGTTCTGGCGCTTCACCGCGACGCCAGATGGCATCGTCGTCACGTGCGAGTCGATCACGTTGAGCCGGCCGGTGCCGTTCGGCCTCGGCATGGTGAGCCGGCCGGTGGTCACGCGCGTGGCACGCGAGTCGATGACCACGGCGGTCCGTGCCTGGCAGCGGGGCTGGCGCCCGGCGAGCTAGAACAGCCGCGCGGCAGCCTGGCCTGCCCACACCGCGAGCAGACCGGCGCTCACGCTGAGCAGGACGTTGGCGAGCGCCATCACGACCTCGCCGCGCTGCAGCAGCGCGAGGGTCTCGCCCTCGAACGTCGAGAACGTCGTGAAGGCGCCGAGCACCCCCACGGCACCGAACGCGCGCCAGGCGGGTGCCAGGTGCGGCCGACCCTCGATCGTGCCGATGAGAAGACCGAGGGCGAGGCAGCCCGCCACGTTCACGGCAATCGTGCCCCAGGGCAGGCGCGACGGCCAGGCGGCCTGGACCGCTGTCGAGAGGAGCGCGCGGGCGACCGCGCCGAGGGCCCCACCGACCGCCACGAGCCAGAGCGCGCGCATGCCGCAGCATCTTACCGACGAACGCTGGGCCGCGTGGGGACCCGCCTTCGCCCTCGCGGGCTTCGGCGCGCCTGGCAACGCAGTTCTACCTCTGCTACGCTGCGGGACGAGCCAGCCAAGCCGGAGTGCATCAGCCATGCGTCGCATCCTTCCTGCCGTCGCCGTTCTTGCGGCGCTGACGGCGTCGGCTCCGCTCGCGCGGGCCCAGAACCTCACGAACCTCACGAGCTGCACGGTCGCCAGCCAGAACCGCTACGTCAACGACGTGATGCGGGACATCTACTACTGGAACACCGAACTGCCGGCGGTCGACACGGCGTCGTTCGCCTCGCCCGAGCAGCTACTCGAGGCGCTGCGCTTCCGGCCCCTCGACGAGCGTTTCAGCTACATCGGATCGCGCGCTGCCGAAGAGGCGTTCTACTCGGACAGCCAGTTCATCGGGTTCGGGTTCGCCAACGGCTACGACGGGCTGGGGCTGAAGATCCTGCAGGTGTTTCCCGACAGTCCTGCCGCCGAGGCGGGCCTGCAGCGCGGCGACCGCATCATCTCGATCGAAGGTCAGAGCGTCGTCGCCCTCGCAGTGTCGGGCGGCCTCGGCAACGCGCTCGGGCCGTCGCAGGAAGGCTTCGGGATGTCGTTCCGCTACGAGCGGCTGGACGGCACGACGGCCGACGCGCGCATGGTGAAGCGCCCGGTGACGATTCCAACCGTCTCGTACCTGAATCTCTACGAGGTCGACGGGCGCAGGATCGGGTACCTGTTCTTCCGCAACTTCGTCGAGCCCTCGCGCGCCGCTCTCGACGAGGCCTTCAACGCGCTGCGCGACGTCGGCGCCACGGAACTCGTGCTCGACCTGCGGTACAACGGCGGCGGTCTGGTCTCGATTGCCCAGCACCTGGCCAGCCTGATCGGCGGGTCGCGCACCGAGGGGCAGGTCTTCGCGGAGTACTTCCACAACAGCCGCAACGCCTTCCGCAACCAGATCACGCGCTTCGAGGGCAAACCGAACGCGCTGCCGCTGGAGCGGCTCGTCGTGATCACGACGCGCGGATCGGCCTCGGCGAGTGAACTCGTGATCAACGCGCTGCGGCCGTTCATCCCCGTGGTGACGGTCGGCGATGCGTCATACGGCAAGCCGGTCGGCCAGTACGGCGTCACCTTCTGCGACAAGGTGCTGTACCCGGTGGCCTTCACGCTGCGCAATGCCAACGGGCAGGGCGACTTCTTCGACGGCATCCCGGCCGACTGCGCGGCTGGCGACGATGCCGACCGTCAGCTGGGCGACATGCAGGAGGCATCGCTGGCCGAGGCCCTGCACGTCATCGCGACGGGACAGTGTTCGGTTGCCGCCACGGCAGTTCCGCAGCGGCGTCGCACGGCGAGACGGCCGGACGCCCCTCTACCGGCCCGCGGCCTCGAACAGCTGATCGGCGCGCACTGATTGGCGGACGCGCCGGCCTGTCCGCCGTAGCCTTGGCGGAGGTGGGCGGCGCGTCCCTACCAAACCGCATCCACTGTAGGTAGGGACGCCTCGCCGAGGCGTCCGAAATTGTCTGCACGCCCTTAGCGCGTCGAGCGGACCGCGAGTAGGTCCTTCAGGATCCGCTCGCGCGCGCCGGGGTCCGGCGTGTGACACCAGGACACCCGCCGGCCCGTCGGGTCGGGTCGGCCCGACACGCGCAGCCTGGCCGGCGCTCCTGACGGCGTCTCGAGCCGGGCCGTCGCCGCTTCACAGCGCACCGTGCCCGGACGTGCCACGACATCCACGGCCAGCATCGCCGGCACCGCGACGAGCGTCGTCTTCGTGTGCGTGAGCCACGAGCGCGCTCCGGCAGCGACTTGCCGCACGAGCGAGTCGGCGGCGTCGAGGCGGGCGAGGTCCGCTTCCTCGAGCGCCAGTCCGGCGGCATCGGCCGGTACCAGGGTGATCGCCATCTCGCGCGCGAGCAGGATCCGCATGCTCTCGGGGTCGGCCGCCACGTGTGGATCGACGGCGCTCTCACTCGTGCCGTCAGGCAGTCCGCCGACGAGCACGAGGCGGTCGATCCGTGCGTCGAGATCGGGACGGCGCTGGAGCAGCGACGCCACCGTCGTCGCCGGGCCGGCCGCGATGATCGTCAGTGGTGCCTCGTCCAGCGCCTCGGCCAGCAGTTCCGTTGCTTCGGTCGGCGCCTCCCGTTCCTCGGCGCTCGAGGCGCCGCGCCACGGCCGCAGCGCCCCGCCTTCGAGCTTCTCGAGCAGGGCGCGCGCGGCCGGAAAGCCTCGGACGAGCGGCACGTTGCCGAACGTCGTGGAGACACCGCGCACGCGCAGCCGCTCCGTGCCAAATGCCTGGACGATCGCGAACGCATCGCCGGGATCGCGCGGCGGGTCGTCGAACGCCGGACTCACGTCGAGCCACACCGCAACGCGGCCATCGGCGGGCGGGCCGGCAGGGCGCGCGCACCGAGCCGCCATGACGAGCGCCAGGCTGACACAGACGGGGGCGAGCAGGCGGAGGATCGGCGTCACAACGGGAGTTCCACCGTGGCGCCGCCGCGCAGCAAACGGATCGCGTACTCCAGTTCGGCGACGAGCCTCGTGGCCGGCGGGTCCACGGGCACCGGTACCGGCGCCGGCCCGAGCCGGCTGCGAATCAACTCCAGGCCGGCGCACGCGCTCACTTCCGCCACGTCCACCGGCCCGGCCCGCCGGTAGCGGTGCAGCGCGCCGGCGACGACGTCGTGCGGCTGACCCGACACCAGCAGGTGCGCGAGGAAGTAGCCGAGGTCGAGCGCCGCCGGTCCGGTGCTGGCGCAGCCCGGCGACAGCACGCGCAGGCCATGCGGCGACGGCATCCAGCGGGCCGGACGGAAATCACCGTGCAGCAGCACCCCCTTGCCCTCGAGGAACCGGCCGCCGAGGTCGCGCATGGTGGCGCGGATGTGTACGTCGGTGCGGAAGGCGTCGACGAGCCGGTCGATGCGGGGCTCGCGAGACGCGAGCGCCTCGACCCGCGCGCCGGCGATCACGTGCTCGAAGCGCTCGGCGTGGCGCGCCAGCCGCAGGCCGTCGGCACGCAGGCTGAGCACGTCGGCAGGACTGAGCGGGATCGTGTGCAGCGCCAGGAGGTAGGCCGTGAGGTCGTCGACCTCGTCGCGCGACAGCCGCCGCCCGCCGTGCAGGTCGGCCAGCGTCGGTGCCGTGCCGAGATCCTCCAGCGCGATGACGTGATCGCTCCGATCGGCGCCCAGGCACGTGGGCATGCGGTCGGCCACCGCCGGCCATGTCTGGACGATGCGGTAGAACGCGCCCTCGACGGCCAGCCGCTCGGTGGCGCTCGGCGCCAGCCGGTCGACGGGCGGTGCGGCCGGAGAGGGTTGTCGCAAGACCCGGGTGGCGCCCGCGTCGGTCGTCACGCGCAGGGTGGTGACCGTGCGGCCGGCGTTCAGCGTCGCGCGCGTCGTGAGCGCGGCCTGGGGCGGGATCCAGCCGCGGACGCGGAGAAACGTGGCGAGTTGGTCGAGCGACGACGAGGCGACGTGCACCAGTCGGTCAGTATGGCAGCCTCTGGCGGAACCATCGACCGCTCGCCCGGGTCATATACCCGGAGGGGGTATACTGACAAAGGCAAGTTGGAAGTCAAAAGTTAGAAGTGCCAAGAGGGACGGCGCCTCGTTGAGGTGGCCGACATTCTAGGGTGCGTAGCCGCCGGACTCGTCCGGCGGTCGAGAGATCGAGGTGACGACGTGACGAGCCAGATACTGAAGATCGAGGGGATGTCCTGCGGGCACTGCGTGAAAGCGGTGACGCTGGCGCTGCAACACGTGCCGGGCGTCGAGGTTCGCCGCGTGGACGTGGGGCAGGCCGAGGTCGTGGTCGACGCGTCGGTGGCGACGCGTGGGCAACTCGCGGAGGCGGTCGAGGAAGCCGGGTTCACCTTGGTGGACGCGGCGCCCGCCGGGCCGGCGTGACCGTCGCGGCTCCCGCCACGACCGGGGTGGCGCCCGGGACGTCGACGCAGGTCCAGATTCCTGTCGAGGGCATGACCTGCGCGGCCTGCCAGGCCCGCGTGCAGCGGGCGCTGTCGCGAGTGCCGGGCGTGTCCGACGCGTCGGTCAACCTGCTGGCGCACCGGGCCTCGGTGCGCTTCGATGCCAGCCGCGTGGCGCCCGAGGCGCTGGTCGCCGCGATCAGAGCCACCGGCTACGACGCGCACCTCGAGGCCGCGGCCGTCGACCTGCTGGCCGAGCAGGAGGCGCGCGATCGGGCAGACGCGCGTGAGTATCGCGACCTCCGGATCAAGGCGCTCGCCAGCCTCGCCGCCGGGACCGTCGCGATGGTCGTGTCGATGCCGTTGATGGCGCCGGTTGCCGGGGCGCACACACCGGCTGCCGCCGATCCCGTGATGCAGTGGGTGATGACCACGTTGGATCCGGCGATGAGCCGGTGGCTGCCGTGGCTCTACGCGATCGATCGCGGCACCCTCGCCTGGGCGCTCCTGATCCTGACCGCCGGCGTGATGGGGTGGGCGGGCCGCCATTTCTACGTGCGCGCCTGGCGGGCCGGCCGGCATGGCGGCGCCGACATGAACACGCTGGTCGCGGTCGGCACCGGGGCCGCGTTTCTCTATTCGGCGGTGGCGACCGTCGCTCCCGGCATCTTCCTGCGCCGTGGTCTCGTGCCCGACGTGTACTTCGAGGCGGTGATCCTGATCATCGCGCTGATCCTCGTGGGCCGGACGTTCGAGGCACGCGCGAAGCGGCGCACCGCCGACGCGCTGCGCGCGCTGGCCGGACTGCAGCCCAGGACGGCACGTGTGCTGAGAGACGACGTGGAACTCGACCTGCCGATCGACGAGGTCGTTGTCGACGATCTCGTCCTGGTACGTCCCGGCGAGCGGGTGCCGGTCGACGGTCTGGTCGAACGCGGCACCAGCAGCGTCGACGAGTCGATGCTGACCGGTGAATCGCTGCCGGTCTTCAAGCAGGCCGGCGATCGCGTCATCGGCGGCACGGTCAACGGCACCGGCAGCCTGACCTGCCGTGCGACGACGCTCGGCGGCGCCAGCACGCTTGCGCAAATCGTGCGGCTGATGCGCGACGCGCAGGCGACTCGCGCGCCCATCCAGGATCTGGCCGATCGCATCAGCGCCGTGTTCGTCCCCGTGGTGATGGGCCTGGCGGTCCTCACCTTCGCGGTGTGGTGGCTGATCGGTGGAGACGGCGGCGGCGTTCGCGGGCTCGCCGCGGCGGTCACCGTCCTCATCATCGCCTGCCCGTGCGCGATGGGTCTGGCAGTGCCCACGGCCGTGATGGTGGCGACCGGGCGCGGCGCCGAACTCGGCGTGCTGATCAAGGGCGGCGATGCCCTGCAGCGCACCGGCGAACTCTCGACGGTCGTCTTCGACAAGACCGGCACGCTGACCGAGGGCAGGCCCGTCGTCACGCAGGCCACCTGGCTGTCGGCCGACGATGGGTCGCTCCTCGGGCTCGTCGCTGCCGTCGAGCGCCACTCGGAGCATCCCCTTGCCGCGGCCATCGTCGCGCACGTGCGCGAGGCGGACGTACCGGTGCCCGAGGCCAGCGCGTTCGTGGCCGAAGCCGGGCGCGGCGCGCGCGCCGTCGTGGACGGCAGGACGGTGCTGGTCGGCAGCCGCCGCCTGCTGGAAGAGGACGGCGTCGACGCCGCGCCGCTCGTCGAGACGGCGGAGCGGTGGGCCAGCGAGGGGCAGTCGGTCGTCTACGTCGCGGTGGATGGACGCGCCGCCGGCGTGCTGAGCGTCGCCGACCGGTTGAAGCCCGGCGCCGCCGACGCCGTGCGCGATCTGCGCGGGCTCGGGCTGCAGGTCGTGATGCTCAGTGGCGACAGCCCGGCCACGGCGCGCGCCATCGGCGCGCAGGCCGGCATCGACGACGTGGTCGCCGGCGTGCTGCCGGACGGCAAGGTCGCCGAGATTGCGCGCCGCCAGCAGGCGGGCGCCGTCGTGGCGATGGTCGGCGACGGCATCAACGATGCGCCGGCGCTCGCGCAGGCCGACGTCGGCATCGCCATGGGCACGGGCACCGACGTCGCCATGGCGGCGAGTGACGTGACCCTCGTGCGGGGACAGATCGAAGGCGTGGCGCAGGCGATTGCCCTCGCCCGGCGCACCACCCGCACCATGCGCCAGAACCTGTTCTGGGCGTTCGTCTACAACGTGATCGGCATCCCCGTCGCCGCCGGCGTGCTCTACCCGGCCACCGGCCTGCTCCTCAGCCCGGTCATCGCGAGCGCCGCGATGGCCTTCAGCTCGGTCAGTGTCGTCGGCAACAGCCTTCGACTCCGGCAGATGCGCGTCGATCGGAGGGCCGCATGAGCCGCACGCCCACGAGTCCAGCCCGGCCCACCGGCACGGGGCCACATGCGCTCGGCCTCGACGCCGCGCACAAGGCGAAGACACTGACGCGGCTGCGCCGCATCGAGGGTCAGGTCCGTGGCGTGCAGAAGATGGTCGAGGACGAGCGGTACTGCGCCGACGTGCTCACACAGCTGTCGTCGGTGCAGGAAGCGCTGCGGGCCGTGAGCCGCGAACTGCTGCGCGCGCACTTGAAGCACTGCGCGAGCTCGGCCATCAGGGCTGGCGACGCCCCGGCCGATGCGATCTACGACGAGCTCGTCGACCTGATGTATCGCCACGTGAAGTGACGGGAGAACAGGAAGTCTTCCTGTGTCTATGATTCCCCTTATGGGCGAGCGGCCAGCGGAGGGGCAGGAGCAGGAGCAGCGACTGCGCTTGTCGCTGGGCGCACTGCACTTCCTCGTCATCGTCGCGTTCACGTGGGCGCGCATCGTGCGCGACGGCGCCCTCCTCAGCCGCATGTCGGTGGAGTGGGTGCCGTACCTCACGGTGGCCGTCCTGGCCGCCACCGCCGCGATCACGCCGCTGGTCGGCTGGCTGACGCGTCGGCGCGATCCTTTCCGTGCCTTCGCCCGCGTTGCCATCGTCACGGGCATCTCGCTCCTGCTGTGGGAACTGCTGCTCAGGGACAAGCGGCCGTGGAGTGCCGCCGTGCTCTACGTCTGGGTCGGGGCGTACGGCCCGCTGCTGGTCGCGCAGTTCTGGGTCCTGACGCACAGCGCACTCGACCCCCAGCAGGCGCGCCGCATGATTGGCACGGTCGGGGCGCTCGGCATCCTCGGCGGCGCCGTCTCCGGTCTGCTGGCCACCGGCTTTGCGGCGTCGCTGACGCTGGCGGAGGTGCTCGGCCTGACCGCCGTCGTGCATCTTTGCGCCGGGGCATTGGCGCTGGCGCTCACGGCGCAGCCGCTGCGCGCCGCCGAGCCCGTCGAGAAGGTCGAGGCGCCGCCATTGCGGGCCCTGGCCGTGCTCCGCGAGGACGGCTATCCGCGTCTGCTGGCCCTGGTCATCCTGCTCGGCGCCGTCACCGGCGGCATCGTCGACTACCAGTTCAAGTTCGCGTTGCAGATGAAGTCGACCGATGCCGCCGAACTCGGACGGTGGCTCGGCCTGTTCAACGTCGCGGTGAGCCTGCTGGCCTTGGCCGCGCAGCTCGTGACGGGCTTCCTGCTCGCCCGCGTCGGTTCGCGGCTGCTCGCCTTCGTGCTGCCCGGGGGCATCGTCGCCGGGGCGGTCACGGGGCTGGTGCTGCCGGCGATCTGGCCGCCGATCCTGACGCGTCTCTGGGAGACGGCCTCGCGGCACTCCGTGGCACGCACCGCCAACGAGTTCTTCTTCCTGCCGCTGCAGGGCGAACGGCGGACGGTCATCAAGCACGCGGCCGAAGGCTTCCTGACGCGCAGCGGAGAAGTCGGCGCGTCGGTGCTGCTGGTCGGACTGACGACGCTGCATCGCACCGATTTGTGGCATCTCTCGCTGCTGTCGTTGTGCGTCGCCGGCGCCTGGGTGGTCGTCCTCGGATGGCTGGCACAGGCCTACGGCCCGGCCCTCTCCCGATCGCTGGACGCGCTGCTGCGCCCCGGCCGTCCCAGTGATCCGCGTCCCGACGACGATCAGGGACTGGCGGTGCCCGAACTCGCGAAGATGCTGCGCAGCGGCGACGACCGTCACGTCCTCTTCGCGCTCGACGAACTCACGACCGCCGATCCCGAGCGGGCCCGTCGCGAAGCGGGCGCCCTCGTCCGGCACGACTCGGCCACCGTGCGGGCGCGGGCCCGGCGCGAGGTGCGTCCGGTGCGCGCCGCACCGAGGCTCGCGGCCGACCAGGGCTGGCTGGCCGGGCATCCGGTCCTGCAGGCGCTGAGAAGCGGCGACCAGGCGCGGGCCCGCGCCGCGTGCGAAGCGATCGTCGTCGCGCGCGACCGGCGGGCCGTGCCGGTGTTGCTGGACGCCGTGCCGGGGCCGACGCGACGCCTGGTGCTGGAGACGCTCACCGCGCTCGGCGATGCCGCGGCCGGCGCGCTCGGTGACGCGCTGGCCGACACGACGCTGGCGCCGCGGCTGCGGCGCGACGTGGCGACCGTCCTCGGCCGCATCGCGACGCCGACGTCGCTGGCCCAGTTGATGCGGGTGCGCCAGGACGACCCGCGCGCGCTGCGCGCCCTGGCACTGCGCGGGCTGAACGGCGCCCGCGCACGAGGCGAGGTGCGGCTGGTGGTGGACGAGGCCGCCGTGCGCGACGACATCCGCGGCGACGTGCTGGAGCTCCGCGAGCGGCGTTCGCAGCGCGCATCGCTGGCCGCGGCCACCAGCCCGGACCTCTTCGGGTTGCTGCCGCGCGCCCTGGACGAAGCGATGGCGCATGCGCGCGAGCGCGTCTTCCGGCGCCTCGCCCTGCTGTACCCTGCTCGGGAGATGCTCCGTGCCCATCGCGGCCTGATCAGTGGCGACGAACGGATCGGCGCGTTCGCGCTCGAATACCTCGAAGCGACGCTCACGCCCGACGATCGCGACGACGTGCTGCCGGCCCTGCGTGCCTCCGAACTCGTGGTTCGGCCCGCCGACGACGTGCTGCGATCGCTGGCGTCCGACGGTGACGCCTGGCTCGCTACCCTTGCCGTGCACGCGATCGGCCTGCGCCGGGTCGCGTCGTTGCGGGCCGTCGTCGACGCGGCCGTCAAAGGCGATGCGATCGGCCAGGAAACGGCACGCTGGGCGCTGGCGCGCCTCTGACGCATGGACACGCCGCTCACGACGGTCGAGAAGGCCGCGCTACTCATCGACGTGGACCTGTTCCAGGAGGTGCCGTCCGATGCGCTCGCCGAACTCGCGACGCTGATGGACGAGTCGTCGCACGAGCCCGGCGACGTGCTCCACGATCCGCAGGCGCCCGACGCGCGGCTGTCGGTGGTGGTCGACGGCCGGGTCCGGCTGGCACGGGCCGGTGCAGTCGTCGGCGAGATCGGGCGTGGCGGCGCTTTCGGCCTGCTCGCCGCCCTCGGCGTCGGCGATGGCGAGACGGCCACCGCGGTGCAGGCGTGCCGGATCCTGTCGATTGCCTCCGAGGACTACGTGGAAGCGCTCGCCGACAGCACGGCGCTCGCGGTGGCCAACCTGCGCGCGCTCGCGCGCCGGCTGCACGACCGCGACTTCGGGGTCAGCGGGCCGGGTGCGCGGCATGCTGGCGGCGACGATACTCGCTGATCAGCAGCCACGCGACGCCGGCCCAGATCGCGATCACCACCACGAGCGCGCCGGCGAACGCCTGCCTGTCCATCGACAGCCATGTGGTGCCGGCGAACACGAGGCCGGCCGCCAGGACGTCGCCGATGCGGACCACGAACGTGTCGGCGGCCTGCTTGGCAGCGTACTTCTCCTGCCGCCCCGTCGGCAGCCACAGCATCTGCCGGGCCGTGTTCATCGCCGAGTAATCGGTGGCGTTCTCGACCGTCTTGGTCCAGCGGAACGTCTGCAGGCCCGCCCCGGCCAGCACCATCGCGTAGGTGACCAACGACGCGATGGGCAGCACCAGCAGCACGCCGGCGATGCCGGCCACGTGCACCAGGCGTGACACCAGCAGGCTCTGGATGACGATCGCGCCGACGTTGACCCAGAAGAAGTAGGACCCGAAGAAGCTGCCGATGTAGGCTTCGCGCGCCGCGTCGGTGGCGCCCGGCAGCGCCGCCTCCGCACTCGCGAGAACGGCGCGGCTGAGGATGTACTCGCCGGTCGTATTGACGACGTTGAGCACGAGCAGCAGCAGACAGATCAGCCGCAGGTACCGATTGCGCGCCAGCAGCAGGAAGCCGTCACGCGTGCTGATGCTGGCCGGCCGTGCCGCCGCGTCCGGTGACCGCTCCGGCTGACGCCGTTCGACGAGCAGATAGCCCGCCAGCGACAGGAGCAGCGCCAGCACCGCCAGCTGCAAGAGGTGCAGCGCCGGCACGCCCCGATCGAAGAGCGTCTTGGCGACGTAGGCGCCAACCGGACTGCCGAGCGTCGCGCCGATGCCGATCACGGGAAACAGCCGCGCCCCCCGCTCGGGCGTGTAGAGGTCGTTGCCGTAGGACCAGAACTGCGCGACGATCGCGTTGTTGAAGATGCCGACCCAGACGAAGAACGCGATGCCCAGGTAGTAGGGCTGCGCGGCCTGACCGGCCAGCCAGAACAGTTCCAGCGTCGCCACCACGAACAGCGTCACCGTCGTGACCAGCGTCAGCCGGGAGACGTGCGCGGCCAGCCAGCTGTAGACCGGCACGAACACCATCAACGCGAGCGCCTGGAATCCCGATGCGTAGGCCTTCACTTCCGCGCCGCCGCCCGTCAGGATGAGCGGCTCGCGCACCGTCTTGCAGATGTAGTAGCCGCACAGGATCAGGAACAGCGTGATCAGCAGCAGCATCGCGTCGGTGCCTTCGCGGCGGCGGACGTCGCCGAACGGCCGCAACAGCCGGTCGCCGACGGCGGTGGCGCGGTCGTCAGCGGCGTCGGGCCATCGCGCGGCCCTGGTCAACGTGGTGGTGACGACGCGTGGCATCGGCGCAGGTCCTGTGTGCCGGAC
>CBIHOS010000065.1:0-20564 GCA_966211945.1 uncultured bacterium
CGACGTTCGACGTTCGACGTTCGACGTCGACGTTCCTATGGCGACGGCGCGTCGCCGGCGCGAATCCAGGCTTCGTCGAAGGCCGCGTGCTTGATCGACTTGCGCAGCAGGCGGCCCTGTTCGTCCTTGCGGCTGCCGGCCGGCGGCAGGAACACACTGTAGGCCACGTGGATCGTGCCGTTGCGCGCCTGGATGATCGACGGATAGTGATACTGCCCGAGCGCGTCGCCGGTGGCGTCCGCCGGGTCGCGCTCGAGATGCCGGCGTACCGGCCAGGTGCGTCCCTCGTCGGTCGAGAGGGCGACGGCGAGACTGTGCCGGCCGCGTTCGAGATCGTTGTACACGAGCGCCCAGGCGCCACTGCGCAGCACCACCACATCGACGCTGGTGCCAGGGTTCGGCAGGTCGCTGTCGACGACGGTACTCCACGTCTGGCCGCGGTCGCGCGACTCGCTGAGGTGCACGCGCTTGGGCGGTGGGCCGTTGTCGCGCATGAACGCCACGATGGTGCCGTCGCGACGCCGGGCCAGCGCCGGCTGGATGTTGCCGCCGCCCACCAGCGGATCGCTCGTCGTCCAGGTGTCGCCGCCATCGTCGCTGATCGCCATCAGCGAGAAGCTGAATCCGTCGGAGTAGAGGGGGACGATGATCCGCCCGTCGTCGAGTTGCATCGGATGGACGCGCGTCATCCAGCCGAGGCGCCGCGTCAGCTTGTCGGCCGCGTCCGCCTTGCGTTTCTCGAGATACGTGCGGGCCCGGTCGCCCGCGTCGCCGGCGGGCAGCGACGCCGCGAGACGATCGGCCTCGCGGCGGGTCACCTCGGCGAACCGGTCGGGCGGCGTGATGTGCATGACCTCGCTGCGGTCCCAGGCCGGCACTGCGCCGACCGGCCAGCGCGCCGCGGTCTTCACCTTCATCAGCGCGGTCGGCCACTCGTTCGCGAGGATCGTCGGCCACAGCAGCCAGAGCGAGGCCGTGCGGTCGACGAACAGCGTGGGATTGGTGTCGGGATAGCCGGGCGTGTCGGCCAGCAGCAGCGGCGCCGACCAGGTCGAGGCGCCGGCTTTCTGCCACGCGCCGCGAATCTCCACATCGTCGGCGGTCCGTTCGCCGGAGCCGTGGAACCAGGTGACGAGCAGGTGCCCGTCCGGGTGCTGGACGATGCTGGGCGAATGGTTGTGCCAGTGCTCGACCGGGAAGAGCAGTTCGCCGCGGTACTGCCCGGCCGGCGCCTGGGCCGAGAGGCCGGCAGCGGCGGCCATTACCCATGTCATGAGTGCTGCCCGGATGCCACGTTGCATGAGCGTCTCCGTTGCCGACAAGTGCGTGCCCGACGCCACGCTAGCCGAAGACCCGCCGGTTTTCAATCCAGCATCAGAGTTTCAAAAATGAAACGTTCGTATCAAATTCTTGTTGACACGTCAGCTGGACGGGAGTTTGATGATTCCGCGCCTCGACACGCTACAGGAACGGGTGGGCCCGTTCTCCGCTCTTCGTTCCCTCCCGTCC
Source organism: uncultured bacterium (assembly GCA_966211945.1). Classification (GTDB taxonomy): domain Bacteria; phylum Acidobacteriota; class Vicinamibacteria; order Vicinamibacterales; family Vicinamibacteraceae; genus Luteitalea. The sequence goes on from CBIHOS010000065.1 coordinate 1,510, forward strand.
GCCGAGCGGACGCGTGCGGGGCGCACGACGAGGAATACATGATCGGGACTCTCAAGAGGGCAGCGCTCACGGCGCTGCTGGTCGCCGTGGGCATGGGCGGCCTGCACGCGCAATCCACCACTGGCGGACTCACCGGCGTCATCAAGGACGCCGACGGCGGCGTCGTCCCTGGCGCGACCGTCAAGGCGACCGCCACCGCCACCGGCACCGCACTCACCGCGGTGTCCGGCGACACCGGCCAGTACGTCCTGCGCGGCCTGCCGGTCGGCGCCTACAACGTACAGGTCGAACTCTCCGGCTTCCAGACCGTGCAGGTCGAGGACGTCGTGGTGCGCGTCAACGAGGAAGTCCGCCTCGACGTCGCGCTCAAGGTGGGCAACCTCACCGAGTCGGTGACGGTGAGCGGCCTCAGCACCACGGTCGACACCGTGTCGAGCACGCTCAAGACCGTGGTCGACCAGAAGCGCATCGAGGAGCTGCCGCTCAACGGCCGCAATCCGACCCAGCTGATGCAGCTGGTCGCCGGCGTCATCCCCGACAGCCGCACCAGCGTGACGTCGGGCGCGACCTACCCCGGCGCGGTGGGGGTGTCGTCCAACGGTGCGCGCGCCAACTCGACCAACTACATCATGGACGGCGGGTCGAACAACGACCACTACAGCAACGCCTCCAACCCGATGCCCAACCCGGATGCGCTCCAGGAGTTCTCGGTGCAGACCAACTCCTTCAGCGCGCAGTACGGGCGCAACGCCGGCGCGATCGTCAACGCGGTCACCCGCTCGGGCACCAACAGCTTCCGCGGCCTCGCCTTCGGCTATCTCCGCGACTCGTCGATGAACGCCCACAACTTCTTCACGCCGACGATCGACGACGGCCTGAACCGCAAGCAGTTCGGCGGCACCTTCGGCGGTCCCATCGTCAAGAACCGGACGTTCTTCTTCGGGTCCTACCAGGGCACGCTGCAGGAGCAGCGGCCGGCCGATCGCACCTCGCTGGTGCCGACCGCGGCGCAGCGCCAGGGCAACTTCGCCGGCTACACGCGAACGCTCCGCGATCCGCTGACCGGCCAGCCGTTCCCCGGCAACATCATCCCTGCCGACCGGATCCATCCGGCCTCGCAGGCGATCCTGTCGCGCTACCTGCCGCTGCCCAATCCGGGCGCCGGCGAATCGGCCAACCTGCTGCGCTTCTCCTCGCCGGCCAACCTCGACGACCACCAGTACCTGGTCCGCCTCGATCACACGTTCAGCGGCAATCACCGCATCTACGGCCGCTACTGGAAGTCGAAGGCCTCGACGCCGGCCTACCTGGACACCGCCAACGTGCTGACCAGCACCTTCGGCCGGACCTGGGACAACCAGATCATCTCGGTGAACGACACGTGGGTGGTGACGCCGTCGCTGGTCAACAACGTGGTGTTCACCCACAACCGGACCTACAACGACAACTTCCAGATCCCGATCCAGTCGTACGCCGAGCTCGGCATCCCGGGCGTCTACAACGACGCGACGCCGCAGTGGTTCTTCAACGTCGGCGGCTGGTTCGGCATCAACACGGGTGACACCAACCAGTTCAACCGCGACGAATACCAGTTCGTCAACACGCTGCGCTGGACCAAGGGCCGTCACGAGATCGCCACGGGCGTCGACTACAGCTACGGCAAGGGCGACATCATCAACAACTTCCGCGCCAACGGCCGCTACACGTTCAACAACGCGGCGCCGTTCACCGGCGACGCGCTGGGCGACTTCCTCCTCGGCAAGTTCCAGAGCTTCCAGCAGGGCGTGGGCGAGTACAAGAACACCCGCTTCCACTACCTGGCCGCGTTCGTCGAGGACACCTACCGCGTCAACCCGCGGGTGACCCTGACGATGGGGCTGCGCTGGGATCCGAACGTGCCGTACACCGATGCCAACGGACGCCTGGCCGGCTACCGTCCGGGGCAGGAGTCGCAGGTCTACACCAACGCGCCTGTCGGCATGCTCTATCCCGGCGACGCCGGCTTCCCCGACGGCGGCTACGACAGCAGCTGGGGGCTGTTTGCGCCCCGCGTCGGCGCCGCCTGGGACGTCACCGGCGACGGCAAGACCAGCCTGCGCGCCGGCTACGGCCTGTTCTACGACAAGCCGAACAGCATCACGACCAACAGCGCCGCCACCGTCGGGCCGTTCGGCACCGTGGCGGGCGTGGACGGCAACGCGACCAACGGCTTCGACAACACGTGGGGTACCGCCACCAATCCGTTCCCGGTGGACATCTTCAACGTGCCGTCGGACGCGCCGGTGGTGCTGCCCTTCAACGCCTTCAGCTACGCGGCCGACATGCGGCCGGGCCGGATGCACTCGTGGCACCTCACCGCCGAGCGCGAGATCATGAAGGCGACCATGCTGCGCGTGGCCTACGCGGGGTCGCGCGGCGACGGGCTGACGATCGGCGTCGAACTGAACCCGGCGACGTACGCGCCCGGGGCCACGACCGGCACGACCAACCAGCGCCGGCCGCTCTTCCCGAACTACGGCAACATCACCAGCATCCAGCCGAGCGGCAAGTCGACGTTCCATTCGATGCAGGTGAGCGTCGACCGCCGCCTGAGCCGGGGGCTGTCGGTGCTCGCCAACTACACGCTCAGCAAGAGCATGGACAACACCTCGGAGAACAAGCAGAACGGCGGCACCGCCGTCAACCCGTACGATCTGTCCTTCGACTACGGCCCGGCCAACTTCGACCGCCGCCACCGGCTGGTGACGTCCGTGCTCTGGGAGATCCCGGGCACCTTCGGCAACGCCGCCCTCGACGCGGTGCTCTCGCGATGGTCGCTGACCGGCATCTACACGTACATGAGCGGCTCGCCGTTCACGGTCACCAGCGGCGTCGACAACGCCCGCACCGGCACGGGCGGCCAGTTCGCCGATCTGACTGGCGACCCGGAACTGCCGGGCGGCCGTTCCACCGCCGAACAGCTCGCGCAGTGGTTCAACACGTCGGCGTACGCCGTCAACGCGCTCGGCACGTTCGGCAACTCCGGCCGCAACTCGCTCCGCGGACCCGACTTCCAGACCCTCGACCTCGGGCTGATGAAGACGTTCGCCCTGGGTAACCGGATTCGCACGCAATTCCGGCTCGAGGCGTTCAACGCGCTCAATCGGGCCAACTTCAACCTGCCGGAGGGCAATCGCTCCTCGGGCAACTTCGGCCGCATCACCTCGGCGCAGGATCCCCGGATTCTGCAGGTGGCGCTGCGCGCCTGGTTCTAGGGACGCCTTGGTCCACGATCGATCCCACACGACGGAGGCCGCCGGGCCTCCGCCCCTCACGGGGCTGTTCTCCGCGGCCGTCACGCCGCGCACCGCAGCCGGCGCGGTGGACGAGGACGCCTTCGACCGCGTACTGGATCTGCTGCTCACCGCCGGTGTGGACGGCGTCTGCCTCGGCGGCGCCACCGCGGAGTTCCCGCACGCCACCCGCGACGAGCGGATCCGGTTGATCGACCGCGCCGCCACTCGCCTGGACGGCAAGGCGCTGCTGGTCGGCATCGGCGCCGCGGCGCCGATCGACGTCGTGCCGCTCGGCCGGGCCGCCTTCGACGCCGGCGCCACCGTGGTGCTGCTGTCGATGCCGGTCTTCTTCCGTTACGCGCAGGAGGACCTCCTCGCCTTCTGCCTCGACACGGCCGCGAACCTGCCAGGGCCGGTCCTGCTCTACGACCTGCCGACGTTCACCACGCCGCTGGCGACGGAGACGATCCTCCAACTGCTCGGCGACGCCCCCACGAACGTCGTCGGGATCAAGGACAGCAGCGGCCAGCCCGATCGGCTGCCGCAGCTGGCGCACGCGCGCGGCAGCCGCCCCTGGCGGCTGCTGGTCGGCGACGACGGGCTGCTCGTGGACGCGATGGCGCACGGGTGGGACGGGTGCATCTCCGGAACGTCGGGCGCCTTCCCCGAACTGATGCTCGCGACGACGCGGGCCGCCCGCAGTGGTGACCAGGGCGTTCTCTCCTCCCTGCAGCCGCTGTTGCGCGAGTTGTTCGCGCAGGCCGGCGTCTTCCCGACGCCCTGGGCCATCCGCGTCGCACTCGAAGCACGCGGCTTGCCCACCGGGCCCCTGCCGCTGGCCTTGTCGCCCGGACGCCGCGCCCAGCGTGATGCCTTCATGCAATGGGTGCCGGGCTGGCTCGGGCGCGTCGAAGCGGCGCTCGGGCACGGTCTGGTAGGCGTGCGGTGACACGTCCGGCTGCGCTCGTGGCCCTGCTCGTTCTCGTGAGCCGGACCGCCGCGCCGGCTCAGGACGCCCTCACAAGCGAGCACGTGTTCACGGACGACCGTGGGCACGTGCACGCCTCCTCCATCGTCGAGACCCCCTCGGGGGCGCTGCTGGTCGCCTGGTACGAGAACGGCGACCCGCACGGCAACGGTCCGTTCGAAGGCCAGGATGCCGACAAGCGCCAGGACGTACGGATCGGCGCGAGCCGCCGGGCGCCAGGCGCCACGACCTGGGGCCGCCCGTTCGTCCTGGCCGACACGGCGCTGCTCCCCGACAACAATCCGGCACTCGGTATCGATCGCAGCGGCCGCCTGTGGCTGGTGCACGCGACGCTGATCGGCGTGCCCGAGAAGGCCTGGGGCAGCGCGTTGACGCGCGCATTGGTATCGAGCGACTACGACCGGGACGGCGCGCCACGATGGGACGCGGCCCACACGATCGTCCCGAAGCCGCCAGGGTTTGCCGGGACTGTCGCGCAGGCCGCCGAGGTCGTACGGACGGGGCCCGGACGCACGACCGAGGTCGCGGCGCGAGCCAATCGGCTCCTCGCCGCGCTGCAGGACCCCTACGCACGACACCTGGGCTGGATGCCGCGCAACCATCCGCTCGTGCTGCGCGACGGGTCGGTGCTGATCCCGCTCGCGAACGAGAACGTCAACATGTCGGCGATGGCGATCGCCCACGACGGCGGCGCGCGCTGGACGACGTCGGCGGCCGTGCCGACGCCAGGCCTGATCCAGCCGTCGGTCGTGCAGATGGCCGACGGATCGCTGAGCGCGTTCTTCCGCGACGCCCGCGGCACGGGACGCATAGCGACAAGTGCGTCGACCGACGACGGCCGGACGTGGTCGCCGGCCACGCTGACCGACCTGCCCAACCCGTCGGGCGGCATCGAAGCGGCGACGCTGCGCAGCGGCCATCTCGCCATCGTCTACAACGATCACACCGGACGTGAGCGCGATCGGCTGTCGATCGCCGTGTCGCCGGACCAGGGTCGCACCTGGCCGATCCGCAAGGTGATCGTCCATGTGCCCGGTGAGCGCTTCGACTATCCCTCGATCGTCCAGGCGCGTGACGGCCGCGTCCACGTGACCTTCTCGGACAACTTGAAGTCCATCCGTCACGTCTCGTTCGCCGAGGCGTGGCTTCGCTGACCGCTCCCATGAATCGTCGCCATTTCTTCACGCACACCGCCGCGACGTTCGCGGCGTCGGCCCTGGTGCCCGCAGCGCGCGGGCAGCAACCGGCCACGGGGCCTGCCGCGGCAACGCAGCCACGTCCGCTGCCGCAGCCGGCCAACGGCCTCGCACACGTCGAGATCTGGCGTCAGCCCGGACACTACGGCGGCTGGCCGGCCAACCACGGCATCTGGACCTGGCGCAACGAGATCGCGGTTGGTTTCAGCGACGGTCACCTGAAGCAGGGCGATCCGAACCGTCATCCGATCGATCGCAGCAGGCCGGAGCGTCATCTGCTCGCGCGCAGCAGCAACGGCGGCGCGTTCTGGGCCGTCGAACTGCACGACGACCTGGTACCGGCGGCCGGCTACAAGCACATGGCCGGTGTGCCCACCGAGGCCGGCGGGCGCAAGGCGACGCCGCTCACCGATCCCCTCGACTTCAGCGCGCCGGGCTTCGCACTGACGATGCGCATGAGCGGCATCGACACAGGGCCGTCGTGGTTCTTCGCGTCGTCCAATCGCGGCCGGGCGTGGCAGGGGCCGTTCGATCTGCCGGCGCTCGGCACGCCGGGGCTCGCCGCCCGCACCGACTACATCGTGCGCGACGCCAGGCACCTGGTCGCCTTCGTCACCGCTGCCAAGTCGAACGGCAAGGAAGGCCGCCCGCTCGCGATCGAGACCCGGGACGGCGGCGTGACCTGGCAGCGTCTCGGCTGGATCGGACCCGAAACCGATGGCTATCGCATCATGCCCGCGACGGTGCAGCTGGCCGATGGACGGTTCTACTCGGTGATCCGCACGCGCGCCGGTGAGAGGCACAGCCTCGAGGCGTTCGTGTCGGGCGATGGCGGCAAGACGTGGGACGCGGCAGGCACGGCGGTCGCCGACACGGGTCGCGGCAACCCCGGCGCGCTGCTGCGGCTGGCCGACGGGCGGCTCGCGCTGATCTACGGCTACCGCGCCGCGCCGTTCGGCATCCGCGCGGTGCTGAGCGAGGACCAAGGCAAGACGTGGGGTCCGATCGTCACGCTGCGCGACGACGCCGCCGACTGGGATCTCGGCTACCCGCGCGCCATCCAGCGTCCCGACGGCATCGTCGTCGTGGCGTACTACTACAACGACAGGAAGGGCCCGGAGCGGTACATCGCCGCGTCGTTGTGGAAGCCGTAGACGTGGTCTACAACGTGTCTCCGTCCGGCACGTTGCTGTCCGGCAGGCGACTGTCGGCGCCGCGCTTCGAGATGAGCGGCCACAACAACGTCAACGCGGCGAGCACGAGGAACAGCAGCGAGATCGGCTGCACGAAAAACGTCGCCAGCGATCCTTCCGACAGCGCGAGCGCGCGGCGGAGATTCGATTCGGCCATCGGTCCGAGAATCAGCCCGAGCACGAGCGGCCCCATCGGGAAGCCCTGACGGCGCATCGCGAAGCCGAGGATGCCGGCCCCGACGGCCGTCCACACGTCGGCGGTCGACTGGTTCAGCGCGTACGACCCGCCGAGGCTCACCGCCAGCACCGTCGCCCACAGGAACTGATCGCGGATGCGCAGGATCTTCGCGAGCAGGCGCGCGCCGATCAGGCCCCAGACGAACGTGACGATCGCCGCCATGAAGACGAGCGCGACGATCGTCGCGACCAGATCCGGGCGGTTGCGGAAGAGCAGCGGCCCCGGCTGCAGGCCGTGCATCAGCAGCGCGCCGATCAGCACCGCGGCGGCGGAATCGCCGGGGATGCCGAGCGCCAGCGTCGTCACGAGCGACCCGCCGATGCCGGCGTTGGCGCCCGTGGTCGCGGCGATCAGTCCTTCGAGCGATCCCTTGCCGAACAGCTCGGGCCGCTTCGAGAAGCGCCGGCTCTGGTCCCACGCGAGGATGGCGCCGACGTCGGCGCCGGCGGCCGGCATGATGCCGATCCAGATGCCCATCAACGAGCCCCGCAGGCCGTGCGACCACAACGGCCGCGCCTCCTCCATGGTCGGCAGCATGCCCGACGTCTGGGTCGAGGCGTCGAGCTGCTGGCGCGCCGGGCCGGCCATCTGCGACAGCACTTCGGCGATGCCGAAGAGGCCGACCATCACCGGGATGAACGAGACCCCGTCGAGCAGCTCGGGCTGTCCGAACGTGAAGCGCGGGTAGCCGGTGATCGCGTCGAGGCCGACCACCGCGAGCAGCAAGCCGATGAGGCCGGTCGCGAGCCCCTTCAGCATCGACCCGCCCGACACGCCGACGATCGTGCTCAGGCCGAACACGGCCACCGCGAAGTACTCGGCCGGCCCGAAGCGCAGCGCCAGGCGCGACAGCGGCAGCGCCGCCAGCAGCAGGACGACGAGGCTCAGGAGAATGCCGAGGAAGGCGCCGATCGCATTGAGACCGAGCGCCAGGCCAGCGCGGCCCTGCCGCGCCAGTGGATAGCCGTCCCACGTCATCGCAATCGACGCGGGCGTGCCGGGCGTGTTGAGCAGGATGGCCGGCACGCCGCCGCTGAAGACGGCCGAGACGAGCAGGGCGAGGAGCATCGCGATCGCCTGATCGGCCTTCACCCAGAACGTGAACGGCGTGAGGACCGCGAGGCCCATCGTGGCGGTGAACCCAGGCAGGCTGCCGAACAGGACGCCGAGCGCGACGCCGATCAGCACGTACAGCCAGGCGTCGGGCGACAGCAGCGGTGCGAGCAGGAGTGTGGGATCGGGCACGGGGTCAGAAGCGCACGCCGAGGCCGCGCTCGAAGAGCAGTTGGAGCGCCACCGCCATGATGGCGGCGGTGACGAGCGCGACCGCCCAGCGTGTGCCGGTGAGCCGCAGGAACGCGAGCAGGACGACGGCGGTCAACACGCCGAACGGGACCAGGCGCCAGCCCGTCGCATAGACGATGAGGAGGACCATCGTCGCCGGCACGGCCAGCGTGTGGCGTGCGAACGGCGGCGCACCGGTGCCTGGCGCGCGGGCGATCAGCAGCGATGTGATCAGGAGGCCAACACCGAGCAGGCGCGGCACGAGCGCCGGCCCCGGCACGCCCTGGTTGCCGCCTGGCCACGCGAGCGTGGTGACGACGATGAGACACGCGACGAGCGCCATCGCCGCTGCCACGAGTCGCGGGCCGCTCATGCCGACACGAACCCGAACTCGCGGACCAGCCGCGCATAGCGCTGCGTCTCGTCGGCCACGAACGCACGGAAGCCAGCCGCGTCCAGCGGCTGCACGTCGAGGCCGGCGGTCCGGCAGTACGCGAGGAATGCCGGCTCCTTGAACGCCTCGAGGATGTCGCGCTCGAGGCGGGCGCGCCGTTGGGCATCGACGCCGCGCGGCACCATGAACCCACCCCACGCCTCGAAGACCAGGTCGAGACCGAGCGCCTGGAACGTCGGCACCTCCGGGAACACCGGCGATCGCCGATCGGCCATGAGGCCGAGCAGGCGGACGGCGCCGGCCCGCACCAGCGCCTGGACTTCCGGCACGCCCGCCATCACCGCGTCGACGTGACCGCCGAGCAGCGCGGTGGTCGCCGGCCCCGACCCGGGGAACGGCGCGTAGATGAACGTCCGGTCGACATGACGGCTCAGCGCGAGCGCACCGAGGTGCCACACGCTGAGCGGCCCGGCGGTGCCCAGCTTGATGCGCGCGCCGCCGCGAAACGCCGTCACGAACGCGTCGAGCGTGGTGTACGGCGAGGCAATCGGCACCGCGAGTGCGGCCGGGGCCCGGTGGTGTCGTGCCAGCAGGTCGAAGTCGTCGATCGCCAGATCGACGTAGCGCAGGTGCGGGACGATCGACAGTTCGACCGGCGCGTAGCCGACGACATAGCCGTCGGTGGCGGCGTGCTTGACCGCCGAGAAGGCGACGGCGCCCATCGCGCCGACCCGGTTCTCGCACAGCACCGGCACGCCGAGGCGGGCGTTGAGGCCGCGAGCCGTGAAGCGCGCCACCGTGTCCGACATCCCGCCGGGCGCCGCGTGGACGACGACCCGCACCTCGCGCGCCGGCCAGGGGCCTTCCTGCCGCGCGCAGCCGGTGGCCAGGCCCGCGACGGCGGCAGCGGCCGTCAACGTGAACTGCCGACGCCCGACCGCCACGTGCCGCATTGGGACAACGGGCCCTACCTGCAACGCGGCAGATAGGGCCGGCTGTTCAGTAGGTAGGGCCGGCTGTCCCAGCCCGGCCACCGTCGTCGCTCCAGACCGGGACCGCCCGACACGTCGGGCGGCTGCGGACAGATCACGTACCCGGTATCCGGTACCCGGAACCCGGCCGCCTTGGCGATCAGTAGGCGGCACGCGGACCACCCGTCGCCCGTCCGAGCGGATCGAGCCAGGCCTTGGCGCCTTCGGCGAACAGCGTCAGATCGGACGCCGCGTGGAACAGCTGAAAGCCCTCCGCCGCGAACCGCTGCAGCGACTCGGGCGAGGCCACCGGCCGGCCGCAGGCCTTGCCGTGGCGACGGGCCGCGTCGCCGACGCGGGCGGCGGCCTTCAGCACCTCCGGGTGCATCATGTTGCCGCGATACCCCATCGAGAACGACAGGTCGCTGGTGCCCACAAACAGCACGTCGACACCGTCGACGGCGGCAATCTCCTCGCACTGCGACAGCCCTTCGACGTCCTCGATGACGACGACCACCAGTACCTCGGCGTCGGCTGAATCGAAGTACGAGGCGACCTGCGGCCACGTCCCTTCGGCCAGGCCCGACCCCGATCCGCGCCGCCCGCGCGGCGGGTAGCGGCACGCCTGCGCGGCCTGCGCCGCCAGCGCCGGCGTGCTCGTGAACGGAAAGACGACGCCGTGGGCGCCCTGATCGAGCACGCGCTTGGCCATCCACGTCTCGCCGCCGGGCACGCGCGCGATCGGCACGGCCGGCAGGCCGCGTGTCGCCAGCACGATGTGGCGCAGCGTCTCGAGCGTGATGGGGCTGTGCTCCATCTCCACCCAGAGGAAGTCGAAGCCGGCCCGGGCCGCGACCGCTGCCGCGTCCAGGCTCGTGGACGTGACCGGCATCCCGACCACGTACTCGCCGCGCGCCAGGCGCGCCTTGATTGGATTGACCCAGGGCGCCGGGGCGCCAGGCGTTGGAGTTGCGTCGGTGCTCACCGTGTCGTCGTGTCCTTGATCAACCAGACTTCGGCCACCTGGTTGCCGCGGCCGGCCCCGCCGATGCCGTCGTTGACGCGCCAGGTGAGGGTCAGCGCGCCGTCGGCCGTCGCAGCCGCCGGAATCGCGAACTCCACCGGTCCCACCGGGGACGGTTTGGCGATCGGCCCGTGAACCTCGTGCGACTCGTCGGCGGTGAGCCGCACACGGACCGACTGGCTGTAGATGTCGCCGGCATAGACGACGCGCACCGTGTAGGTGGCGGTCGGGTCGAGCCCGGCGTACTTCATCTGCAGCGCGCCATCGTAGAACGCTTCGGCGTGGCTCGCCCACGACATCCGCCAATTGGGCAGGTAGCCGAAGCCGGTCAGGCCCGCATGGTACGGCCCGGGGTCGGTGCGGAAGTCCGGCGGCGCGACCAGGTGCGGCTGCGCGCCGGCCACACCGAGGTCGTCGTAGAAGCCGCCCGGTCCCGGATCGGTCCAGCGGGCGATGCGCTGGAGCGCGGCGACGCGTTCGCGCTCGGTCGGCAGGGCGCGGACGGCCGCGAACTGCTCGGCCATCCAGACGCGGTCGTTGAGCGGCGCATCGATCATGTCGAGGTTGGCGCCGCGTCCCATCGCGATGGCCCGGTAGAGCGGCACCGAGAGCTGCATGCGGACGCTCTGGTACAACGCCTCGGCGAGCTGGAAGACGCGGGTGCGAAGGTCGGCCGCCACTGGCGCCGCGCCCGCCGCCAGCGCCCGTTCCGCGTCGGCCATCGCCGCGGCCGCCCCGACGCCGGCGGCGCTGGCCAGCGCGCTCAGCGCCTGGGTCTGCGCCGCCTGTTCCTGCACCAGGCGGCGGCGGACGAACGCGTCGTAGTACGCGCGGTACAGCGCCTGCTGGAACCGCCAGTTCAGGAGATCGTGCGGCGCCGCCGCCCGCTCCATCGACTGGAACGCGGCCAGCGTGCGCTCGACGCCGACGTTGCCGGCCAGCGGCCCACGCCAGTTCTCCTCGAGTCCGAGCAGCCCGTCGGCGAGCGCGTCGGTGTACGCAGGACCGACGAACACGCGCGCGTACTGGCGCAACACCTCGCGCACATCGGCCTTCGGATTCCATCCGAGCGCACTCCACACGATCTTGTTGACATCGTCGTTGCAGCCCTCGGAGTAGGTGAGGAAGTCTGGCGACACCGACAGCCAGCGCTGGAACACCGCGGCCTGGTCGAGCGGGCGCGGATTGATCGGCTCGCGTTCGAGGGTGCGGGCAAACGCGGCATCCCACAGCGGCACCGGGAACTCGGCGCGAATCGTGTGGGTGATGTCGGGGTAGCGGCGAAGCTTGTACTGCGCGGGGATGCGCTTGCGGACGGTGGCGAGGGTGTCGCGGTTCTGCGGGCCGATGACGATGCCGGTGAGCCAGGCCGGTTGCCTGGCCATCAGGCCGTAGAAGGTCTCCATCCATTGCGCCGTGAAGCCCTGCGGCGACAGCCACATCGTCACCTTCGGGTGGAACGTGCGGAGGTTGGCCGTCTGGCGCGCGAGCAGACCGAACATCGCGCTCGGTTCGGTGTGGCCGGGATCGCCGCCCGGCACGAACACCGCGTCGAGGCGCGGCAGCTGCTTCAGGACGCCCTCCCACTCGGCCACCGCCTTCACGATGCTGGCCTCGGAGGTGTAGTCCTCGTCGAGGGCCGGATACCACACCCAGACGTCGAGGCCGTACTTGTCGGCGATGCGCGACATCTCGACCATCATCTCCATCTGCGGACGCGGGAAATGCGGGCTGTCGGCGGCATCGTCGGACCGCGGCGGAATCAGCTCGATGGCGTTGGTGCCGAAGATCGCGAGGTCGCGGATGTACTGCTCCCACTGGGGCGCGTCCCATGCGTCGTAGGAGTTGGTCTTGGGCCGGTATCCGAGCTGGTGCCCGCGCAGCGCGACGACCGGCGTCTCGGTGAGATCGAGCGCGGCCGGCAGCACGACGCGGTCGCGGCCGATCTCGAGCGCGCGCAACAGCCGCCCGACGCCGAACAGCACGCCGCGCTCGTCGGCGCCCGCCACGATCACGCCGTCGGCGGACGAGACGAGCCGATAGCCTTCGGGGCCTGGCGCGGCGCCCTGCAGGCGCGACGCCGCCGGTCCCTTGCGGAGCGTGGCGAGCCGGCCGACATGGACGGCGGGGCCGTTGCCGGCCTTGCCGATCGTCCAGCGGGCGCGCGACCGCCGCTGCACTTCTTCGAGGAGCATCGTCGCGGCCGCCCGCTCGCGGGGACTGGCATCGGCGGCCACGACGATGGTGGTGCTGGTCAGGTCGAGTGGGACGGCCGGGCCCTGTGCGTAGACAGGGACCGCGAGCCCCCACATCCAGAGAAGGAGGGCGAAGGACGAGCGGACGGGGGCGAACATTGTCGAAGCCTCCGGGAGGGAGCGCGCTGATGCCATTTTGAAAGACGTTCCATTTTCTACACCATGTGTTTTATAAATGCCACTCCTCGCGCGTTCCGGCCCGATCCCGTGCGCGGCGGTCACCGGGCCGGGTCCGCGCGTACCATCGCGCCATGCCCACCCTGACGCCCGGCCAGCTGGCCGTACTCGCCGCCATCGACAGCCCGACGGTCGCCAACGCCATCGAGCGCTTCCGCGTCCGCCGGCGCATCGACGGCTATGCCGATCGCGACCTCCGCTGCGCGTTTCCGCAACTGGGGACGATGGTCGGCTACGCGGTGACGTGCACGGCCGACAGCACGACCGAAGGCAGGAGCGACGGAGCAGGACTGATCGGCCTCTGGGCCGCCCTGGAGGCGGCGCCCAAACCGGCCGTACTGGTAATCAAGGACGTCGGCCCGGACCCGCGCAAGGGCTGCCACATGGGCGAGATCATGGCGACCATCGCGAAGGCGCTCGGCGCGGTCGGCTGCGTGTCGGACGGCGGCCTGCGGGACGTGCGCGAGGTCGAGGCGCTCGGCGGCTTCCAGTACTTCTGCCCCGGCTTCGTGGTGTCGCACGGGCAGCCGGTCATCCTCGACGTGGACGTGCCGGTCACTGTCCACGGACTGTCGATCGAACCGGGCACGCTGCTGCACGGCGACGTCAACGGCCTGCTGGCCGTGCCCGAGGCGATTGCCGGCGAGGTGGCGGCGGCCTGCGACGCCGTGCGTGCCGAGGAGCGGGCGCTGCTGGATCTGATCACGGCGCCTGGCTTCACCGTGGAGAAACTACGTCAGTGGACGTTGACGCATTGAAGGCGGCCGGGCTGGGACCCGCCTTCGCCCCGTGGCTGCGGCGCACCGGGCAGCCGGCCCTACCTACAGCCGGTAGGGCCCGTTGTCCGAACGCGGCCCAACTACGCGCGCGCGAGAGCGCGGCCGGTCGCCGCGGCAGCGTCGCGCACCGCGGTGATGATCTTCTTCTGCATCACCTTGTCGCGCAGGCGCATCTTGGGCAGCGACAGGCTGATCGCCGCGATCACGGTGCCGTCGGGGCCCTTCACCGCCGCGCCGAAACACGATCCTTCGAGGACGCTCTCCTCGCCGTCGGTCGAGAACCCCTGGGTGCGGACGCGCTCGTACTCTTGCTTGAGCGCCACTTCGTCGGTAATCGTGTGCTCGGTGAAGCGGTGGTTGCCGTAGCTGCGCCGCAGTCGCTCGACGACATCCTCGGGCTGGTGGGCCGTGATCGCCTTGCCGAGCGAACTGGCGTGCGGGGGCAGGATGCGGCCGACCGTGTTCGCCATGCGAATGAGGTGCGGACTGTCCAGCGTGGCCACGACCTCGATGCGGTTGTCGAAGTGCATCGCCAGCGTGATGGTCTCGCCGAACTCGCGGCTGAGGGCGCGCATGTGCGGCATCGCCGCGGCGACCAGGTCTGTCACGCGCTTGCCGTCGCCCCACACGCGGAGGTCGGAGGACAGGCCGTAGGCGCCATCCGACGTCCGCTCCACGTAGCTCGAGACTTCGAGCGTGTGGAGCAGGCGGAAGACCGAACTCTTCGCCAGGCCGACGTGCGCGGCAATCTCGGCCAGCCCCATCGGCTGGTCGTGCTTGCGAAGCGCGGCTAGGATCTCGAGAGCCCGTCCGATCACCTTCGAGTAGTACTTGTCGTCGCGCGCGCGAGTGCCCGCCTGGCGGGCCGTGGCGGCAGGAGGACGAAGGGTTCGGGCTGGCATCCGGGTGTCCGCATTGTACCGCCCGTGTTCCCGCCGGCCAGTAGCCGGCCATTTGGAGGTCTCTGAAATGCGTCAGACGCTGCTTGCCGGCCTCGCCATCGCCCTGACCCTTGTGGGCGGACCGCTGCCGTTGCGCGCGGCGGCGCCGCGGCCCGTGATCACCAAGGTGTTCGGCCCGGAAACCCGGACCGGTCCGTACAAGCACCCGGCCTCCCTGACCGAACTCTCCAATGGCGACCTGTACCTGGTCTACTACGGCGGCCAGGGCGAGTACGCGAAGGACACGACGGTGTTCGGCTCCCGGCTCGCCAAGGGCAGCCGGAACTGGACGCCACCGAAGGCGATCGCCAAGGACCCGTTCCGCTCGGTGGGCAACGGCGTCATCTGGCAGGCGCCCGACGGGCTGGTGTGGTTGTTCTACGTCGTCCGGTTCGGCGACACGTGGGGCACCTCGCGCATCCAGGCGAAGGTCTCCCGGGACCTGGCAGCAACGTGGTCGGACGCGTTTCCTGTCGCGCTCGACGCCGGCATGATGGTCCGCAACCGCCCGATCGTGCTGCTCGACGGCAGCTACCTCCTGCCGGTGTATTTCGAGGACGGCATGGACACCGAACAGGTCGGCCCGAAGAGCACGTCGCGCTTCCTGAAGTTCGACCCGAGCGCCGAGACCTGGTCCACGCTCGGCGAGATCACGTCCGCCAACGGCAACATCCAACCCGGCGTCGTCGAACTCTCCCCCGGACACCTCGTGGCATACGCGCGGCGCGGTGGCGGGTACGGCCCGACGACCGAAGGCTGGCTCGTGCGGGCCGAGTCGAAGGACGGTGGCCGCACCTGGACCCAGGGCGCCAACTCGGCGTTCCCCAATCCGAACTCCGCCATCGACTTCCTGAAGCTGAAGTCGGGCGCCCTGCTCCTCGTCTACAACGACCACATGTGGAAGCGGACGCCGCTGATGCTGGCCTTGTCCGACGACCAGGACCGGTCCTACCCGGTCAAGCGCGTGCTCGCGACCGGCGAGAACAGCTTCGCCTATCCGGTCGCCCTGCAGGCGAGCGATGGCCGCATCCACCTCGTCTACACGTCGGACTCGCGCAAGGTCATCAACCACGCGATCGTGACCGAGGAGTGGATCCGCGGCCGGTAGGGCCGGCGCGGCTGGCTATACTTCGGGAGTGTCTGCCCCGGCCGTCGCGCTGCATGGCGTGTCCAAGCGCTTCACGCTCTACCACCAGGGCGGAAGCGGCCTGAAGGAGCGCCTCGTGGGCCTCGTCGGCGGCCGGCGCGAGGCGCGCGAGACGTTCTGGGCGCTGCGCGAGGTCGGCTTCGAGGTCGCCGCCGGCGAAACACTCGGCCTCATCGGCCACAACGGCTGCGGCAAGAGCACCCTGCTGCAGATCATCGCCGGCATTCTCGAGCCCGATGCCGGCCGGGTGGCCACGACCGGCCGCATCACGTCGCTGCTCGAGCTCGGCGCCGGCTTCAGCCCCGATCTCTCCGGCCGCGAGAACGTCTTCCTCAACGCCTCGCTGCACGGCGTGCCGGCCGACGTGATCCGCGCGAAGTTCGACGAGATCGTCGAGTTTGCCGAGCTCGGCCGCTTCATCGATACGCCGGTCCGCAACTACTCGTCGGGCATGTACATGCGCCTCGGCTTCGCGGTGGCCGCCCACCTCGACCCGGAGATCGTGCTCGTCGACGAGGCGCTCGCCGTCGGCGACGAAGCGTTCCAGCGCAAGTGCCTGCGCAAGATCAAGCAGTTCCAGGCGCAGGGCGTGACCGTCGTCATCGTCTCGCACGACCTGCTGCTGGTCGAACGGCTGTGCACGCGCGCCTGCCTGCTGCAGCGCGGCGAGCTGGTGGCGCTCGGCCCGCCCGCCGACGTCATCGCGCGGTATCACCAGATCGCGGCGGCCAGCGGCGAGGTCGCCGGCGAGTATCGCTGGGGCTCGCGCGAGGTGGAAATCCCGCACGTGTCACTCCTGGACGCAGCCGGCCAGCCGGTCACGAGCGTCCGCACCGGCGACACGCTGACGATCGCCTTCGCCTATCGTGCCCCGGCGCTCGTCTCGCGGCCGGTGTTCGGGCTGGCGGTCTATCACGAGGACGGCACGCACCTGACCGGGCCCAACACCCGCACCGCCGGTCTCGCCATCGCCGGTGTCGAAGGCGACGGCGAGGTCCGCTACACGATCGATCACCTGCCGTTGTTGCCGGGCCGCTACGTGGTGTCGGTCTCGGCCTACGACTACCACCTGGTCGAGCCCTTCGACCACCGCGAGCGCGTCGCGACGTTCACCGTGACCGAAGGCGGCACCCTCGAACGCTTCGGCAAGGTGACGCTCGGCGGCACCTGGCAGTTGACGCCGGCCGGCACGCCGGAGCCCGTCGGCTCGTGAGCACCCCACGGCTGGCGGTCATCCTGCACGGCGCACGGTGGCCCTCCGACGATGCGGGCGCGGCCTGGCGCGAACGCCTGTCACGCGCGCTGCACCGCGAGGTGGAGATCGTGCTGGCGCGCGACGAACCGTCGGCGCCGCGCGGCGAAGCCGCCTGCATCGCCGACGGGATCGGCCGCACGATGGCGCCGCACATCCTGGTGGCCGACGTGCACGCCGCGCCGGACGACGAGACGCTGCAGACGCTGGTCGACGCCGTCGCGTCGTCGGCGCTCGTCGTCCCGACCGGCCCGCCGGTGGCGTCCGCGACCGGGGCGATCGACGACTGGGCCGCGCGGCTGATCGAGGCGAGCCGCAGCGCGGCACCACCGGCATCGACGACCGCGCCGGTGTGGGCCCTGCAGCGCGAGGCAGTGCTCGACGCCGGCGGCATCGATGCGTCGCTGTGGTCGCACGGCGTGATCGACGATCTCGCCGCCCGGCTGACGCGCGCCGGCGCGTCGATCGCCTGGACCGCGCGCCCCGCGATCGCGGTGACCGCTGTCTCCTACCCCTTCACGCCCGCCGCCGATGCGTTCCTGCGCTGGCGCGCCGCCTTGCGCCTGCCGCTGGCGCACGCCGCTGCCGACGCCGTCGGCCCCGAACTCTGCGTCCGCCTGGTCGCCCTGCTCGCAGCGGCCTGGCGGGCCACGGGCGTCGACGCGCTCCGCGTGGTGTTCGGCGGCGACTGGGGTCGCGCCTCGCTGGCGAGCCGCGTGCGCACCAGCCTCGGCGGCCCGCCGCCGGAGGGACTCTGGCCGGCCGACGAGGTCGGCACCGCGATGCCCCTCGCGGCGCTGCTCGCCGTCGCGCACGAACTGCCCGCGCTCGCGCGCGAGCGTGAGGCGTGGCAGCACGCGGCCTCGGACGCGGCGGCGGCGCGTCCCTACCTGGTCGCGGGTCGATCGAGCGACGGGTCGTCGCCTGCCATC
The DNA here is from genome assembly GCA_966211945.1 of uncultured bacterium. Classification (GTDB taxonomy): domain Bacteria; phylum Acidobacteriota; class Vicinamibacteria; order Vicinamibacterales; family Vicinamibacteraceae; genus Luteitalea. The sequence goes on from CBIHOS010000065.1 coordinate 19,556, forward strand.
GCGGCGCCCGCGCCGCTCGACGATCGCCTCGGCGACCGTCCGCTGCAGGACAGGTCGGATCGAGGCGACCGCGTGCCGGTGCCGCTCACCAGGCCGCGCGTGTCGATCATCGTCGTCAACTGGAATGGCCGCGAGCACCTCGAAGCGTGCTTCTCGTCCTTGCGCGCGCTCGACTACCCGCGCGACCTGCTCGAGTGCATCTGCGTGGACAACGGCTCGACCGACGACAGCGTCGCGCTGCTCCGGACCCGCTTTCCCGAAGTGCGGATCGTGGAGCTCCAGGAGAACCGCGGCTTCACCGGCGGCAACGAGGCCGGCGTGGCGGCGTCGACCGGCGACGTCCTGCTGTTCGTGAACAACGACATGCGCTTCGAGCCGTCGTTCGTGTCGCGACTGGTCGACGCGCTCGACGAGCGCACCGCCTGCGCCGGCGCCCGGGTGATGAGCTGGGACGGCACCCGCATCGACTTCGTGCGCGGGACGGCGAGCTTCGAAGCGCGTGGCTACCAGGAACACTTCGGCACACCGTTCGTGCCGGGCACGGCGCTGGCCGAGTCGTTCTTCCCCAACGGCGGCGCGTTCGCCGTGACGCGTGCGGCGTACGACGAGGCCGGCGGTTTCGACCCCGCCCTCTTCGCCTACTACGACGACGTGGACCTGGGCTGGCGGCTGCGGATGGCGGGGCACCGGATCCGGACCGCTGCCGACGCGGTGGCGTATCACCGGCACGGCGCCACCGTCTCGACGCAGCCGGCGGCGCACAAGCGCTTCGTGCTGGCGCGCAACGCCCTGTGGATCGCGATGCGCAACTACGACGACGAGACGCTGCCGCACGTGCTGCCGGCGGTCCTCATGCTGGCCGGCCTGCGCGTCGCCCAGGACACCGTGTGGCTGCGTGGGCCGGTGCGGCAGATCGTCCGGCACTGGACCGCCGCGCAGAAAGCGCCGCCGGCACCGCCGGACGTGTACGAGTGGAACGACGATCGAGACAGGCCGGGTTGGGACAACC